>JAUSQI010000156.1 GCA_030652575.1 Stagnimonas sp. | reverse complement strand
CGCCGCCTTGATGCCCGCGAACACCTGCCGCTCGCCCATTGCGCCCAAGTCGAGCTTGAGGCGCAGCAGCTTGTCGGCGCCTTCGACGTGTTCGGCCGAGGCGATGCGGGCGATGCGCAAATCGACCTTGGTGAAGTCGTCGATGCTGATGGTGGCGGCATCGCTTGCTACCTCCACCTTGGCGGACGCTGCGGGTGTCGTTACGGCAGCGGGCTTCACGTCTTCCTTCGAGGCTTCGATCACGGCGTCAATGCTCTTGGTTTCGATGCGGGTGAACAGCGGGGCGTAGCTGGCGATGCGGGTGCCGAGCAGTGGTGTGGCAATCGTTTGCCATTGCAACGGTTCGATATTGAGAAATCGCTCGGCTTCCAGCACTACCTTGGGCATCACGGGTTTGAGGTAAGCCGTCAATACGCGGAACAGGTTGAGTGCCGTGGTGCAGACGGCATGCAGACGCTCGCGCTGTGCAGGGTCGCGTGCGAGCGTCCACGGTGCTGTTTCGGCGATGTAAACGTTGGCGGCGTCGGCCAGCGCCATGATCTGCCGCAAGGCTTCGCTGTATTCACCGGCGTCATAACGCGCGGCGATGGCATCGGCTTGCGCAACCGCGTGCTCTAACAGCTCTTGGCGATCCATGCTCGTCGCGAGCTGACCATCGAACTGCTTCTCGATGAAACCCGCACAGCGGCTGGCAATGTTCACCCACTTGCCCACCACATCACTGTTCACACGGCTGGTGAAGTCGGCGAACGAGAGGTCGAGGTCATCCGGGCCCGCACCGAGGCGCGCTGCAAAGTAATAGCGCAGTGCTTCGGGCGGCAGGGTTTCGAGATAAGTCCGCGCCTTGATGAAGGTGCCGCGCGACTTGCTCATCTTCGCGCCGTTCACCGTCAGATAGCCGTTAACGTGCAGCGCCGTCGGCGTGCGGTGATTGGAGCCATGCAGCATCGCGGGCCAGAACAGGCCGTGAAAGTTGACGATGTCCTTGCCGATGAAGTGGTGCAATTCGGTGTTGCTGCCCGCTTTCCAGAACGACTCGAAGTCCAGGCTGTGCTTGGCGCAATGCGCCTTGAAGCTGGCGATGTAGCCGATGGGCGCGTCCAGCCAGACGTAGAAATACTTGCCGGGCGCGTCGGGGATGGCGAAGCCGAAATAGGGCGCGTCGCGCGAGATGTCCCAGGCCTTCAGGCCCGCATCGAACCACTCGCGCAGCTTGGCCTTGATGGAGCTGTGGATGTTTGCCGTATTCAGCCACTCGGCGAGAAACGGCTGGAACTGCGCCAGCTCGAAGAAGTAATGCTCGCTGTCGCGCATCTCCGGCGTGGCCCCGCTCACCACGCTGCGCGGGCTCTTGAGGTCGGTGGGCGAGTAGGCCGCGCCGCAGACCTCGCAGTTGTCGCCGTACTGGTCGGCGCTGCCGCACTTGGGGCACTCGCCCTTGATGTAGCGATCCGGCAGGAACATCTGCTTCACCGGGTCGTAGAGCTGCTGGATGGTCTTCGCACTGATCGCACCCGCCGCCTTCAGACGCGTATAGATGCTCTCTGAAAGCTGGCGGTTTTCTTCGGAGTGCGTCGAGTGGTAGTGGTCGAAGCCGACACCGAAGTCCGCGAAGTCCTTCTCGTGCTGCTGCTGGATGTCGGCAATGAAGGCCTCGGGCGTCACACCTGCTTTCTCGGCCGCAAGCATGATCGGCGTGCCATGCGCGTCGTCGGCGCAGACGTAATGCACTTCGTGCCCGCACATGCGCTGGTAGCGCACCCAGATATCGGCTTGCAGATAGCCGACCATGTGGCCGAGATGCAGCGGGCCGTTGGCGTAGGGCAGGGCGTTGGTGACGAGGATGCGACGGGTCATGTGCGGCTTTGAGGCTTGATTCTGGGCGCGCATTATCGCGCGACTAGCGACCCAGCAAACGGCTCAGGCCGCTCTCGATCGGCCAGTCCTTGAGCTTTTGCAGCAGGCCGCGCTGCTCGGGTGTGGTGGCAATGAACAGCCGCGCTTCGATGAGCTGCTCGTAGCTCTCCATCGTCAGGCCCGCCAGGCCGGTATCGAATTGCAGCTTGCCCTGCACGAACTCGCGCCACTCGCTGACTTCGTCCTCGCTCAAGCGATCGGGCCAATGCCGCGCGCGATAGCGGAACAGCAGGGTGTTGAGCCGCGCATCGCGAAACTGGCCCTGGTAGTTCCAGAGCGCGTCGGCGCTGGCATCGCGCACCTTGGCGAGCAGCGGCTTGTCGACATCGGGCATGAAGCCGGCGTAGAGCGACAGCTCCGCGTCCTGTTCCTCGAACTCGGGTGCGGTGAACACCGCGCGCACTTTCTCGGCCAGTGCCTCGCGCACCGTCAGCAGCAGGTCGCGGTGCTGTTGGCAGCGGGCGAGGTCGATGCCCCAGCGCTCTGCCGTCGCCGCATCCAGCGTGCCGAGCGGCGAGAGCATGGGCGATTTGTTGGCATGCACGCCCTTGAGCGGGATGCGGCTCAAGCCATCCGGCAGGTCGTCGTCGCTGGCGAACACGCGCTCGCGCAGTTCGTCGGCATCGAGTTCCAGCAGTTCGGTCGGATCAACGCTCAAGTCGAAAGTGATGACCGCATTGCTGTTGGTCGGGTGCTGGGCGAGCGGTGCAATGACGGCCAGGCAGCCGCGCGCGGCAGGGATCTTGGATGAAACATGCACGAGTGGCGTCATCTGCTGCACATTGAGCAGGGTGCGCACGAAGTGCTTGTCGCGCAGCTTCAGTGCGTGCTCCCAGAGACGCGGCTGGGCCTCTCGCAAACGGCGGGCGAGGCCAATCGTGGCATCGACATCGCTCAAGGCTTCGTGCGCGTGTTCGTGGGCCAGACCATTGGCGGCGGTGAGGTGTTGCAGCTTGAAGCTGGTGCTGCCGTCTTCGCGCTTGGGCCATTGCAATCCTGCCGGCCGCAGCGCGTGCCAGAGGCGCATGACGTCGATCAGGTCCCAGCGCGAGTTGCCGCCGAACCATTCGCGCAGATAGGGCTCGTGGAAGTTGCGCCAGAACAGGTTGCGCGTCACCTCGTCGTCGAAGCGCAGGGTGTTGAAGCCCACGGCACAGGTGCCGGTGACCATCATTTCCTTGTGGATGGCCTCGGCGAACCCGTATTCGGGCAGGCCTTCGTCGCGCGCGCGCTGCGGGCTGATGCCGGTGAGCAGCACCGCATCGGGATGCGGCAGCACGTCGATCACCGGCTGGCAGAACAGGCTGATCGGCTCGCCGACGGGTTCCAGCGCGGCATTGGTGCGGCGGGCGGCGAATTGCGAGGGACGGTCGCGCGCCGGGTCAACGCCAAATGTCTCGTAGTCGTGCCAGAGAAAGCTGGTGGGGGCGTTCATGGGTATTTTTTAATCTGACGCGCGAATCGTATTGCCGCTGTGGCAAGGCCTTTGCTATACGCCTTAGGTCTCTCGGCGGCCGGTTGGGTCCGTTCGTCTGAAAGGATGCACAAGGAAGTTTTACACGAGACGGGTTTTACTCATCGCCTATGGTTATTCAGGGCATCCAAGAGCGGGACCTAAATATAGGAGTTTTCATGATTCGTCAGAACCCAGTGCTGAAAAATGTGTTTACCGCGGCGATCAGCGGCTGTGCCTTGATGTCCACCGTCAGCGCCACGGCTGCAACCCCTGCATCCAAGCTGATCCCCAATCAATACATCGTCGTGCTCGACAAGGCCGCCCTGCCGGCCTCGCTCGCCAAACTCGGCCTCAACGACCTCGTGCAGAGCACGCTGGTGCAGGTGGGCGGTGGCGTGGTGCTCAGCAAGTACAGCACGGCACTGACGGGCTTTTCGGCCCGCATCACCGCCAACCAGGCAGAGGCTCTCGGCAAGCTGCCGTTCGTCAAGCTGGTCGAGCAGGATCAGGTCATGTCGGCCTCTGCCACGCAGTCCAACGCCACCTGGGGTCTGGATCGCGTCGACCAGCGCAACCTGCCGATGGATGGTCTGTACATCTATCGTGACCAGGCCGCTGCCGGCGTCAATGTCTATGTGATCGACACCGGTCTCAATGCCAGCCACACCGAGTTCACCGGCCGCGTCGGCACGGGCCGCAACTTCGCGCCCAACAGCGATGGCCTCATCGGCGGTCTCATCCCCGGCGGCATCTTGCCGATCAATCTCGGCGCGCTCGATTTAGGCACCGGCCTGTTCTCTGGCGACACCGACCCCGCCGACACCACCGATTGCAACGGCCACGGCACACACGTCGCTGGCACGGCCACCGGCACTGTCTATGGCGTGGCGAAGAAAGCCACCATTCACGCGGTGCGCGTGCTGGGCTGCAGCGGCTCGGGTTCCAACGCAGGCGTGATCGCCGGTGTGGACTGGGTTGCCGCCAATGCCGTCAAACCGGCGGTGGGCAATATGTCGCTCGGCGGCGGTGACTCACCGGCACTCGACCAAGCTGTGGAAAACGTCATTGCCAAGGGCATTTCGATGGCCGTGGCGGCGGGCAACGACAGCTCCGGTGCCTGCTCGGGCTCGCCCTACAAGGCGCCCAACGCCATCACGGTCGGCTCGACGGACAACGGTGACGGCATGTCCTCGTTCTCGAACTTCGGCACTTGCATCGATATCTTTGCACCCGGCGGCAGCATCACGTCGGCAAGCTCCAGCAACAACACCGGCACCGCAGTGCTCTCGGGCACCTCGATGGCCAGCCCGCATGTTGCGGGTGCGATCGCACTGATTCTCGGTGCTTCGCCCGGTGCGAACCCGGCCCAGGTGCGCAGCACGCTGGTCGGCAATGCCACACCGGGCAAGGTGACATCGATCGGTGCCAACACCGTCAATCTGTTGTTGTACACCGCGCCCTGAAGTTTCATGGCCGTGCGAAAAGGCGAGCTTCGGCTCGCCTTTTTCGTTTCCAGTACCGCTGAAATGCGCAGCGGAAGTGTGAAGTAGATGCTGAACATGGTGAACTGAGTCAAGAATCGCATTGCATTCCGGAATTGATGCTTGCTATACATCCGATACCGCTGGTCGGGCCGTTAGTAACGATCGTAAGATTTAACCGCCGGCATCAAGCGTTCGGCATCAGCCGGGCACCGTCAATCAGACAAGGAAGGTCATGATCCAAAACAAACGCATCTCCAAAACCGTCGCTTGCTCCGTTTTGTCCGCCACCGCATTTGCTGCACTGCCGGCGCAGGCTGTCGGCCCCGAGCGCATCCCCAATCAGTACATCGTGGTGCTCGACAAGCCGGCCTTGCCGGCACTGCTGTCACGCCTGGGTGTCGATGCCCTCGCCGAAGCGGCGCTGGTGCAGGTGGGCGGCGGCCAGGTGCTGGCGCGTTACAGCTCGGCGTTCACCGGCTTCACGGCAAGGCTCTCCGAGTCCCAGGCCCAGGCTTTGGCCGCACTGCCTTTCGTCAAGCTGGTCGAGCAGGATCAGCTGATGATGCTGGTCGCCACCCAGAACAACCCGCCGAGCTACGGCATCGACCGCATCGACCAGCGCGCACTGCCGCTGTCCGGCAGCTACATCTACGCCAACCAGGGCGGTGCCGGCGCGCATGTGTATGTGATCGACACGGGCATCAATGCCAACCACACGGACTTCACCGGCCGCGTCGGCACGGGTCGCAACTTTGCGACCAACAGCACCGGTGCCCTGTGCAAAAACTTCAACATCGGATGTGCGGCACCGGTCGCCACAAACGTCACCGACTGCAATGGCCACGGCACCCATGTGGCGGGCACTGCGGTCGGCACGACATTCGGTGTTGCCAAGAAGGCCACCGTGCACGCAGTACGCGTATTCAGCTGCGCAGGCAGCACTGCCACCTCCACCATCATCTCTGGCGTCGACTGGGTGACGGCCAACCGCGTGTTGCCGGCAGCGGCCAACATGTCGCTGGGCGGCAGCAATTCGGCGGCGCTCGACTCGGCAGTGAACGCGATGATCAACGCGGGTGTATCCCTGGCGGTGGCGGCGGGCAACTCGTCCTCCAACGCTTGCACCGGCTCGCCCAACAAGGTGCCGCGTGCGATAACGGTGGGTGCCACCACCAACACCGATGCGCAGGCCAGCTACTCCAGTTTCGGCCCCTGCCTCGATATCTACGCACCGGGCACCAACATCGTGTCGGCGGCCTACAACAGCAATACGGGCAGCGCGACGCTCTCCGGTACCTCGATGGCCAGCCCGCATGTCGCCGGTGCCGCTGCCCTGGTGCTGGGTGCCAACCCCAGCCTCTCGCCGGATGCGGTGCGCGATACGATCGTTGGAAATGCCACGCTGGGTGTGATCACCGGCATCAATGCCACTTCACCCAATGCCCTCCTCTACACCGGCAATTGATGGATCGATGTGGTACGCCGGTAAAAACGGGCCAGATACTGGCCCGTTTTTTATTGGGCGCTTCCTGGCGTTAGCAGGGACAATAGGCGGATGTTCTGGAAGAAATCACCGCCGCCCATGTCGCCCTTAAGCCCCGAAGCGCTGCTCGCCACGCTCGATACCGTTATCGATCCACATCTGGGGCAGGGGCTCAACGCCGCAGGCTGCGTGAAGGCGATCTATCCCACTGCGGTGCCGCGCATCGAGATCGAGCTGGGTTTCCCCGCAGCGGGCATTCGTGACGCGCTTGCAGCCACCGTGCAGGCAGCGGTCAAGGCGGCGCATGGCATCGACAGCACTGTTGAGGTGAGCTGGGACATCCAGCCGCAAACGCTGAAAGGCAATGTGCCGCCGCAAAAGGGCATCAAGAACATCATCGCGGTCGCCTCCGGCAAGGGCGGGGTGGGCAAGTCCACCGTCGCGGCCAATCTGGCGCTTGCCCTGCAGGCCGAGGGCGCGCGCGTCGGCTTGCTGGATGCCGACATCTACGGCCCCAGCCAGCCGCTCATGATGGGTGTGCGCCACACCAAGCCCACGGCCATCGACCAACGCCTGATGCGCCCGGTGATGGCGCATGGCCTGCAACTGATGAGCATCGGCTTCCTCATCGAAGAAGACCAGCCGATGATCTGGCGCGGGCCGATGGCCACCCAGGCGCTCAACCAGCTGCTGGGCGAGACGGCCTGGGATGCGCTCGACTATCTCGTCATCGACCTGCCCCCCGGCACTGGCGACATCCAGCTCTCCATCGCCCAGAAGATGCCGGTTGCGGGCGCGGTGATCGTCACCACCCCGCAGGACGTCGCACTCATCGACGCCAAGAAAGGCCTGCAGATGTTCAACAAGGTCAGCGTGCCGGTGCTGGGCATCATCGAGAACATGGCCATCTACTGCTGCCCCAACTGCGGCCACAGCGCCGCGATTTTTGGCGAGGGTGGTGGCGAGAAGCTGGCAGAGCAAAGCGGCACCGAGCTGCTCGGTTCGCTGCCGCTGCTGCGCGCCATCCGCGAGCAGGCCGATGGCGGCACGCCCATCGTCGCGGCCGAGCCAGACAGCAGTGTGGCGCAGACTTATCGCGCCATTGCCCGGCTCACCGCAGCGCGCCTCGCACATGGCGTGGGCGCCGCCGCGTTCCCCAGCATCGAAATCGCGTGAATCGGCAGCGCCTGCTGCTGGCGCTGCTGCTGATCGTTGCAGGCTGGCAGGCCGTGCAATGGTGGCAGCTCAGGCCCGTGCGACAGTCCCAGGGCGTGCTGGCGGCCGACGAGCCCGAGCAGGTGGCAAGCGATGCGGCACCGATACAGTTCGACCAATACACGCTCAAGCCGCGCGCCAGCTATCGCATCCGCGCGCGGGTGTTGTCGCGCAAGAACTACCGGCTCGGCCGCGAGGCCGATCTGTCGCCCGTGGACTTCGCACTCGGCTGGGGTCTGATGTCCGACAGCTTCATCATCGACGCGCTCGACATCTCGCAGAGCGGCCGATTCTTCTGGATGCACTGGGATGCCACAGCACCCGCGCCGGAGAGCGAGCTGATGCGTCACGCCGCCAACGTCCATCTCATCCCCGCCAGCAAGGTGATTCGCCGACAGCTCGCTAAAATACGGCCCGGTCAGGTCGTCGAGTTGCAGGGCTTGCTGGTGGATGCCGCAAGCAACGAGGGCTGGAACTGGAACACCTCCCTGACGCGCGAAGACACCGGTGCCGGTGCCTGCGAGCTGTTCTGGGTGCAACACGCTGAAGTGCTGCTGCGCGGTCGATAACAACACACGGGAACGAGCAAAAAAGATGAGCATCAAATCTGACCACTGGATTCGCCGCCAAGCCGCACTCGGCATGATCGAACCCTTCGAGCCCGGCCAGGTGCGCACGGCGGCAGACGGCCACAAGATCGTCAGCTATGGCACCTCCAGCTACGGCTACGACGTGCGTTGCGCCAACGAGTTCAAGATCTTCACCAACATCAACTCGACCATCGTCGACCCGAAGGCCTTCGACCCCGCGAGCTTTGTCGACGTGCAGGCGGATGTCTGCATCATCCCGCCCAACTCCTTCGCGCTCGCCCGCACCGTCGAGTTCTTCCGCATCCCGCGCTCGACGCTGGTGGTGTGCCTGGGCAAGAGCACCTATGCGCGCTGCGGCATCATCGTCAACGTCACGCCGCTGGAGCCGGAGTGGGAAGGCCACGTGACGCTGGAGTTCAGCAACACCACCACGCTGCCCGCCAAGATCTACGCGAACGAGGGCGTGGCGCAGATGCTGTTCTTCGAGAGCGACGAGATCTGTGGCACCTCATATAAAGACAGAGGTGGCAAATACCAGGGCCAGCGCGGCGTCACGCTCCCTAAAACGTAATCTGCGAGCGGCACTCTTGGGGATTGACCTGAAGAGTTGCCGCCCATGCGCGTCCCCCATCCCCGCAAAGATCCTTCGTTCTCCGCCCGCCACAAGCTCAGGCGGGCGCTGATCCATCGCAGTCTTTCCACCCTCGCGCGTTTCGGTGAGCGAAAGATCAAGCTCGGTGAGATCGAAGCGGGCTTGGCGATCCAGCGCGATATTCCGTACGGCCCTGCACCCGAGCATTTGCTGGATGTCGTGCGTCCGCGTGGCGCTGTCGCCGCACTGCCGGTGCTGCTCTACATCCACGGCGGTGCGTTCACCACCTGCTCGCGGCAGACGCACCGTGCAGTGGCCGCGCTCTATGCCTCGCGCGCCGGCTACGTGGTGTTCAACATCGACTATCGCCTGGCCCCGCGCCATCGCTACCCGGCCGCGATTGAAGACGCCTGCCTCGCCTTTCGCTGGGTGGCGGATCGCTGCGCCCAATACGGCGGCGACCCGCGCCGGATCGTCATTGCAGGCGAAAGCGCGGGTGGCAATCTGGCGCTGGGTGTGGCCTGCGCGGCCAGCTATGTGCGGCACGAGGCCTATGCGAAGGCGGTCTACGAACATCCCGTGCGGCCGCTGGCGGTGATGCCGCTGATGCCGGTGTTGCAGGTGAGCGATCCACTGGCGCGCCGACAGTCCCGAAACCTGCCGGACTGGGCGATCAAGATTCTCGAAATACTGGCGATGAACTATGTCGGCGAGCGCCAGCCGCATGCCACCGATGCGCTGCTGTTTGCCGATCCCATCCGCCTGCTCGAAGCCACGGCCCCGGCCAAGTCCTTTCCGCAGATATTCACAGGCGTGGGCACCGCAGACCTGTGCGAAGAAGACGCCAAGCGACTGCACGCTGCCGCCCAACGCTGGGACATCGCAAGCGAGCTACACCAGTACCGGGGCGAACCACATGCCTTTCAGGCCATGTGGTGGCGGCCGCTGACGCAGCAATTCTGGGACGACAACATGGTCTTTCTCAACACGCTCTAAAGCGTGCATGGGTTTGCTGTCAGCGGCCTTGATTCCAGACCGGATCAAGCGGCCAGGGGCCAGCCAGCAGCGGCGGGATCTTGGCCGCCTCGACCGTCCGGCCAAACAGCCAGCCCTGCTGACTCTTGCAGCCCCGGCTGCGTAGATAGTCCATCTGCTCGTGGGTCTCGACGCCCTCTGCGGTGACTTGCAGTTTCATGCGTCCCGCGATGGCGAGAATGGTTTCTGCCAGCGCCGAGCTGTGCGCATCGTGGGGGAGTTCGTGCACAAAGCTGCGGTCGATCTTGAGTCGATCCAGCGGCAGCTGCTTGAGTGACGACAGGCAAGAAAACCCGGTGCCGAAATCGTCGATGGCGATACTGACCCCGAGGGCGCGAATCTGCGTCAGGGTTTCTATGGCGATGGACTCGGTTTGCAGACAGCTTTCGGTGATCTCCATTTCCAGTTGCGCTGGATTGAGGGCGAACTCTTGCAAGGTGGCAGCCACTTCGGCGGCCAGGGTGCCATCCCTGAACTGTGCGCTGGATACATTGAAAGCCACCCGCAGATCCCGATACCCGGCGTCACGCCAGAGTGCGGCCTGTCGGCACGCCTCGCGCAGCACCCAGCGTCCCAGTTCGATGATCAGGCCAGACGCCTCGGCCGCAGGAATGATCTCGTCCGCGTCCAGCAGGCCGAGTGTGGGATGCTGCCAGCGCACCAGGGCCTCAACGGCGCGGCACTGGCCGGTCGAGGTATCGACCACGGGCTGGTAGTGCAGGCACAGCTCGCCTCCGGACAAGGCCCGTCTCAGACGCGCATCGCGCGCGAGATCATTGGCGACTTTTGCCGTCATCGCCCGGTCGTAGAGCATGAACTGGTTGCGACCCTTCGCCTTGGCTTCGTACATCGCGGTATCCGCGCCCTGCAGCAGTTGCTCTGCGTCACTGCCGTTGTCAGGAAACAGGGCGATACCGATGCTGCTGCTGATGTGAAAAACCTGCTCGCCAATCTGCATCGGCTGTGCCAGTGCGGCGCGGATTTTCTCGGCCAGGGTCATGACATCGGAGGGGGCGGCAAAGTTTTCGACGATCACCACAAACTCGTCACCGCCGTGGCGTGCTGCGGTGTCGTCGTTGCGGATATTGCCCTTGATGCGGTTGGCAGCTTCACGCAGCACCAGATCGCCCGTGGCATGGCCAAAGCTGTCGTTGATGCGTTTGAATTGATCGAGGTCGAGAAACAGCACGGCCACCCGCAGGCCATAGCGCCGACCGCGATAAATGGCCTGTGCCAGACGGTCTTGCATGAGCAGGCGGTTGGCAAGCCCGGTGAGTTGGTCGTAGTGCGCCAACTGCTGCAACTTGACCTGCACGGAGCGCAGCTCGCTGACATCCGACAGGATGCCCACCGCCTGTGTCCAGTCGATGGCGGAATCACGCACAACATTCAGCGAGAGCCGGGCGGGGAACTGCAAGCCGGCAGGGCTTGTGAGCAGCAGCTCACCCTGCCAGCAGCCTTCGCGCTTGAGTTGTGCCCAGAGGTTGTCGTGCACTTGTTCTGACAGTGCCGGGGGCATGAGAAAAGACAGTTCCTTGCCGATCCAGTCGGCGATGTCGATCCCGGTCATCCGCGCAAGGGCAGGGTTGGCGCTGGTCAGCTTGTAGTCCTGGTCGAGGATGAACAGGCCATCCCGCGTTTCCTCAAAGATGGTTGCGGCTTCACGCAGGTGCGTTTCGGTGGTGCGCCGCTCGGTGATGTCCTGTGCGACGCCGATCAACCGCGGCGCGGCGGCACCCGGTGGCGCAAAGACCCGGGCGACGATACGAATCCAGCGCGCGGGACGATTTGCACGCAGCTGTCGAAACTCGATGCAGCAGGGGGCACCGCCCTGAATGGCCTGAGTGACCGCCAGCCGCACGACCGGGCGATCGTCCTGGTGCACATGGGTGAGCAGTGCCTCCAGATCCATGGCACCCGATCCCGAGCCATCGCCCAGCAACTCCGAGGCGAGCCCGAAAGTGCGCAGCTCTGCCGTGCTGGGCAGCAATTCCCAACTGCCCATGGAGGCGGCTTCCAGCGCCAGTCGTGCCCGCTCTTCGCTGGCGGCGAGCGCGATGTCTGAGCTGCGGCGCTCCAGTGCCACCTGCAAGGTGGCGTGTAGCTCACGCTCTGAAAACGGCTTCAGCAGATAGCCATAAGGCTGCGTTGCCTTGGCGCGTTGCAGGGTGGTGTCTTCCGAATAGGCCGTGAGATAAATCACTTGCAGCTTGTAGCGCGCGAGCAATAGCGCGGCGGTTTCAATGCCGTCGATATCACCTTCGATATGGATGTCCATCAGGACGATATCGGGCTTGCCGTCTTCGGCCAGTTGCAGGGCCTGTGCACCAGAGGCGGCGCGCCCCACAACCTCGTAACCCAGCTTGATGAGGCGTTGTTGCAGATTGAGCGCGACCACGCGCTCATCTTCAACAATCAAAATGCGATGGGGCGTCATCACGCTGGGTGCCGACTGGTCGTGGGTTGTTGTCATTGCAGGGGGAAGCTGAAACTGATGCGGGTTGGGTTGCTACGTTGAATGATCAGTTCAGCATGGAGTTGCTCGCTCAAGACCTGCACCAGTTGCATCCCCAGGCTGTTGAGCGCCTTCAGGTTCACACTCTCTGGAATACCCACACCATCGTCAATCACGGCCACCTCGACCCGGTTGTCATCGAGCAGGCGCATATCGACCAGCACACTGCCTTCGCGATGGTCGGGGAAGGCGTGTTTGAGCGCGTTGGTGACCAGCTCGTTGACGATGAGACCGCAGGGGATTGCCCGGTCGATGGCGAGGCGCACCGTATCGGAGCGACTGCTCAAGCTGAGATCGCCACGGCTGTATGAGCTTTGCAGGTGGCGCATCAGCGTGTCGAGAAACACCCCGAAGTCCACCTTGGCGAAATCATGGGACTGGTAGAGCGTCTGGTGAATGAGTGCCATCGACTGGATGCGGGCCTGGCTATCGCGCAGGGCGCTGGCTGCACCGGTGTCGGTGGTCATCTCCGCCTGCATGTCGAGCAGGCTGTGCACGATCTGCAAGTTGTTCTTGACCCGGTGATGGATCTCGCCGAGCAGCAAGTCCTTCTCCTTGAGCGCATCACGGATCAGCCGCTCGGACTGACGCGCCTCGGTGACGTCTTTGACGATGGCAATCACCCGGCTGCCATCGGTGGTCAGCAGCGGTGCCAGCGCCACTTCAATGGGGAACTCGCTACCGTCGGAACGCTGCCCGTTGAGGGTGCGGGCTCGACTCATGATGCGGGTGCTGGGTGCCTGCTGGAATGCGGCACGATGCAGGTGATGCGCAGTGCGGACTTGCTGGGGCACCAGATCCTCGATGCAGCGGCCGGACAAGTCCTCCCGGGTGTAGCCGAACAAGCCGGCCATGCGTTCGTTGGCCTCGACGATGCGACCGTGCTCATCTGCCACCAGAATGCCATCGGGCGCTTGTTCGAAGACGGCGCGCTGAAAGGCGTGCAGACGCTCCACGGCGCGACTCTTCTCGTCGTTTTCACGCAGCAGCAGATCCTTGTCGATGAGCGCATCACGCAAGGCCTGCTCGGCCTGCCGTGCTTCGCTGACATCCTTGACGATCGCGATGACCCGATCGCCCTCATCACTGGTCATGGGCGCCAGTGCCACTTCGATGGGAAACTCGCTGCCGTCTGCCCGCTGCCCTAGCAGCGTGCGGTCGCGACTCATGACCCTGGTCGTGGGCGATTTGTGGAACACCGCCCGATGCAGGTGATGCTGGGATCGCACGCTTTGCGGCACCAGATCGTCGATCTGCTTGCCCTTCAGTTCTTCACGGCTATATCCAAACAGTCTGGCGATGCGCTCGTTGGCTTCCACGATACGACCCTCGTGGTCGGCCACCAGGATGCCGTCGGGTGCTTGCTCGAATATGGCCCGCTGAAAAGCCAGCAAGCTCTGCATCGTGCGGCTCTCGTCAGGGCTGCTCACCGGCGGCGAGGTGGCGACCGAAGCGCTGAGCGTTCGTGTGCGTATCGCGATCATGGCGCGCGCCAATAAAAGCCCTGCCCGCTCGCGCAGTGAAGGCTGCCTGGCAGGCGAGGATGGTTCTTGGTCTATGGCGACATGTGGCATTGAAACCCCTGTAACCGCCAGCCCTAAGACTCGGGTGTCAGACGGTTACCCTGGCTGCTGCAAGTCCTGTTCCCGCCCATGCAGGTGATACGCCATCCCGGATGACCGTGGTGGAATCGCCGGCAGCAGGCCTTGAAGCAGCGGCTGCGCCAGTAAACCGACGCGATCTCAGCCGTGTGTAATGCGCCAGGCGCGGTGCGGCGCGGGTGGCCGCTTGTAGTCCTCGCCGAGCGTTTGCAGGGTGATGTCTTCCACCTTCAGGCCTTCGAGTGCGTCGAGCTTGAAGCGCTGCCGGTTGGTGCTGAAATACAGCACGCCACCGGGGGCCAGCAGTTGCATGGCATCGCCGATCAGCGAGACGTGATCGCGCTGGATATCCCAGCTGTCTTCCATCTTCTTCGAGTTGGAGAAGGTCGGCGGGTCGCAGAAGATCAGGTCGAACTTCGGTGCGCGGTCGTCCTGCGCGGTGCGCTGCAACCACTCGACGCAATCGGCGCGCAGTGTGGCGTGCGGCGGCAGGCGGCTGGGCAGGGGTGCGCGGCCATCCAGCTCGGTGAAGGGGATGCCGTTCAACTCGAAGTTCTGGCCCAGCCAGTCGAGATAGGTGTTGGACATATCGACCGACAGCGTGTGGTCGGCACCACCGACGGCGGCATGGATGCTGGCCGTGCCGGTGTAGCAGAAGAGGTTCAGCACCTTCTTGTTGCGCGCCTCTTTCTGGATGCGCTGGCGCATGGGCCGGTGATCGAGAAACAGCCCGGTGTCGAGGTAGTCGTCGAAGTTCGCCCACAGCTTGCAGCCATGCTCGGTGACCACGTGATAGCGCTCGTGCGCGCCCTGCTTCTGGTATTGCGCGGTGCCCTTCTGGGCCTTGCGCAGCTTGTAGTGCAGGTTGTCCATCGGCAGCTCCAGCACGTGCTGGATGACCTGTAGCGCCTGTCTTAAACGGCGCTCGGCCACGGCCGCTTCGATGGTCTTGGGTGGTGCGTATTCCTGCACCACCACATGCAGCTCAGGCGTCGCGTAGATATCGACCGCCACGGCATATTCCGGCAGGTCGTTGTCGTAGAGGCGGTAGTTGGTGACCTCGCTGCGGCGTGCCCACTTGCCCAGATGCGCGAGATTTTTCTTGAGTCGGTTCTCGAAGTCTGGCGCGGGCGACTTGCGCGGCTCGGTAGGTGCCACTGGCACCGGCGAGGTATCGGCCACCATTTCGCCGTGCTCGTCCATCACGTCCGGGCGCGGCACTGACTCACCGCGCTGCGCGAACACCTCCATCACCAAGAGCTTGCAGGGGATCGCGCCGTTGAAGAAGGAATACACCTTGTCGGCCTTGATACCGAGGCGGAAGCCCAGCTCCTGCTTGCCGGTGAAGAGCGCGAACTTCCACCCCGGGAAGTTCGCCCGTACCTGGCCGCCGAGCAGCGAGTGCAGCTTGATCAGCTCGGCCTCGTCGGACAGACGCTCGCCGTAGGGCGGGTTGGCGATGAGCAGGCCTGGTATATCGCCAAGGGGTTTGGCGAGGGTCGCCTCGTTGACGGTGAAATCGACCTTGCCGGTGAGCCCGGCGCGTTTGCCGTTGTCGCGCGCAATCGAGATGGCGCGCGGGTCGTTGTCGATGCCCGCCAGCGGTGGAATGTTTTTGAAGCCCGCCTCGGCGCGGGTAAGTGCTTCTTCACGAAGACTGGCCCAGGCCTGCGGCTGGTGGGCGTTCCAGTGGGTGAAGCCCCAGTCCTCGCGCATCAGGCCCGGTGCGTGGTCGCCGGCAATCCAGCCGGCCTCGACCAGGAAGGTGCCGCTGCCGGTAAAGAGATCGACCAAGCTGCCGCCGCGCGCTGCGATGGCGGGCCAGCCGCTGCGAATCAGAAGGGCGGCGGCCAGATTTTCCTTGAGCGGTGCCTCCACCTGCCGCGCACGCCAGCCGCGGCGGTGCAGCGACGACCCGCTCAAGTCCAGCGAGAGCTGTGCCTGATCGCCCGAGGTGCGGCCATCGAGATGCAGATGGATGCGGATGTCCGGGTTCTCGGGGTCGACATCCGGTCGCTTGCCGCTGACGGCGCGGAAGCGATCGGCAATGGCGTCTTTCACCTTCAGCGCCGCATAGTGGGTGTGGGTGACCGTATTGGAGCGACCGGCGACCTCGATCAGGAAACTCTTGTTGACGTCGAACAGCTCTGGCCAGTCGATCGCATTGGCGGCCGCATACAGAGAATCGACGCCATCGAGCGGAAACTTGGAGAGCGGCATCAGCACCCGCGATGCGAGGCGCGACCACAGGCAGAGCCGGTAGGCGCCGGGCACATCCGACTTGGCGTGCACGCCGCCGATGGTTTCCTTGCACTCCACCGCGCCGAGGGTGCGGACCTCGTCCAGCAGCATCGTTTCGATGCCGCGCGGGCAGGTGATGAAAAGTTGGATCAGGTTTGTCGGGTTCGTTTCGCTCATTCGACATTATCCCGTGTATTGCGACGGCCATCCGCCGTAGCATTGATAAAACCCTCCGCGAGACCGCCATGCTCATCCGCCGCCTGCTGCTGTCGCTGTGTCTGCTGCTCACCTTGGCGACCGCGAGGGCCAACGACGATGCCGCTTTCGGCAAGGCATTCGGCGACGACTGGCTGGCCCAGTACTGGCAATACAACCCGGATTACGCCATCAGCGTCGGCTACTACAAGGTCGCCGGCCTGCTGCCCGTACCGGACGCCGCCGGTCGCAAGGCCTACCTGCGCTGGCTGGATTCGCAGATCAAACGCCTTGCCGGCTTCGATGTCGCCCAGCTGAGCCCGGCGGCGCGCAGCGACCTGGCGATGCTCAAGACCCAGCTCGAATCCGAACGCTGGTCCTTGACCACGCTGAAGAGCTGGCAGTGGAACCCCTCCGCTTACAACGTTGCCGAGCCGATCGCGATCCTGCTTTCCACACCCTATGCGCCTGAGCCGGAGCGCCTGCGCACGGTGCAGCAGCGTCTGCTCAAGGTGCCGGCCTACTACGCCGCTGCAAAGAAGGCGGTCGAGCATCCGACCCGCGAGTACACGCGCATCGCCATCGAGCAGAGTGCCGGTGCGCTGGATGTGCTTGGTGCCTCGCTCGAACAGCAGGTGGCCGGTTCGGCACTCAACGCCAAGCAGCGCACGGCGTTTCTGGCCGCGCTCAAGCCTGCGCGTGCGGCGGTGACCGACTACATCGAGTGGCTGAAGGCGCTCGACGCGAAACAGGCTGCCGACGGCAGCGCGCGCAGCTTCCGCCTGGGCGACGCGTTGTACGAGCAGAAATTCGCCTATGACATCCAGTCCGGCTCCACCGGCAAGGCGCTCTACGAGCGCGCCCTGGCCGAGAAGGAGCGTCTCCACGCCCGCATGGCGGTACTCGCCGACCAGCTCTGGCCCAAGTATTTTGCCGAGCAGAAGCCGCCCGCCGACCGCGTGCAGAAAATCGCCCAGCTCATCGCCAAGTTGAGTGAGCAGCACACCACGCGCGAAGGTTTTGTGGATGAAGTGAAGCGGCAGATCCCGCTGCTCGAAGCGTTCGTGCGCGAGAAGGACCTGCTGACGCAGGACGCCAGCCGCCCCTTGCAGGTGCGCGAGACGCCGATCTACCAGCGCGGGTTCTCAATCGCCAGCATCAACGCACCGGGGCCATACGACCCCACGGCCAAGACCTATTACAACGTCTCGCCGCTCGACGACTACACGCCCGAGCAGGCCGAAAGTTTTCTGCGCGAATACAACCGCTGGCAGTTGCAGGTGCTCAACATCCACGAGGCCGTGCCCGGCCATTACGTGCAGCTCTTGCACGCCAACAAGTCACCCAGCCGCATCAAGACCCTGTTCGGCAACGGCGCGATGGTGGAGGGCTGGGCGGTGTATTCCGAGAAGATGATGCTCGAAGCCGGCTGGGGTGGGCATGAGCCGGAAATGGAACTCATCCACAGCAAGTGGCTGCTGCGCGTCACCACCAACACCCTTCTCGACTACGGCATCCATGTGTTGAACTGGGACGAGCAGAAGGTGCTGGACCTGATCCGGAACGAAGCCTTCCAGAGCGAGACCGAGGCGCGCGGCAAATGGCGGCGTGCCACGCTCAGCCAGGTGCAGCTCACCAGCTATTTCGCGGGCTATTCGGCGATCTACGACTACCGCGAGCGACTGAAGAAAGAGCTGGGTGCGCGCTTCGACCTCAAGCAATTCCACGAGCACTTTTTGAGCTATGGCAGCGCGCCGGTGGCGGTGATCGAGTCGCTGATGAAACCCGAGGATGCGACCAAACCCTAAAACCCACCGCCGAGTGCCTTGAACAAGCCAATCGCTGCGGTCTGACTGGCCAGCTGCGCCTGCACCAGACTGTCTTCGGCATTGAGGCGCGTGCGCTGGGCATCGAGCAGGGTCAGCAGATCGTCGGCACCGGCGTCGTAGCGAATGCGCGCGAGGTCATAGGCGAGGCGCGCCTGCTCGGTGGATTGCAGCAGCAAGGCGGTGCGCGTCTGGTTGGTGCCGACGGCGACGAGGTTGTCTTCGACATCCTTCAGCGCCAGCAGCACGGTCTGGGCGTAGCTCTCCAGCAGCTCCTGACGCTGTGCGGTGGCGAGCACCACCTGGCTTTTCAGGCGGCCGCCGTCGAACACGCTTTGCGACAGCGAGGCGGCGAGCGACAGCACCGTGCTGCTGCCGCTGGTGAGCACACCGTTGATGCCGGCGGAGGCCGATAGCGACACATTGGGCAGCAGGGCCGCGCGGGCGACGCCGATGTTGGCGTTGGCGGCGATCAGCCCCGCCTCGGACGCACGAATATCCGGCCGCTGCACCAGCAGACTGGCGGGCGTATCGACGGCAATCGCGGGCAGGGTGATGCCTGCCAGCGTGGTGCCGCTCACCACAAAACCGCCTGGCGCACGCCCCAGCAAAACCGCCAGCGCATGGCCGGTCTGTTGCAGGCTTTGCTGAAGTGCGGGGATGCTGGCCTCGATGCTCAGCAGCGTGGTTTTCTGCTGTGCTAAGTCAAGTGCGGTGGCCGCACCGTTGTCGTAGCGCACCTGCACCAGCCGCAGCAGTTCGGCGGCGGCGGCGCGGTTCTGCTCGGTGAGGGTGAGTCGGTCTTTCAGCGCCAGCAGCTGAAAGTAGTTGCTGGCGACGTCGCCTTGCAGCGTGAGCGCAACGGCATCGCGGCTGTAGACGCTGGCATCGAGCCGCGCACGTGCGGCGGCTACGCTCGCGGCGTTGCCGCCCCAGAGGTCGAGTTCATAGGCCGCGCTGAGTGTGGCCGAATCGCTCTGGCTGTTGCTGCTGCCCGATGACGTATTGTTGCTGCCGTTATCGCGGCTGCTGGTGCTGGCGGATGCAGAGGCGTTCACCGTCGGCAGCAGGCTGGCGCGGGCGGCCGTCGCACTCGCGCGGGACTGCTCGATGCGCGCGACGGCCGCGGCGAGATCGTGATTGGCGGCGAGTGCCTCGACCATCAGCGCATCGAGTTCGGCGCTGCCGAAACGCTGCCACCACTGCGCGTTCACGGCTTGCGCAGCGGGGTCTGACAGTGCGGCGCTATAGCTCTGCGGCAGTGGCAACTCTGGCTTGGTGAGGGCAGGCGTGAGGCTGCAGGCGCTGAGCGACAGCAGTGCGGCGAGTGCGAGGGTGTGATTCATGCGGAGAGAGCAGTTCATTCGGAGGCCAGCGCCACCACCGGGTCGAGATTGGCGGCCTTGCGCGCCGGCAGATAGCCGAACAGCAAGCCGGTGATGAAGGCCGAGCCGAAGGCAAACAGCGCGGGCGCGGCGGTGAACACCACCTTGGTGCCAAAGCTCTGCGCGGCCAGTGCCGCGCCGATGCCGAGCAGCACGCCCACCACCCCGCCGATGCCGCAGATCACCAGCGCCTCGGTATTGAACTGCAAGAGGATGTTGCTGGTGCGGGCGCCCGTGGCCATGCGCACGCCGATCTCCCGCGTCCGCTCCGTGACGTTGACCAGCATGATGTTCATCACGCCGATGCCGCCTACCAGCAGCGAGATGAAGGCGACCGAGCCGAGCAGCAGCGTCAGCGTGTTCTGCGTGGTGGTCGCCATCTCCATCAACGAGGTGGTGCTGCGCACCTGGAAGTCCAGCGTGCCATGCCGCGCCATCAGCAGATCGGTGATCGCCGCCTGCGTGTCGTCGGCCACGCCCGCACTCGCCACCTTGACGTTGATGCTGCCGAGATAGCGCTTGCCGAAGATGCGCGCGAAGCCGGTGGAGAGCGGGATGATGGCGACGTCGTCCATGTCCGAGCCGAAGGCGTTCGCCCCTTTGCTGGCCAGCACGCCGACCACCTGGAACGGCACCTTGCCGACCAGCACGTAGAGGCCGACCGGCGAGGCGGCATCGGGGAACAGATTGCGCGCCACCGTGCTGCCCAAGACCATCACCGGCGCGTAAGTGGCGACATCGTCTTCGCTGACGAACACGCCTTCGCCCATCTTCCAGTCCTGCATCTGCGTGTAGGCGGGCCAGACGCCGATGACGTTGCTCTTGTAGTCGATGCTGCCGTAGCGCAGCGTCTGACGTGACTGCCGCTGCGGCGAGACGGCGGTGACGCCATCGACCGCTTCGATGGCTTCGGCATCGCTGTCTTTCAGCATCGCCAGTTCGCCGCTTGGCCGCGTGCCGGGCGCACCCGGCTGCACCAGCAACAGGTTGCTGCCCATCGACTCGATGCTCTTCATCACCTGGGCCTTGCTGCCATTGCCGATGGCCAGCATGGTCACCACGGCCGCCACACCGATCACCACCCCGAGCAGCGTCAGCGCGGAGCGAAAGATGTTGCCGCGCAGCGAGTGCAGCGCCATCTTCACCGCCTCGCCGAGGTCCGGCAGCCAGTGCGGATGCGTGCGTGCCTTGGTCTGCGCGGGCATGGCATTGCGCGTGCTGCGATTGCCACCGTCTTCGACGATGCGGCCATCGCTGATCTGGATGATGCGCTCGGCGTGCGCCGCCACCTTCGCATCGTGGGTGATGAGGATGATGGTGCGGCCTTCGCCGTGCAGCGCTTTCAGCAGTGCCAGCACTTCGGCACCGCTCTTGCTGTCGAGCGCGCCGGTGGGTTCATCGGCGAGGATCACCTCCGCGCCATTCATCAGCGCACGCGCAATCGACACGCGCTGCTGCTGGCCGCCGGAGAGCTGATTGGGTTTGTGGCCCAGCCGCTCGCCGAGGCCGAGCTGACCGAGCAGGGCGGCGGCGCGCTGCACGCGATCGGGCTTGGCCATGCCGGCGTAGATCGCGGGCAGCTCCACGTTCTCGGCCGCCGTGATGGTGGTCATCAGGTTGTAGCGCTGAAACACGAAGCCGAAGCAGTCGCGCCGCAGCGAGGCGAGGTCGTCCTTGCCCAAGGTAGCGACATCGATGCCGCGCACTTTGTATTGACCGCGCGAGGGCGTGTCGAGGCAGCCCAGCACGTTCATCAGTGTGGATTTGCCCGAGCCGGACTGACCCATGATCGCGACGAACTCGCCAGCGGCAATCGACAGCGTGATGCCGTCGAGCGCGCGTACCTCGGCACCGTCGCCGCCCGCGTAGATCTTGGCGACGTCGTCGAGTTGCAGCAGGGGTAAGGCCTGGGTCACAGGCGCGGACCCATGCCGCCCGGCATGCGCGGCGCGGCGGTGGCCGGCCCGGCCTTGCCGACCGGTGCGGTGGATTTTTCACCCACCACAATCTCTTCACCCACGCTCAGGCCCGACAGCACCTCGGCCTGCGTGCGGGTGGTGAGGCCGACGCGCACGGGCCGCGTCTCAAGGCCTTGTGCGGTCTTCACTTGCACCAGATAAGGCGTGCCTTGTTGCGCCGATGTGCCATCGGGTTTTTCGCGGCGCTTGCGCTTTTCACCTTCGGACGCGTCTGCGGCATCGGGTTTGGGCGCGCTACCGGCCTTGTCACGCCGCTTGCGCTTCTCACCGCTTGCGGGCGGGCTGGCGGGGTCTGGCTTCAAGGCGCCGAGCGGCACCAGCACGGCGTCCTTCGCCTTGGCCAGCACGAAGAAGGCCTGCACCGTCATGGCCGGCAGCAGCGCGCGTTCGCGGTTGTCGACATCGACCAGCACGTTGTAGAGCACCACGTCGTTGGTGGTGGTGGGCGTGGGCTGCACCTGCCGCACGCTGCCCTGCCAGCGGCGCTCCGGCGCGCCGAGCGTGGTGAAGTAGGCAGGCATGCCGGGCGTGATGCGGCTGATGTCGGCCTCGGCAACTTGTGCCCACACCGTCATCACATCGAGGTTGGCGATCTGTGCCACCACGGCGACCGACTGCGTGGAGTTGACGGTCTGGCCCTGGCGGGTGTCCTGCACCACCACCGTGCCGTCCATCGGCGAGTAGATCTTGGTGTAGCTCAGGTTGGCCAGATCGCCGTCGAGGGTCGCCTGCGCGGCCTTGATCTGCGCGCCGACGGACTGCACTGCGGCGGCGGCCACGCGGGCGGCGGATTGCGCCTGCTGCACGGTGTCTTCGCTCACGGCCTTGGCGGCGGCCATGCGCTCGTTGCGCGCGGCCTGCTCGTTGGCCAGCACCAGTTCGGCCTGCCGTTGTGCGAGCTGTGCCTTGAGGTTGTCGAGGTTCGCGCGGTCCTTGCTCACGGTGGAGGCATACACCGTCGGGTCGATCTCGGCGATGAGATCGCCCTTGGCGACGCGATCACCAATGGCGACCTGGATCTTGAGGATGCGACCGGACACCTGGGTGCCGACATCGACGTATTCCTTCGCCTTGAGCGAACCGACGGCCGTCACGGTTTTTTCCAGATCACCCTGCTCGACGGTCGCGAAGCGCAGGTTGGCAGCGGGGTCGGCGGCCTTGGCGCGCTTCCAGGCAAAGCCTGCGCCTGCGATGACCAACGCGAGTATCAGGGCCAACAACCACCAGCGGCGGCGCGGAGTGCGTGAGGTGGCGGGACGAGTGGTTTCGCTCATGGTGGTGTGCTGGTTGAAAGAAGCTCTAACGCTAGAGAGCGCAGTTTCACGCACGTGTTCCATGCCCGACTAGGGGCGCACTGGTAAAGATTTGTTGCGCCTGCTCCTACCCGTGCAGCAAACCGCCGTTAAAGCCCGAGCGCATGCCGCAAGACTTTGGGCGTAAGTACCGCAGGTTTGGCGAGATCGAGTGCTTCGACCCTCTGCACCAGCGCGGCATTCACTGGTGCCGGCCGGTTGAGCCGCTCGCCGAGTGCGACGATCTCCCCGTTGAGCTGCCGCACTTCGGTCGTGCGACCCGCTCGCACGTCGCTGACCATGCTGGGATACGCGCCGTCGTCCAGCCCGTTCTTCACCTGTGCCAGCCACCAGGTCGCACCGCCGCCGTATTTCAGCAGTGCTCGATAGCCGCGATAGGGCAGGGGCATGGGCAGCTTGTAGTCGATCTTGGCGGCCTCGATACGGTCGACGGCTTCGTCGAGCGTGGCGACGAAGATCGCGCGCAGGTCGGGGTCGCTCAGCAGGTCGCGGAAGGTGCTTTGCGTCAGCGCGCCGATGGCGTTGGCGAGATTGATGAGCAGCTTGCCCCAGCAGGCTTTCTCCCCCTGCGAATGGCTGACGGCGAGACCGGTACCGGCCAGCAGCGCGCGCAGCGGCGCGTCGCCGTCGGCCAGGATCACCGCCGGCTTGGTGGTGAGCTGCGCATGCAGCACGCCGCTGTGCTGGGCGTTGAACATGATGGTGAGCGCGGTGGATTGCAGATGCGGCAGGCGCTCGCGGATCAGCGGCAGGGCGCGCACGCCGTTCAGGGTGCTGACCACGGTGAGTGTCGGCGGCGCGTCGCGCAGCGGCGCCAGCAGGGCATCGAGCGCACCGAACTTGGTGGCGATGACGAGATAGCGCGTGTCGGCATCGAACAGCTTGTCGGTGAGCGGCGGCAGTGCGGCCTTGAGCGCGGCGCGGCGGGGGCGGTCGAGCGTGAGGCCGCCGGCGGCGGCGAAGCCGGCCTGGTCTTTGTGCCGCGCATATAGACGTATCGGCTTGCCTGCGGCGGCCAGATGCGTGGCCAGGGTGACACCAACCGCGCCTGCGCCAACCAGTGTGAGCATGTTCCGATCCCCCTGTGATGACGCGCAGCATACGAGCGCGCCGCATCTGCGGATACACTCCCCGCCATAAGGCTAAGACGGGAAGGGAGGCGAAGATGATCCGCAAACTGGCTGGCATGCTCGGGCTGTGGTGCGTGGTGGCCTCGGCCCACGCAGGCCCGGTGGAAGACAAGCTGATGGCCTGCATGCGCGGCAACATTCCGCCCACGCTGCGCATCCAGGAGTTCCAGCTCACCTCGGTCGATCGCAAGGGCGAAAAACGCCTGATGCAAGGCAAGCTGTTCGCCAAGCGCGAGAACGAGCTGCTGCGCGCCATGCTCAAGCTCACCTCGCCCGCGGATGTGAATGGCGCGGCCTATCTGATCCGCGAAGGGGTCGGCAGCGACGAGATGTACGTGTTCCTGCCGGCGCTCAACAGGACCCGGCGCATCAAGGGCGGCGCGGGCGACGGCCCGCTGTTCGGCACTGATCTGTCGTATGCCGACATCAAGCAGGTGCAGAACGCCTTCACCGGTTCCACACCCAAGATCGAAGCGCGCGAGAAGATCGACAACCGGCCCGTCACCGTGCTGGGCGTGGTGCCTGCACCGGCAGCGGATTCGCACTATTCGCGCATCAAGGCCTGGATCGACGATGAAAGCTGCGTGGCATTGAAGGTGGAGTTTCTCGAAGGTGCGACCACCCGCAAGCGCTTGCAGGCGGCGACGGGGGCGATCACCAAGGCGGGCAACTACTGGTACGTCAACGACTCGACCATGACCGACCTCAAGCTCGGCACCAAGACCCAGCTCAAGATCACCGGCGTGAAGAGCGGCGAGGACATCGCCAACCGCTACTTCGATTCGCGCAATTTCTTCCTCGGGAATTAGGCAGAAGACTGCCTCATGCTCCATTTCCTGCTCCGCTGCGCCGCACGGCCCTGGCTGACGCTGGTGCTCGGCGCGCTGCTGACGGCGGCGGCGGCGGCGGTGTGCGTGGACTGGCAGAGCGGCAGCTTCAAGCTCAAGGTGGACCCTGCGATGGAGCGCCTGCTGCCGGCTCAGGATGCCGACCGCGCCGTCTACGAAACCGTGCGCGCGGTGTTCGGCGACACCGACCCGGTGCTGCTCTCGGTGCGCTTCGAAGACGGCGTGTTCACCGCCACCAACCTGGCCCGCATCGCCGCCCTGGCCGGGCGTCTGCGTGAACTGCCGGGCGTGTCGGATGTGTTCTCGCTGGAGAACGCGCCCAACCTGATCACCGAGGACGATGCGCTGGAGGTATCGAGTTTCACCGCCCAGGCGGCTGCCGACCCCAGCCGCATCGAAGCCCTGCGCGCGCAGTTGCAGGCCAACCCGATCTACGGCAACACGCTGATCTCGCAGGATGGCAAGGAGGCGGCGTTTGCCATCACCCTGCGCGGCGTCGACGAGACGGTGTTCCGCCTCAACGATTACCCCAATCGCATGGTGGCGGTGGCACTGGAGGTCGTGCCCGGCAGCCAGGTGCGCGCCACCGGTGCGCCGGTCATCAAACGCGCGACGGCCGACGCGTTGCTGGCGACCCTGAAGTTCACCCTGCCGGCAGTGTTCGTGGTGATCGCCTTGGTGCTGCTGT
Organism: Stagnimonas sp.; assembly: GCA_030652575.1. Classification (GTDB taxonomy): domain Bacteria; phylum Pseudomonadota; class Gammaproteobacteria; order Nevskiales; family Nevskiaceae; genus Stagnimonas. The sequence goes on along the minus strand of JAUSQI010000156.1, from coordinate 26,840 downwards.
TCGCCTTCCGCGATCTGCGGCTGGTGCTGGCCGGGGCCATCACGGTCGGTGTGAGCCTGGTCGGCACGATGGCAATGCTGGTGCTGATGGGCTGGAAGCTGCATCTGCTCACCGCCCTCACGCCCGCGCTGGTGGTGACGCAGGGGCTTTGCTACTGCATCCACTGGATCTCCGATTTCACCCGCCACAGCGATGGCCGTGCGCCCGCGGTGCGCGCGCAGAACGCGCTCAAGCACGCGGCACTGCCGCTGCTGCTCAACGCCGTGACCGCCATTGCCGGCTTCGTGGCGTTGCTGGTCACGCCGCTGCCGGCCATCCACCAATTCGCGCTGTTGACAGCCTTCGGCATCCTGTTGTCGATGCTGTCTGCGCTTGTGCTGCTGCCGGCGCTGACGCTGGTGCTGGGCTGCAAGGCGGCGCGCAGCAATCCGCTCGCCGGCTTCTACGACCGCATCGCCACGGCGCTGGCGAAGTACTCCATCAAGCGGCGCGGCTTGATTCTGGGCATCGCACTCGCCCTGCTGACCACCGGCGGCGTGTTGGCGACGCAACTCGAATCCGGCACCGAGTTCGTGCGCAGCTTCCCGGCCGACAGCCAGGTGCGGCAGGACTACGAGGCCATCAACACCGGCTACGGTGGTGCGAACGTGCTGACGGTGCTGATCGAAACCTTCGTCACCGATGCACTCACCGACCCGGCGCTGCTGGCGCAGGTGGATGGCCTCGCCAAATGGCTGCGCGAGCAGCCGGAGGTGGGCGCGGTCTACAGCTACGTGGACCTGGTGAAGCTGCTCAACCGCTCGCTGGGCGATGGCCGCGCCGAGGATGAAGTGATCCCCGACAGTGCGGCCGCAGTGAAGCAGATTCTCATCTTTGCCGGTGGTGACCAGGTGCGGCAGGTGCTGGACGCGCAATACAAAACCACCGCCGTCGTCGTGCGCGTCACCGTCGATGATGCCCGCTCGCTCGCCGCCTTCGCCGAGCGGGTCGACCGCAAGCTGGCCGCACTGCCCGCACCGCTGTCGGCGCATCTCACCGGCAGCAGCCTGCTGGCTACCCGCACCGCCGACCAACTCACGGGCGGGCAGTGGGGTTCCATCGCGCTCACCGTGTTTCTGATCTGGCTGATTCTCTCGGTGATCTTCACCTCGCCGCGCGCCGCTGCACTCGCGCTGCTGCCCAACCTGGTGCCGGTGGCGATCTATTACGGCCTGCTCAAGATCACCGGCATCGGGCTTACGCCCACCACCAGCATCATCGCCAGCATCGTGCTCGGCATCTCGGTGGACGACACCATTCACTACATGGTGCGCTTCAATAAGGAGGCCCGCGCCCGTGGCAGCGAGATCGAGGCCGTGCGCCATGCGCTCGCCGAAGTGCTGCGCCCCATCACGCTGACCATGATCGCGCTCTGCCTCGGCTTTTTGGTGTTCACCGGCGCCGACATGGAAAGCCAGGTGCAGTTCGGCCTGCTCGCCGCCTTCACGCTGTTTTTGTCTTGGGCGTCGGACATCACGCTCACCCCCGCACTGGCTTCGATGGTTCGCATCGTCACGCTGTGGGACATCCTGCGGCTGGATCTGGGCCAGTCACCGCAGCACACCATCCCGCTGTTGTCGGGGCTCTCGCTGCGGCAGGCCCGCACCTTCGCGCTGCTCAGCAACCTCGAAAAGCTGCCCGCCGGCAGCCGCGTGATCACCGAGGGCGACTACGCCCGCGACATGTACGTGATCGTCGATGGTCAGGTGGAGGCCTGGGTCGATCGCCACGACGAACGCAAGACGCTGGCGACGATGGGCCGCGGCGCGGTGATGGGTGAGGCGGGTTACTTCGGCCAGCGCCGCACCGCCAACATCGACGCCCTCACCGCCGTGCGCCTGCTGCGCTTCGACAGCCAGGATCTCGAACGCCTGCGCGTGCGCCACCCGCGCATTGCCGCCACTTTGTTCCGCAACCTCAACCGCATCCAGGCCGAGCGCATCGCGCGCATGACGGCGATGCTGTGAGTGCTTTTTAGTCCATGTCCTCAACCACGGAGGTGCCCGTGAGCAGTTCGCGTCGCGCACCAGTTGCCGCTGTAATGCCTGCCGACCTGGCAGGACCCCAGCGCCGTTACGACGGCCTGCTGCTTTCAGTGGTCGGGCCCGGCGTGCTGTGGATCATCTGGGGTGTGTCGTTTCGCGGCTATTGCACCCCGCAGATCGCCAGTCAGCTGTTCACCATCGGTCTGACTCAGAGCGATGCTCGTGAACCTTAAACTCGTGCCCATGCCCAACACCGAGAAACCCGCCCTGCAAATCGACCGATGGCTTTTCATCGGCGGCCCGTTGCTGGCCCTGGTCGCAGGCTACGTGAATGTGATTCTGCTGATGAGCTTTTCGGTGCCTGTTAGCCATGTCACCGGATCACTTGCCCACCTGGCACTGGATGGCGCTAAGCACGACGCCAACCACTTTCGTATGGCGGCGAGCGTCGCCTTGGCATTTCTGCTCGGTGCGGCGCTGACGGGCTTCTGCACCGAAGGACAGATGTTTCAGCACCGGCGGCGGTATGGCGTCGTCGTCATCGTTCAAGGTCTTGTTTTCTGGATGGCAGCCCATTTCTTGGCAGAGGGCAGCTGGCTTGCTGTGCCCGCCGCCGCCTTCGGTTGCGGGATGCAGAATGCACTTGCCACCAGCTACCGGGGCTTGAATCTGCGAACCACGCACATGACCGGCATCGTCACCGACATCGGCGTGCTACTGGGGCTACGAGCGCGGGGCCAGCAGATTGGTCTGTGGCGCCTGGGTCTGCTGTCGCTGATTTTTGCCGGATACCTGCTGGGGACTTTTCTCGGCGTTCTGGTTGGCGAGCGCGCCATGTCGCTCGCACTGTTTCTGCCTGCTGGAGCCTGCCTCCTGGGGGGTGTGGGCTACCTGGCGTTGTTTCACCAACCTCGTTTTCGGACGACGCAGTAGGTTCTGGCACCGTCCTGATGATGTTAATAGAACACACATTGAATGCTATTATCTGGGAATGGAAACCAAGACTGCCCGCCTGACCATTCTCATCGACCCTGACAAGAAGGAAGCCTTCGAGCTGTTGTGCGCGCAGCAAGATTTGACGGCCTCGCAGGTCGTGCGCCAGCTCATCCGTGACTACCTCGTCAAGCACGGTGTTCACTTCGAGAAACCGGGCCAATCAAAATCGGCCAACCAGGCTGGCTGACGCGGATGAACCGTATTATTCGCCCGATGGAAGACCGCGATCTCGTCGCGTGCATCGCGTTCTGGCGAGACACCGATGGGTTAGTGCTGCGCGAAGAATCCGATTGCCCAGAAGCGCTCGGGCGCTTTCTGCAACGCAATCACGGCCTGAGCTTTGTCGCCGAAGAAGAAGGCGTGATCGTCGGCGCGGTGCTCTGTGGGCACGATGGCCGACGTGCCTACCTCTATCACCTGGCGGTGCGCCCAGACCATCGCCGCACCCGCTGTGCAACGGCGCTGATCGACACGGTGTGGCTGGTGCTGAAGGCAGAAGGCATCACCCGCTGCCACGCCTATGTGCGGTCGCGCAATCTCACCGCCATGCAGTTCTGGGATCGCTGCGAAGCCGAACTGCGGCGCGACATCGACGTGTTGAGTTTCTGTCTCGACAAGAGCGAGACGGCAGCCCAGGCAGGCCCCTTCATTACGCAGCTGCGGTCTCAGGGCGTCGGGTCGTGGTGGATGCCCTACTGACTGGCGTGCTGCATCGCCACCCGCACCGCAAACAGCACGCAGACAATGAACAGCATCACCGCGATCATGCCGCCGAAGATCAGCACTTCAGGCTTGGCGCGCTTGAAATCACGCTCCCGGTTGCGGCTGCTCTGAATGCCGATGAGCGCCGCCAGCGCGCTCACGATGCCGCTGATGAGGCCGGGTTTCTGATCGGGCTTTTGGGGTGTCGGTGCATTCATGGTGAGAGACCTCATTCGCGGAAGATGTGGCGAATCGCCTCGCGCCGCTTGTTGCGTATGCGCGGCGGCACCAGCGGCGGCAGATACGAGCCTGAAAGCTGCATCCCGGCAGCGGTGCGCAGAAAGCGGGCGATCTGGTGGAAGTCCATCCCGCACTGCTTGGTGAGCCGCTCGGCCCGCGCCTCGATCTGCTGCCAATCCGGCTGCATCCAGGGATCGTTGAAGGCAAACACGATCCGGTTGTCGGCGGAACGGGCGTTGAGCACGATCACCTGATCGGCAAAGGCGCAGCGGAGATTGTTGAGCAAGGTCGTGGCCCGGCCCACCAGGCCGATGATGTTGACCACCACCATGCCCTGCGGGCGCAGGCGGCTACGCAGGCGCGAGAAGAACTCCGGGTCGCAAAAGGCGGGCGCGATGCCCTGTTCGTCACAGCCATCCAGCAAGACCACATCGGCGAGATTGGCGAGGGTGGGCAGATACTCGGCGGCATCCGCCTGCACAACGCGATGACGCGCGCTCTGCGGTGGCAGATGGAACAGCTCGCCAAACGCGATGACCTCCGGGTCAATCTCCACCGTGGTGATGCGCGCGGAAGGCAGCTGCTCGTGGCAGAACTTGGTCAGCGAACCACCGCCCAGCCCGACGACCACGACCTTCTCCGGGCGCGGGCAGAACAGCAGGAAACCCGCCATCTGCCGGGTGTAGGAGAACACCAGTGCATTGGGGAAATCCAGCAGCATCTCACTCTGCACATAGCGCAGTGAAAAATGCAGGCGACGGGTGCGGATGCTGTCGAGCGCAAACGGCTTTTTGTATTTGCCGTTGCGAACCTGCTTGAGGGCGTGATGCAGGTTCACATCGCGCGGCTCGTGCAGCCACAGCAGCTCGCCAGTCCACAGACCCTCGGCGGGGATGCAGTGCCAGATGCACTCCGACGCGCTGGCATCGTCTTCCTCGCCGACGTCCGCCTGAACCGCATTGAACAGGGTCATGTCAGCAATCAGCCGCGCGGGCCAGCAGCGGCGATCGCCTCACTGACCTTGAACTTCTGGATATTGGCCTTGAACAGTGCAGCGAGCTTGATGGCTTCGCGGGTGTAGTCCTCAGGACTGATCCACGCTTTCAAAGGGTCCAGCATGCGCTTTGGAATGCCGGGGATGTCCTTCGGAATATCGAGATTGAGCACGCCCAGATGCTCGGTCTGGCAGCCGATCAGCATCCCGCTCTGGCAGGCGTCGATGATCTGGCGCGTAACCGGGATGGGGAAGCGTTTGCCGTTGCCGCCGGGGCCACCACTGCCGCCCGTCCAGCCGGTGTTGACCAGATACACGCGCGAGTTGAAGTCAGCGATGCGCTGCATCAGCAGTTCGGCATATTCGCTGGCCGGGCGCGGCATGAAGGGAGCGCCAAAACAGGCGGAGAACGTCGGCTGGATGCCTGGCGCTGCCCCCATTTCGGTAGAGCCCACACGCGCGGTATAGCCACTCAGAAAGTGATAGGCCGCAGCCTCCTGCGAGAGCATCGCCACCGGCGGCAGCACCCCCGTCACATCGCAGGTGAGAAAGATCACTACCTTCGGCTCGCCAGCCATGTTGCTGCTGACCCGCTTGGCAACATGCTCCAGGGGGTACGAGCAGCGGCCGTTCTCCGACAGGCGGGTGTCGTCGTAGTCGGCGCGCAGGGTTTCGGGATGCACCACCACGTTTTCGATGATGGCCCCGAAGCGGATGGCCTCCCAGATCACCGGCTCGTTCTCGCGCGAAAGATTGATCGTCTTGGCGTAGCAACCACCCTCGATGTTGAAGACCGCGCCCTTGGCCCAGCCATGCTCGTCGTCGCCAATCAGGTAGCGCGTGGTGTCAGCCGACAGCGTGGTCTTGCCAGTGCCAGAGAGGCCGAAGAACAAACTGGTATCGCCCTTCTCCCCGACGTTGGCCGAGCAGTGCATGGGCAGCACGTCTTGCTCCGGCAGCAGAAAGTTCTGCACCGAGAACAGCGCCTTCTTCATCTCGCCGGCGTAACGCATCCCGGCGATGAGCACCTGCCGCCTGGCGAAGTTGAGGATGACCGCAGCCTCGGAATGGGTATGGTCACGCTCCGGCTCGCAGACGAAGCCCGGCACGTTGATGACCTCCCACTCGGCCTTGCCCTGCGGGTTGTAGTGCTCCGGGCGGATGAACATGTTGCGGGCAAACAGCGTGTGCCAAGCGGTCTCGGTGCGGACTTTGACTGGCAGGTAATACGCCTCGTGTGCGCCGATATGCAGTTCGGAATAGAAACGGTCTCTGCCAGCCAGCCAATACTCCGCGCGCCCCCACAAGGCATCGAAATGGGCGGCACTGAAGGGCTGGTTGACGCTGCCCCAGTCCACAGTCGTTTCGGTGATGGCATCACGGACGATGTAGCGATCCTTGGGCGAACGCCCGGTGCGGCTGCCGGTGACCACGGATAGCGCCCCCGCATTGGTCAACTCCCCTTCGTTGCGTTGCACGGCAAGCCGCACCAGCGCAGCAGCTTCCAACTGGCTGTGCTGCGCAGGGCTGGCAGTCATCAATCTAGGTTTTCTCATGGGGGCAAGGCTCCAGGGCTGTGTGAACGAGGCGTACGGCAGAACCACTAATTGAATGTGATTTTTATTATCATACCAGTCACACATTATTCTGATGGTCGAGCCGGAGATTGAGGAATCCTGAAGGCCTCTAAGAGGCTATTTGCCAGCCTCTGGGTCTATGGGTCAGCCCTGGGAAAGCCCCCATGAAGAACGCACCTGCAATACAGGCTCCGACCGTGCCTGAAGACATTTTTTCGTTGATCTGGAAGGGCAAGCAGCCGCGCTGCCCGATGCCATGAGCTTCCGACTACGGTTCCTCGATGAGCTTGAGGCGGGCGGCTCCTGGCCAGGAGATCGACTACGGCATCATCTCCAAGCTGTATCAGGAAATGCCGGAGAAGACCGCCGAGAGGCGCTACAGCCCTGGGACGTGCTGCGTGCTGGGTGCTCAAGGGTGCGGTTTGTGGCACGGCTGATCCCAAACGCATTTCAACAAGCTACGTCGAGCGGCAGAACCTCACGATCAGAATGGGGATGCGGGATGCCGCGCTTCACCCGGTTGACCAATGGCTTCTCCAAGAAAGTAGAGAACCATGCTCATGCAGTGGCCTTGCACTTTTGCCGCTATAGCTGCGTGCTCATAGTGCCAATACCAACCGAACGCCCTCATCAACCCGCTGGAGACACGACACGGGGAGCATTTTGACTCTCTCAGCGAACAAACTCCGGTTAATGGTTAGCAACTGCGAAACATTGACGACGGAAGGTTTTGGAAGGCCAGATTCCGCTTTGCTGATGCGCACGTTCCCCGGGAAATCCGCCAGCCCAAGATTGGACGTGATGATGGACACAATCGCAGTGGCAATATGGCTTTCATTGAAAGGGTTGGCTTGTATGACAAGCACGGGACGCCTCATGCCCGGCCCGGAACCGACTGGATCGGGCAGGTCGGCCCACCAGACCTCACCACGTCTCACGGCTCAGCACCCTGAATTGAGCCGCAGCAAAAGCAGGGTCGAGCCTTGTGGATTCGCGGGCACAAACGGCGTTGATGCGTTGCGTGATGTTGTGCGCGCTATGTGTGCGAACAAACCCTGCCAGTGCTTCGGCATAGAGCTGGCTGCGTGACTTGTTAAGGGCCGAAGCAAGCATCTCTGCTTCGTGGAAGATTGTGTCGGGCACTGAGATGGCTACTTTCATGCCATCAAGGTATCACTGTGGTATGACCGTTTTCAAGCGCCTGAAGTGCCGGGCTGGATCTGGTCGGTCAAGCGCACCGGCAGCATCTTCGATCGGTGCGGATCGACGGGTTTGACGCGCCATGAAAGCTCCTTCCAGAAACCACAAGCCGCTGCATAAGAGCAGCGGCTTGTGTGCTAAATCAGGATTGAATCTGGGGTTTTTCTACAGCCTCGAACGCAGGGTTAGAGGGTGTACATGAGGCCGCGAGAGTCTTGCTCGCCTGTGTCGACATGGCTGAATCCATTGGTTGTGAGGATGTGGAACATAGCTTCGGACTCCGGCGCGCAACGGGCAAAGAGCGCGAGATTCTTCCCTTTGAACTGACGAAGAATTTCAGACACCATCTTTTTTCCTTCGCCACTTCCGCGCTGCTCAGACGAAAGCGCTGACATCCAAAGTTCATTTCCCTTGTTGTCTGGACCGGCAGACATGATGACAAAACCAATTGGCTTTGAATTTCTTTCCCAGACCAGTGCGTAGGCTTGAATTCCATTGTGGCGAACACGATTAACCAGCACGGATTTAAGTTCGATCTCAAAACCGCGGGTAGCCGCTGGAATCAATAGCTCACGTACAAAATGTCCATTCTTTGCTTCCGCTAGCACGAGGTTGAAAATGAATTGGAAGTCTTTGGGAGAAGCGTTGCGCATCATTGGCAGAAACCCTCTAACGAGCCTGTAGAAAAACTCGCGTGCCAAAGGCGCATGAGTTTTGGTCTGTGATTTTTCGCGGTGTGGTCGGCAATTCGATCATCACTCGCCTCACGTCGACTCCCCGGGCCGCTCTGTCCTGTGGCTGACCATACTGCGGTTACCGATCGTTTCCAAAGCATCTTCTCAAGGCGCTTTGCCTTGCAGCTTCTGGACGTTATGGACCAGTGCAAACAGCTTCCGCCTATCACGGCGGCAATTCGACGGCAAAAACTAACAATCGTCCGCATGTCCATGATTCCCCTTACTTATTGTTGTGAGGTGCGAAATGGCCGTTCCGACAAAAGCGTCAATGCCGCAAAAGCCTCGATTGCTCGATTAAGTGCATGAACACAACCACACCTTGCACTACAGCGTGAGAACTGAAACGACATCTGTCAACGCGACCAGCCACGGCTGATGGCTATGACGGGCAGCACCACAGGGCGTCTACCGGTGCAACCGCTAAAACGAATAACTGATGCTCTGCGTGAACAGCCGCGGCTCGTTGATGCCGGAGGAGGCGAAGTTGCCAGGGGCCAGGGGCTGGCTGAGTTTCTGGTCGTAGTAGCGGGTGTTGGTGATGTTGCGCACGCCGAGGTTGATCGCCCACTGCTTGCTGTGGTCGCTGATGATGAAGAAGGCGTTGTAGAGGTTGGTCGCGCCCTGCTTCTTGCGGGGGTCGAGGTCCACGTCCAGAAACCGGCTGCTGCGGAAGACCCAGTCCAGCCCCAGCGCGCCGCTCAGGCCGTTGCCGAGGGGGAAGAAGAAATTGGGCGCGACGGCCGCCGTCCAGCGTGGCGCGTAGGGCAGGCGCTTGCCGGAGAGATCCTGCTGGGTACAGTTGCTGGCGTCGGCGTAGCAGGGGCCGTTGGGGTAGTCGCGGTAGCGGGCATCGGTGTAGCCCACGCTGCTGCGAAACATCAGGAACGGTACCGCTTCGGGCAGCCATTGAAAGTCGACTTCACCGCCGCGTGATTCGGCCCGCCCGGCGTTGAGCACCAGAAAGCGGTTGCCCAGAAAGGTGGAGACCTGCAGGTTGCTGAAGTCGGTGAAAAACGCCGAGCCGCTGACGCGCATGCGGCCCTTGTAGAGGCGTGCCTTGGTGCCGAACTCGTAGCTGGTGGCGCGCTCGGGGCCATACTCGTTTTCAGTGCTGCGCAGCGGCAGGCCGTTGAAGCCGCCATTCTTGTAGCCGCGCGCGTAGGTGAAGTAATGCGACACCTGCTTGCTGGGCGAAAACTTGAGGCCGCCCTTGGGCGAGTAGTCGCCCTCCTTGCGGGCGAGCGGCGTCTGGTGGTCTTCGGCATTGGCGATGAAGCCGATGATGGGGCTCGATACCGTGGCTTCCGCCAGGCCATCCTTGCGGAAGGCGCCGTAGCGCAGGCCGCCGATCACCGCCCATTTGGGCAGAAAGTTGTATTCAAACTGGCCGAAGCCGGCAATGGTCTGCTCGTTCTGCGTGAGCCGGGTCTGCACGTTCTGGGTGTTGATGCCGGTGGGGTCGAGCAGCGGCAAAATGTCCCGCAGCGTCATCGCCACCGTGGTGCCCAGGCCGCCCGCGCCGGCGGGGATGTTCTCGTTGCAGTTGCCCGGCCCGCCGGCATCGGATGCGGTGCAGTAGGCCAGCGCGCCATCGAGGCTTTCCAGATTGAACAGGTCCGATGCGCCGTAGCTGGCCTTGGAGAGATAGATGCCGGCGATGAAGCTGATGCCGTGGCCGTAGCCGAACAGGTCCTTGCCGTTGCCGGTGAAGCGGATCTCTTCCGACACCTGCCGGTAGATGCTGGGCTCGATGAGGCTGTCGCTGATGAAGGGGATGGGCGTGAAGTCGGCGTCGATGTTGCGCTGCCCGGCCTTGGACTCGGCGTACGCGGTGATGGCCGTGAGCTTGAAATTGTTGATGGTGCCGAAGCTGGGCAGCGGCGATTCGAGCGTCATCGCATAGCTGCTGATGGTGGACTGTTCCGCACTCGGGTAGTCGGTGGAGACGGTGCGGTTGCTGAAGTGGTCGTCGTAGTCGGGGTCGTACTGGCGGATGGTGGTTTCCATCGCCGCGCTGATGTCGGTGAGCTGGAAGTTGGAGTTGTTCTGCGTGAAGCGCGAGCGCAAGGCGGTGAAGTCCAGCGCCACGCCATTGTCGGTGGCGTAGCGGGCGCGCAGGCGCAGGCTGTTGATCTCTTCGTTTTCTTCCGGCCGGTCGAGCTCGGTGTTGTAGAGCGTGTTGCGGTCGCCGTTCTTGAAGCTGCCGGAGAGCCGAATGCCGAAGTCCTTGTTGATGGGGATCGACAGCGCCGGCCGCACGGTGAAATCGCCATAGCCGCGGTTGAGCACCTCGCCGTCGAACGCGAACACCGGGCCCGGCTTGTTGGTGACCACATTGAACAGGCCGGCGGTCGAGTTCTTGCCGAACAGCGTGCCCTGCGGCCCACGCAGAATCTCGAAGTGATGCACGTCGTTGAAGAACGCCGAGAGAAAGTTGGCGCGGCCGTAATAGACGCCATCCACCACGGTGCCCACAGACGGATCAAAGCCCAGGTTGGTGTCGGGCGTGCCCAGGCCACGGATCACGAACTGCCCGGCTGAACCGGAGACATTCATGGTGACGTTGGCGGCGTAGTCGGCGGCCTCCTGAAAGCCGCTGACGGCGCGCTCGCGCAGAAACTCCTCGTTGATCGAGGTCACCGAGGCCGGCACTTTTTCAAGCGTCTGCGCCACGCGCGTAGCGGTGATGGTGACGTGATCCAGCTCGGTCGGGCGGGCCGTTTCAGGCTGCTCATTCTGCGCGGTTGCGATGGTTGCGAGGATGGCCAGCAGCGTCGCTGCTGCGAGTCGTAGCACGCTCATTTGCAGCGCGCCTTGAGTGCTTTGGTCTGCGCGTCGAGTTTGCCCATCAGGGCTTCAAAGCCTTCGCTCTTCAGGGTGCCGTCGTACTGGGTGGCGCGCAGCGCCAGGTCGCTGACGCCATCCGCCAGCACATTGACCACCTGCCAGCGTTCGCCACGCGGTTTCAGAACGTAGTCGAGCGTGATGGCACTGCGATCACTGGGCGTGAGCGTGGTGTGCACCAGCGCATCGCCGCTCGCGAGCACGCTGCTGTTGCCGGTGGCAAAGCGCACCGCGCCGGGTGTGGCGAACTCGGTGGCGTAGGTGGTGACCACCGAAGTGCGTAGCGCGGCGGCGAAGCGCTCTCGCTGGGCGGCATCGAGGTTTTTCCAGTGGCGGCGCAGGGCGCGCTCGGCCAGAAAGGGCAGGTCGAAAGTGGTATCGACCGCCGACTGCACAAGCTGCATGCGCCCCTCGCAGCCCAGCTTGGCGCTGCGGCTCATGGCATCGGTGAGCGTGTCGTGAAACGCCGTGACGGTGGCGGCGGGCAGGCTGGCCGCTGCGGGTGCCGGGCTTGCCGCCCAGCCGGGTGTGGCCACTGTGGTAATCACAGCGGCGAAGACGAATGCGGTGCGAACCAGTCGTATGCGAAACATGCAGGGCGAGCAGTGGGTTGTAATGGAAGCTGAACGGTGAAAAAGGGTAACAGACGCCCCTCGGTCGGCTACTCGCAATGACTGTTGGATTTGCGCACAGCAGCTATTCCCTGAGCGCAGTGCGGGTCTCTTTCCGCCAGTGATCCGCGCACCGTATGCTCGCTCGCACCTTCCTGCCTGCTTTGCAAACCCATGAGCGACCGCCTGCAAGGCCTGCTGCACCTCTGGGTGCTCTTCATCCAGCGATGGGCACGGGCCGTGGCCTGGGTGTGCGCCGGGCTGGCAGCCTTGGCCGTGGTGGTCGCCGCGCTGCGGCTGTCGGTAGACACCAACCCCGCCAACATGCTGGACAGCAATCTGCCGTGGCGGCAGGCCGAGTTGGCGCTGGATCGGGCCTTCCCCAACAGCGATGGCGGTCTGGTGCTAGTGATCGAAGCCGCAGAGCCCAGCCGCGCTGCCGCCGCACAGGCCGCGCTCGCTGCCATTCTCAAGCCGCAACTCGCCCTGTTTGCCGATGTGCGCGCCGCCGAGCTGGAGCCGTACTTCCAGCAGAACGGCCTGCTGTATCTCGAACCCGATGTGCTGCAGGACGTGGCCGACGGCGTGCTGCGCGCCCAGCCTTTTCTCGGCACCCTGGCGCGAGAGCCGAGCCTTGCCGGCCTGGCGGGGCTGATCGAAAAAGCCTTGCTGGTGCCCGATGCCGGCAGCAGCGACTTTGACCTGGTGCCCGCGCTCAACGCCGTGGCGGAAGCCACCGAGGCCGCTGCCACGGGCAAGGTCAAGCCGCTGGACTGGGCCAGGCTGATGGCCACGCCGGCCAGTCTCTCGCCCTCGCCACGCAAGTTCATCGAGCTGGTGCCGACGCTCGATTACGGCCGCCTGCAACCGGCTAAGGTTGCGATCGCCGCCATCCGCAGCGCGATTGCCGAGGTGCAGAGCGCCAAGCCCGGATACGCCGATGTGCGCATCCGCCTCACCGGCCGCATCGCGCTGGAGCACGAGGAAATCGGCATGGCCTTCAGCGGCGCGCTGCTGGCATTCGGGGTGGCGCTGGTGCTGTCGGCGGGTTTGCTGTTTGTGGCGCTGCGCTCGCGGCGGCTGGTGCTGGCAACGGTGCTGACCTTGCTGTTTGGCTTGGTGCTGACCGCTGCCTTTGCCGGCCTGGTGGTGCAAAAGCTCAACCTCATCTCGATGGCGTTCGCCGTGCTCTATGTGGGCCTGGGCCTCGACTACGCGCTGTATCTGGCACTGCGTTACCGCGAGCTGCGCCAGCACGGCACGCCACACCGCGAGGCCGTGCCGCAGGCGGCGTCGGACATCGGCGGCTTTCTGTTCGTGTGCGCGGCCACCACCTCGCTCGGGTTTCTGGCCTTCGTGCCCACCGCCTTCACCGGCATTGCCGGACTGGGCCTCATCTCTGGCGCGGGCATGTTCATCAGCCTCATCGCCAGCCTCACCTTGCTGCCGGCGCTGCTCACACTGTTGCCGCCCCCGGCACCGGGGCCATCGCTGCCGGGCCGCTGGCTGGAGGCGCTGCTGGAGCTGCCCTACCGCAAGCGGCGCGAAATCTGGATCGGCATGGCGGTGCTGTTGTTGCTCGCTGCCTACTTCGCGCCGCGCGCGCGCTTCGACTTCGACCCTCTGCATCTGCGCGACCCCGACAGCGAATCGGTGCGCACCTTCCGCGATCTGCTCGCCGACCCGCTGATCCCCACGCTGACGCTCTCGGCCATCGTCGCCGACGCCGCCGAGGCAGAAGCCCTGGCCGCAAAGGTGCGCCCGCTCGCCACCGTGCGGCAGGTGATGACGCTGGCCCAGCTGGTGCCGATGCAGCAGGCCGAAAAGCTCGCCATCATCGAAGACCTCGCCTTCAGCCTGGGGCCCGAACTGACCACGCCGGGCGAGCTGGAGGTGGTGGCGCGCGCCGAAGACGCGGCCGCCATTGATCGCCTCGAAGTCGCCATGCAGCAAGCCGCGCGGCAATGGCGCGGCCCACCTGCTGCTGCCGCGGCGCGACTTGCCAAGGCGCTGGAAGCGCTGCAATCCACCCCGCGGCCGCTGGAGGCCGTGGCGCTGCTGCGCAGCAATCTGCTGGATACCCTCGGCGGCCAGATCGCCCAGCTGCGCCTGTCGCTCACCGCGCATGCCGTCACTGCCGAAGACCTGCCGCTGTGGCTGCGCGCGCGCTGGCTGGCGGAGGACGGCCGCCAGCGGGTGGAGATCTGGCCGCGCGCGGTGCTCGACGACAACGACAGCACCCGCACTTTCGTGCGCAGCGTGCAGGCCGTGGTGCCGGCGGTGAGCGGCCCGCCGGTGGGCATGATCGAGGCGGGCGAGGTGGTGGTGCAGTCGTTCCAGCAGGCGTTTCTCTACTCCGCCGGGGCGATTGGCCTGCTGCTGCTGATTTTGCTGCGCAGCCTGCGCGACACGCTGCTGGTGCTGCTGCCGCTGGCCGCAGCCGGTTTGTTGACGATGGCAGCCTCGGTGGTCACCAACACGCCGTTCAACTTCGCCAATGTCATCGCCCTGCCGCTGCTGCTGGGCGTCGGTGTGGACTACGGCGTCTACCTGGTGCAGCAGGCGCGGCGACTGCCCGCGGACGCCAATCTGCTCAAGACCGGCGCCACCCGCGCCGTGCTGTTCGGGGCGCTGGTGACGATGGCCAACTTCGGCGACCTGATGCTCGCGCGCCATCCGGGCATGGTCAGCATGGGCCTGCTGCTGACGGTGGGGCTGGGTGTGATCCTGCTCTGCACACTGGTGCTGCTGCCGGGCCTGCTGCAACGGTTCCGTCGATGAGCCGCTGGCGTCCGCCCAACCCGGATGGCCCGGCCTCGCTCTACATCACCCGTACCGGTTTCGAGCGCCTGAAGGCCGAATACGAACACCTCTGGCGCGAGCGCCGGCCCGAGGTGGTGCGCGCCATCACGGCGGCGGCGGCCGAGGGCGACCGCAGCGAGAACGCCGAATACATCTACCGCAAGAAGGAACTGCGCGAGATCGACGCCCGCGTGCACTACTTGCAACGACGGCTACCTGATTTCAAGGTGGTGGAGTCGAAACCCACCGACGGCAGCCGGGTGTTTTTCGGCGCCAGCGTGACGGTGGCCGACGTGGCGAGCGGCGAGGAAAAAACCTATCGCATCGTCGGTGGCGACGAAACCGACTTTGCCAGCGGCAGCATCAGCATCGACTCCCCGCTGGCGCGGGCGCTGATGAAAAAGAGCGTGGGCGATGCGCTGCGCGTGCGGTTGCCCGGCGGCGAGGTGGAGTTTGAGATCGTGGGCATCGCTTACAGCTAGTAGCGGGGAAACATAGGCTTCCCATCCGCTGAAAGCTCGGAACCGCAGGCTACGAACGCGGCAGCTAGCAGCTGCCAGAACTGGCTGTAGTCGCGATTGTGCATTTCATCATTGGCAACCCAGAAAAATTTAACAGGCCAATCTCTGTCATGCCTTGTGTTGGCGGCAACTACACCGTGAATGCCGATCAATCGAATATTTAGGAAAGTCGAATAAAGGACTTTCGTTACCGCATCCATTACTTCTGCAGGGAGATAAGCCGAATAAATTTGTAGAGCCGTCGTGAGCTGTGCTGAGCCCTGCTCTGCTGCATTTTCGATGATGTTGAACCAGCGGAACTCAGTGTCAGTCCCGTCAGAGTAGGGCGACTTTGAATTCAAATTGAGAGACGCGAGTGCTTTGCGACGTTCTGGGTCCAGCAGATCTAGCGGAGATTCTGGAACATCAAACGTTCGCTCCCAAATCGAGTAATTCCAGAACGGATGGACCGCGTGACCGAGGGCTTTCAAAAGCCGTGCTTTTCCGATTGCAGCAATGCGCTCTCTAGTCGCTCTTTGAATCGTCTGATCTTTTTGATTGCGCTTGATAATCAGCAGTGAGGCAGCTAACGCTGTCGCGCCGATTGCCATAACCCCCCATCCGTACGGGGTGATCTTTGCAAAACCTGATGCCTGAGAATCCCATTTAGGGGAGCCGACCACGGCTGCAACAGCGGCGGCGAAGGAAATTACCGAAGGTATGTAATCGAGTAAGCGAACCAGCGCCTTTTTTTCCATAGCTGAGGCTTCTTTACTTCGTGGTTGGCAGCACATCCTTCAGCACCCGCCAGCCACCATCGACCGATACCACCTCCGTGTAACCCATCTTCTGCAGCGCATCGGCCGCAAGAGCCGAGCGAAAGCCGCCGCCACAGTAGAGATAGAGCGGGGTGCTTTTGTCCGGCACGGCAGTTTCGATATCACGCTCGATCACGCCCTTGCCCATCCAGGTCGCACCCTGCACATGGCCGGCGGCGAACTCGCTCTCTTCGCGGGTGTCGATCAGCTTGATCGCCGGCTTGGCCTTGAGTAGTGCGGGCAAGTCGTTGGCGTGTAATTCCTTGATGCGGGATTTGGCGTCGTTGACGAGGGCGTTGAAACCGGGATTGTGGCCAGCCATGCGAATTACTCCGTGCGTTTGGACGTGAATGCTTGTTAAAGTGATTTTAGCGAGGAGAGAGACCACGGTTTTAGGCGAGCACTGCTCGCCGTGGGCTCTCTCGTCGGACATGGATGTCCGGCGTGGTGGTTCATCGGAGGATGAGGTCGCGCCAAGGACGGCAGGTTGAGGCGCAATAAATATTAAAGAGTAGAAAAATGAGCAAGCCAAGAAAGAGCATCTTTATCACGGGGGCGGCCGCCGGCATTGGTCGCGCGACGGCCATCCGCTTTGCGGCGGCAGGCTGGCGCGTGGGTCTGTACGACATCGACCTCTTGGGCGTGAAGGCATTGGCGAGTGCCATCGGCCCACAGGCCGTGGTCGGCAAACTGGACGTGACCAACGATGTTGCCTTTGCCAAGGCGCTCGCCGATTTCGCCGAACCCACCGATGGCCGCATCGACGTGCTGTTCAACAACGCCGGCATTCTCTCCACCGGCGATTTCGAGTCGATGCCGCTGGCGCGCTGCCATGCGCTGATCGATATCAACACCAAGGGTGTGGTCAACGGCTGCCATGCCGCATTGCCGTATCTCAGGATCGCGAAAGGGCGGGTCATCAACATGGCCTCGGCCTCTGCCATCTACGGCACGCCGGCGTTTGCGGTGTATTCGTCCACCAAGTTCTTCGTGCGCGGTTTGACCGAAGCACTCAACATCGAGTGGGCGCGCCTCGGCATTTATGTGTGCGATGTGATGCCGTTGTTCGTCGACACCCCGATGCTGAAAGACGTGAAAGAGAAACCGAAGAGCGTGAAGAACCTTGGTGTGCGATTGACGGCCGACGACATCGCCGCTGTTGTCTTCGAGGCTGCAACACGCGCCGCCTGGCGCAGCCCCGTGCACTGGTTGCCGGGCCGGCAGACGCAGGCGCTGGCGCTGATGAACAAGCTGGTGCCGCAGCGTCTGGCGCGCGCCTCCAACAAATATCTCTCGGGTTACTAAAGGTCATGGGGCAGCCTCTCGTTCTGATTCACGGCATGTGGTGCAACACGCGGCATCTGGCGCGGCTGGATGACCTGTTCAGCGCCCGCACCTACGACTGCCACCGGCCCTCGCTGCCGCACCACGAGCCGGTGGACGGGCAGGCCGAGGCCGTCGCCGCCGTCTCGATCAGCGAGTACGTGCAGCACATCAAGAGCTACATCGCCGCGCAGAACTTCAGCCAGCCGCCAGTGCTGGTCGGCCACTCGATGGGTGGGCTGGTCGCGCAGCTGGTCGCAGCACAAATCCCCACCGCCGCCCTGGTGCTGCTCACGCCGGCTTCGCCTGCGGGCGTCAACGCCGTGGTGCCGCGGGTGATCCGCTGGAGCCTGCCGCTGCTGTCGCGCCCCGGTTTCTGGCGGCGCGCGCACAAGCTCACGCCGGAACGCGCCCGACGCTATGCGGTCAATGGCCTGCACACCACGCATCAGGAGAAACTCATCAGCAGTCTCGTCTACGAATCCGGCCGCGTCTTGAGCGAGATCGCCTTCTGGTGGGCCGATGGCGCGCATGCCACGCGGGTGGATGCCGCCGCCATCCAGTGCCCGGTGTATGTGGTGAGCGCCGGGCAGGATTGGCTCACGCCCACCAGCGTGGTCAAGAACGTGGCCGCGCGCTATGCCAACAGCACCTATCGCCACTGGCCCGAGCGCAACCACTGGGTGATTGACGACCTCGATACCGAAGACATGGTGCATGAGATCGACGGTTGGCTGCGCCCCGTGCTGCAACGCCTCAACCGCAAACCGATGACGCTGCCGAAGGTGACCCGTGCGCAATAAATTGTTGTTGCTGGCAGCACTCGCGCTGCCGCTGCTCTCGGGTGCGCAAGCGCCGGACAAACTCGACCAGGCGCTGAAGACCACCATCGATTCCAACCGCGCCAGCGCGCAGAGCCAGCAGCGCATCGACAGCATCGACGACAGCGCCCGCTCGATGCTGGAACGCTATCGCGCCGCCACCTGGCAGGCGCAGCAGCTCAACGTCTACGCCAAACAGCTGGAGCAGTTGCTGGGCGCGCAGGATGCCGAGAAAACCTCGCTGCGCCAGCAGTTGGTCGAGATCGAGCGCACCGAGCGCGAGCTGACGCCGCTGATGCTGCGCATGCTCGATTCCATCGACAAGTTCGTCAGCCTCGACCTGCCGTTCTTGAAGCAGGAGCGGCGCGAGCGCATCGAGAATCTCAAGCGGCTGATGGCCGACCCCGAGGCCACCAGTGCCGAGCGTTATCGCCGTCTGCTGGAGGCCTATCAGGTGGAAATCGACTACGGCCGCTCGCTCGGAGTGGAGCGCGCACAGGTGGGCAGCGAGGGCACTGCCCGCGAGGTGGACGTGCTGCGTGTGGGCCGCGCCTCGCTGTTCTATCTCACGCTCGATGGTGAAGAAGCCGGCCGCTGGGATGCCGCCAGCAAGCAGTGGCAGCCGATCGACAACGAGTGGCGCGCCAGCATCAAGAAGGGCCTGCGCATCGCCCGCGAGATCACCGCACCGGATGTGCTGCATCTGCCGATGCCCGTCGTCGCCGCGGCCGGAGGTGACAAGTGAGCGCCCGCACCGTGCGTCTTTCATTGGCACTGTTGCTGGGCCTCGTGACAACGGCCCACGCGCAGACCACACCCACAGGTCTCGATGCCCTGTTGAATCAGGTGCGCGAGTCCGCGCAGCAGACCAGCAAGATCAACCAGGAGCGTGAGCAGCGTTTCATCAAGAACAAGGCCGAGCAGGCCGCACTGCTGCAAAAAGCCGAAGCCGAACGCGCCGGCGTGGAGGCGCGCGTGGCCGGCGTGAAGGGCCGCTTCGATGCCAACCAGCGCGATATCGCAGCACTTAAAGCGCAACTCACCGCGCGCTCGGGCGACTTTGTGCAGGTCTACGCCGCCGCGCGCACGGCCGCGGCCGACCTGACGCCGGTGCTGGCCGAGAGCTTCGTCAACGCGCAGTTTCCGCAGCGCATCGCCAAGCTCGACGCCATTGCCAAGAACCCGGCGCTGCCCAGCATCAACCAGCTCGAAGCCTTCTGGTACACGCTGCAACAGGAGATGACCGAGCAGGGCAAGTCGGCGCGTTTCAAGGCCGAAGTGGTCAATCCGCTGGGTACCAAGAGCACGGTGGATGTGGTGCGCGTCGGTGCCTTCACCGCGTTTGCCGGCCGCGACTATCTGGTGGTGCCCGAGGGCGGCACCGGCCTGAGTGCGCTGTCGCGCCAGCCCGCGCGCAGCGACCGCGCGCTGGCGGAGGATTTCAGCGAAGCCACCAGTGGTCTCGCCCCCATCCTCATCGACCCCACGCGCGGCGGCCTGCTGGCCCTGCAGGTGGAGCGGCCGGGCTTCGAGGAGCGCATCCACCAAGGCGGCTGGCCGGGTTACGTCATCATCTTCGTCGGCCTGCTGGCGGCGGTGGTGGCGATCTACCAATTGCAGTTCCTGCTGCGCATCGATGCCAGCGTGAAGCGCCAGCTCGCCACGCCTGCACAGCCGCGCGACGACAACCCGCTGGGCCGCGTGCTGCAGGTGTTCAAGAACGATGTCGAGAAGCACGATCCGGAAGTATTGGAGCTGAGACTCTCCGAGGCGGTGCTGAAGGAGACGCCGGATATCGAGCGCTTCCAGCAATTCATCCGTCTGGTGATTGCCGCTGGCCCCTTGCTGGGTTTGCTCGGCACGGTGGCGGGAATGATCGAGACATTCCAGGTCATCACCGAGGCGGGTTCGAGCGACCCCAAGCTGATGGCGGGCGGTATCTCCAAGGCCATGATCGCGACGGTGCTGGGTCTCGGCATCGCCATCCCGCTGCTGTTCATCAACGCCATTCTCGCCTCGCGGTCTCGCGCGATCATCCAGGTGCTGGACGAGCAGTCTGCGGGCCTCTTGGCCGAGCGCATCGAGTCACAGCAAGAAGGTGCGCTCCGTGCTTGAGGCGTTCACCATGCCGTTCACCGGCATCCAGGAGTTCGTCGATGCCGGCGGCTGGGTGGTGTGGTGGATTCTGGCCACGGCGGTGACGCTGTGGACGCTGATCGCCGAGCGGGTCTGGTGGTTCTGGAAAGTCTTTCCGCAGGCCCGCGCCGATGCCGCGAACCGCTGGCAGGCGCGCCGCGAACGCTCTTCGTGGACGGCCCGGCGCATCCGCACGGCCATGATCGGTGAACTCTCGGTGGCGATGAACGCGACGCTGCCGATGATGCGGGCGCTGATCCCCATCTGCCCCTTGCTGGGCCTGCTCGGCACCGTCGGCGGCATGCTGGAAGTATTCGACGTGATGGCCATCAAGGGCCGCAGCGAGCCACGCGCAATGGCCGATGGCGTCAGCCAGGCGATGATCGCGACACTCTCGGGTTTGGCCGTCGCGCTCAGCGGCATGTACTCGGCGCATCACTACACGGCGCGTGCCCGGCGCGAGACCGATGAGCTGCAAAGTTTATTGGCGCTGGAGGACGCGAAATGAGGTTCCGCCGCCACAACCCGCCCGTGGAAGAAACGGGCATCGACCTCGCTCCGATGCTGGATTTTTTCCTCAACCTGCTGATCTTCTTCATCATCAGCGCCGCCTTCGTGAGCGAGTCCGGCATCAAGGTCAACCGCCCTTCGGCCAAGACCGCCGTGAAGGAGGCAAAGGCCAGCATCTTCGTCGGCATCAGCGCCAACAACGAGGTGTATGTGGACAAGCAGCGCGTGGATATCCGCGCCGTGCGCGGCCTCGTCGCCAAGCTGCACGCCGCGCACCCGGATGCCGCCGTCATCATCCAGGCCGACAAGGACGCGCGTGCGGGTTTGATGGTCGAAGCGATGGATCAGGCGCGACTGGCCGGGGTCGCCAATGTCTCGATTGCCGCAACCCCAGAACGCTAGTGCGCTGCGGCGCTGGCTCGTCGCACCCTTGCTCGGTGCGCTGGCGGTGTTGCTGCTGTTCGCGTTTCTGCACTGGGCCATCACGCCGCGCGAGTTCTTGGCGGTGAACGAAGGCCCGGCCATCGACGGCGTGCAGATCGTCAAGGTCACGCCGCAGCCGGATACGCCCGAGCCGCCGCAGGAGCTGCCGCAGAACGTACCGCCGCCACCACCGGATGCACCGCCCGCGCTGGCGCGGCCGGATATTTCTTCCGGCGCGCCGGCGCTGACCAATGTCGCCATCGACGCCGGGCCGGTGACGGTGAACGTCGGCGCTGTCACCGGGGCTGCGACCGGGCTGGGTGGGCTGGGCAGCCTCGGCAACGGGCTGGGCGCCGGCTTCGGGGGGTTCAGCGGCGGCGGTGGCGGTGGTGGGGGAGGCGGCGGCAAGGGCTTTGCCACCGGCAAGTCCTTCGAGGGCAAGACGCTGGTGCCGCTCTCCACCGCCCGTCCGCAGATGCCGGAGTGGGCCTGCAAACAGAAGCTGAAAGGCTGGGTGGAGGTGGTGTTCACCGTCATGCCCAACGGCCGCGTGCAGGACGTGAAAATCGTCGATGCCGACCCGCGCGGCGTCTACGAGGCGGCGGCCATCGAGAGCGTCAGCAACTGGATCTACGCGCCCTACAAGAACGCCCGCGAGGTGAAGCAGCGGGTGCCGATGAATCCCGACGATTGCGAGTTCAATTACCCGCAATGAAGACGGTGCGCGCACTGCGTTGGGCTCTCTTTTCCGCCGCGTTGCTCTGCAACGCGACGAACGCCCAGCAGTACCGCAGCGAAACCCGCGAGATCGAAACGCCATCCGCGCAGCAGGCCCCGGCGGATCTGAAGGCGCAATTGCAGGCCGTGACCGACCCTTACGCCAAGGCCATGCTGCTGCGCGAACTCGCTGGTGCCTCGGCGGCGGCCAAGAATTACCCCGAAGCCAAGAAGTATCTGGAGCAGGCGCTGGGCCTCAACGCGCTCTCGGGCCCGGCGGCGGTGCAGATGCGGGAGGACGTGAAGGCGCTCTCCGCCGCCAGCATGCCCGCGCTCAAGGCCGGCAACTACAAGGCGCAGATCCCGATGCTCGAAAAGCGCACGAAGGAGCCGGGTGCGCCGCCGGAAATCTTCATCGCCCTCGGTGCCGGCTATGCCGAGGCGAAGCGCTTCAACGACGCCATCGTCTGGCTCAAGAAAGGCATCGCGGCGGTGCCCAATCCTGATCCCACGTGGAAGCGCGCGCTGCTCGCCAGCCTGCTCGCCGCCGGCCGCGAAGCGGAGGCGCTGCCGCTATTGCAGGAGCGGGTGAAAGCGCAGCCGCAGGAGCGCGACAACTGGTTGCAACTGGCTGCCCTGGCGCTCAAGGCCGGCGACAAGGAACGCGCCGCCGGCGTGCTCGAACTGGCCGGTCGCCAGGGCCATTTGAAGAACGCGCAAGAGCGCCTGCAACTGGTGACGCTCACCGCCCAGATCGGCGCGCCGTTCGCGGCCGCCTCGCAGGCGCAGACCTGGATCGAACAGGGCCTGATCGCCAAAACCGCCGACAACTGGGCCACGCTCGGCGCACTCTGGTCGCGCGCCCGCGAGCCGGGCCTGGCCGCGACCGCGCTGGAGGAGGCCAACCGCATCGAGCCCAACGCGCAGCGCCTGTTGCAGATCGGCCAGCTGCAGATGGACCGCGAGGATTACGCCCGCGCCGCCAACAGCCTGCAGAAGGCGATCCAGGCCGGGGCCAAAAGCGGCCCGGCGTGGATGACGCTGGCGATGGCGCAGTACCAGCAGGCGGATGTCGATGCGGCTGCGCAGGCCTTTCAGCAGGCGGCGACCTATCCGCAATCGAAGAAGCTCGCCACCGACTGGCTGCGCTACCTGCAAAGCGGTGCGGCGCGTGAAGAAGCATTGGCCGCGCTCAGCAACCGCCGCCCGCGCAATGCCGGCACGGTGACGATGGCCGACAAGTTTTCGGGTGCGCCGGTGCGCATCGAGGGTGTGGCTGAAGAAGCCTACCTGCCGAGTGCGACGCAGAGCGCCAGCAGCAGTGGAAGCGCCCTGCTCACGCCCATCGGCGCCGACAAGAGCGGCACGCCGGATGGCCGCATCCCGATGTGGGAGGGCGGCATCACGACCGCGAAGATCCCCGCGGGCTACCAGAAAGGTGGCCGTCTGGTCGATCCGTATCCGGGTGACAAACCGTTGTTCACCATCACGGCCGCCACGGCCGCGAAGTACGCGGGCAATCTCTCGCCGGGCCACCGCGCACTGTTCGCGAAATATCCCGACTACACGATGCCGGTGTTCACCACGCGCCGCAGCGTCGCTTATCCGCAGGCGATCTACGACGCGACACAGGCCAACTTGGCGACGACGAAGCTGCTGGGGTCGGATGCACTTTCTGGGGCGCGCCTGGGCTTTCCTTTCGGCCAGCCGAAGAACGGTGTGGAGGTCATGTGGAACCACCGTACGCGCTATCGCGGCGACGCGACGCAGACGCAATCGACGCAGGCCATCGTGCGTCCCAGTGGTGCGCCGCAATACCTCAAGCAGACCGAGCGGGTGCTCTACCGCTACGCCAATCTCAAGTACCCGGCGGACATGAAGACCAGCAATGTGCTGCTCTACTACCTCACCTGGTTCGGCGAGACGGCGAATGCGGTGGACTTCACCGCCCTCGTGCACGAGACCGCGAACTCCGAGAAGGACAGCCGCGATGTCTGGGTGATTCCGCCCAAGATCCCCAAGATGTTCCGCGTGCCGCCGGTGGGTTACGACCAGCCCTTCCCCGGCAGCGACGGCATCCAGTTCATCGACATGGTCGACATGTACAACGGTGCCTTCGACCGCTATGTGTGGAAGCTCACCGGCAAGCGTGAGCTGTACATCCCTTACAACGCCTATCGCATCAGCGATGGCAGCTGGAAGTATCCGCAGCTGTTGAAGCCGGGACATTTCAACCAGGCTGCGACGCGCTATGAATTGCATCGGGTCTGGGTGATCGAGGCCACCGAGCGTGGCGGCAAGCGCCATGCGTTCGGCAAGCGCACCTTCTACGTGGACGAGGATTCCTGGAACGTGGTGCTGGTCGAGAACGAAGACCGCGAGGGCCGACTCTGGCGCTTCCAGGAAGGCCATCTGGTGATGCTCTACGAGAACCAGTCCACCAACACCTTGCCGGTCATCACCTACGATCTGAAAGACGGGCGCTATTTCATCAACCGCCTGTTCGGCGAGGACGTGCCGCCCCGCGAGGTGACCGACATGAAGCAGAGCGATTTTCTGCCTGCCGCGGTGCGCTCCCGATATGCACGCTGACACCGCGCTCGGCTACGATCCGGCCGCCCTGAAAACCCACCGAGCCTCATGATGCGTCCAGCCTGGCAAAACAGCATGGTGATGGTGGCAACGCTGGCCTTGAGCGCCTGCGGTGTGTTTGGCAGCAAGCCAGCGCCGGTGGTCGCCACGCCGCCCGTGATCGAAACGCCCGAGACGCCACCACCGCGTATTGCGCTGGCGCTGGGCGGTGGTGCGGCGCGCGGCTTTGCCCACATCGGTGTCATCAAGGTGCTCGAAAGCCACGGCCTCAAGGTCGACCTCGTCGTGGGCACCAGCGCCGGCTCGGTGGCGGGCGCGCTGTTTGCGGCGGGCTACTCGGGTTTCGACTTGCAACAGATGGCGTTTGATCTGGACCGCGCCACCGTCGCCGACTGGACACTGTTCGGCAAAGGGTTGATCCGCGGCGATGCCCTGCGAAAGTTCGTCAACACCGCGGTCGGCAACCGCCCGTTGGAAAAGCTGCCGATGAAGTTCGCCTGCGTCGCGGCCAATCTGCGTACCGGCGAAGCCATCCTGTTCGAGCGCGGCGAAACCGGGCAGGCCGTGCAGGCCTCGTCCGCCGTGCCCGGCGTGTTCGCCCCCACGCTCATCAACGGTGCCGAATATGTGGATGGTGGCCTGGTCAGCGTGGTGCCGATCCGCTATGCCAAGAAGCTGGGTGCCGACTTCGTCATCGCCGTCGATGTCGCCGCACCCCCGGACCAGCGCGAGGCGCAGGGCAAGCTCGACGTGGTGATGAAGACCTTCGGCATCATGGGCAAGACCATTCGCGAGTCCGAATATCCGCTCGCCGACGTGCTGATCGTGCCGGACATGAGCAGCATCAGTTCCACCGATTTCGAGGGCAAGCACCGCGCGATTCTTGCCGGCGAGCGCGCGGCACAGGCTGCGTTGCCAGAGCTGAAGACCAAGCTCCGGCTGCGTGGAGTGGAGCTGGACCGTTAAAACCTGGGACATCACTCTTACAGCCAACTCGGTTGACCAGAGTCCCCCAATCCTTTTAACCATTGGGATGGCCTGACCGGCAGGAGTGAATGATATATTTATGATATACATTCCGCATTGCCTCCCTGTTGGAGTTGTTCGCACATGAACGCCATTGCTCAAATCTCCGAAAAGACCTTGCTCCGTTGGCGCGGTAGCGACACGCCACACGGCGTCACCAGGCGGCGCGCTCTGCAAGCAGCAGAGGCCTTGGGCATGACAGAGACACAGCTTATCCACGAGGCCCTGGCCCAATACATCGCGCACGCCCTGCCTCAGTACGGGTTGGACTACTTGACCTTGACCGACAAGCATTACGCGGCAATTGCGAAGCGTGTCGATCAGACCATGATGGACGAGCCTCTCAGCTCAATCATCTGAGGACGGGTCATGCCGTCTGTGAAACCGGATGCGATTCCATTCCCTCTGCCGATGGCGGCGGATGTGGTGCTGTGCCGCTTCCCGGAGAATCTGGTCAGACCGTCGCCCGGCCCCAAGCCGCGGCCCGCGATCCTGCTGCAAGTGTTTCCGCCAGCGCCCGATAGGCCTGCGGTCTATCGAGTGAAGGTCTGCTACGCGACCAGCAATCGCGCAAAGCTCTATCCAACCGAGATAGAGATCACCGTTGATGAGCACCCGGTTGAATACCGCAGTGCCGGCCTTTCTTCCAGCACGAAGTTCGACCTCGCCAAAATCATCTTGCTCGACTACACCGATGAGTGGTTCGCGGTGCCATTTGCGCCCATGTATGGGCCCGTACCAAAACTGGGCACAGTCCACGCCTTGACCATGCCTCGGCTGAGCGCTGCCTTCAAATATGCCGCGAAGCAGAATTAGCGGCCTCACATTTGAAGCGGTAGTCCAACTCAACGGCCAGCAGCGGTCAGCGAGTTGGTGATGCGGGTCAACTTGCTGGCGGCGATGGTCAGATTCGGTGGTGTTTCGGGGTCAATCGATTCGGCGTTGGCGGGCAACTGAGCGGTTTTATGCATTGAAGCCGAGCGAGACCCAGCAGATAGCCGAGTCGCTGGTGCCTGCAACGGTTTCAATCCGCGCTCGGCGTTGAAGCCGAGCGAGACTTTCCTGAGCATGATTGACCCCAACTGGCTTTCCGTTTCAATCCGCGCTCGGCGTTGAAGCCGAGCGAGACAAGCATTCCAGCCGTTTGCAGGCGGCACAGGTATTGGTTTCAATCCGCGCTCGGCGTTGAAGCCGAGCGAGACGCGTGCGCTGGCCTGCGGAGGCGCTGGAGGCATCGGTTTCAATCC
>JAUSQI010000138.1 GCA_030652575.1 Stagnimonas sp. | reverse complement strand
AAATCATCGTCATTCCCGCGTAGGCGGGAATCCAGGTTTCTGTGGCTCTGTTGAGCGGCATGACGCTTGCGCTGACTGGATTCCCGCCTACGCGGGAATGACGTTTTTTCCCATTGGTGCGGTATGCGCCAGCGCCGTCAGCTCGTAAGCCTCGGTATCGAACTTCTTGGTCTCGTTGCGGAACTGCCAGGTGAAGCCGGGCCAGAGCGTGACGTTCTTGCCGCTCTTCGGGTGCAGGTACCAGCTCTTGCAACCGCCCGTATTCCAAACGGTGCCCTGGGTTTTCTCCTGCAGCCTGGCGTTGAACTCGGCCTGCTTCTCGGCCTTCACTTCCATCACCGGCTTGTCGATCTGCTTCATGGTCTTGAGCGCGTCCATCACATACGCCACCTGTGACTCGATCATGTAGACCATCGAGCTATGGCCCAAGCCGACATTGGGGCCGACGATGAGGAAGAGATTGGGGAAGCCCGCCACCGTCGTGCCCTTGTAGGCCTCGGGGCCGTCTTGCCAGGTGTCGAGCAGATCGACGCCGCCCTTGCCGAAGATCATCTTGCCCGGCACCGGGTCGGTGGCCTGAAAGCCGGTGCCGAAGATGATCGCGTCCACCTCGCGCTCCACGCCGTTGCCGTCGATCACGCTGTGGGCCTTGACCTCCTGGATGCCCTCGGTGACGAGACTGACGTTGGGTTTCGACACGGCGGGGTAATAGTCGTTGGAGATCAGCACGCGCTTGCAGCCGATCTTGTAGTCGGGCGTGAGCTTCTTGCGCAGCTCGGGATCTTTGACCTGCTTCTTCAAATGCGCGCGCGCCATCTTGTCGTCGATCGCCATCATCCTGGGGTTGACGACGAAGCCGACGGCGCGGGCCTCCAGCAGCGTGTAGATGGTCTTGCGCAGGAGGTTCTGCACAGCCGGCAGCTTCTTGAACAGCGCTTGCGTGCTCTCGCTCATCGGCCGGTCGGGCTTGGGCGTGATCCACGGCGGGGTGCGCTGGTAGAGGTCGATGCGCGCGGCCTGCTTCTGGATCTTCGGCACGAACTGGATCGCCGAGGCGCCGGTGCCGAACACCGCCACGCGCTTGCCGTTCAAGTCGTAGGCGTGATCCCAGTCCTGGCTGTGGAAGGTCTTGCCCTTGAAGTTTTCAAGGCCCTTGATGCCCTGCGGGTACGCCGGGCGGCTCAGGCCGCCCATGCCGGAAATCAGAATGCGGGCGGTGTAGCGATCGCCTTCGGCGGTGCGGATGTTCCAGACGCCGGCAGCTTCGTCCCAGCGCGCTTCGCTGAGCGTGCTGTTGAAGCGGATGTGCTCGCGGATGCCGCGCTCGTCGGTGACGCGCTTCAGATACTTGAGGATTTCAGGCTGCGGCGAGAACAGCCGCGACCATTCGGGGTTCTGCGCGAACGAGAAGGAGTAGAGATGGCTCGGCACATCGCAGGCACAGCCGGGGTAGTGGTTGTCGCGCCAGGTGCCGCCGACTTCACCGGCTTTCTCCAGCAGCACGAAGTCGTTCAGGCCCGCCTCTTTCAGCTGCATCGCCATGCCCAGCCCGGCAAAGCCGGTGCCGATGATGGCCACGTCCACCGTTGTATGGATTGCTGAATTGAGTTTGCTCACTGCCATGTCTCACTCCATCTTTAGTGGTTGTCATTCCCGCGGAGGCGGAAATCCAGGTATCTGTTTTCTTTGCGACAGGTGGTGCGCTTCGCGCTGCCTGGATTCCCGCCTTCGCGGGAATGACAAGCAACGAATGCATACAGTTGTCTACTCCAATGTAGACGACTGTATACGCGAGCGTCAAGCCTGACTACAATCCTTGCATGAGCCTCGTCAAACCCCGCAAGAGCACCCGTAGCACCCTGGCCGAGCGCGAGCTGCCGGAGGCCGGTGGCCGCGAGCGGCTGATTGCCGCCGCCCTCAAGCTCGCCGCAGAGAAGCGCAGCCTGCTGGCCCTGGGCGTGCGCGAACTCGGCCGCATGGCGGGCCTCAACCCCAACACCTTCTATCGCCACTTCAAGTCGCTGGACGAGCTGAGCGTCGCCATCATCGACGAGTTCGCACAGGACCTCGCCCCTGCCCTGCGGGCCATCCGCCTGAGCGGCGTGCCGGTCGAACTGGTGAGCGCGCGCACCGTCGAATACGTGTTCGACTACGCGCGCCAGCATCCCGAGGCTTTCATCGTCGGCGTGCGTGAATTGCATGGTTCGTCCGGCCGCCTGCAACAGGCGATCCGTGCGCGCATCAAGCTGGTGGCAGCAGAAATGTCGGAAGACATTCTCGCCACCAACGGCGTGCCCGGCATCACCGCCGACATGCTGGACGAGCTGGCCGAGCCGATCGTCGAGCAGGTATTCCACCGCACGCTCGACTATCTCGAAGAACCCCGGCGGCGCGCAGAACTGGTGCGCCGCACTGCACACTTCATCGACGCGCTGATGACCGGTGCGGTGGCGATGAAGGCGATGAACCGCTGGGATTAGTTTGACCAGAAGTCATCTCACAAACGTAGCGAGCGAAGGCAGTTTGCGTGACGCCGGAGCGCAGCACCCGCAGCACCCGCAGCGGCCTGGTGGCCGTGAGGACGGCGAGCACCGCCGACACGCAAAATGTCGAGCGCAGTAGTTTGTGAGATGACTTCTAGACCTCCAACGACGGAGGCATCGATTTGACCGTAATTTCCGCACTGAGGAGAGCTGCATGAGCGACACCCCGACCGACCAGATCCGCGTCAGCGACATTGCCTTGGCGTCGCTGAAGATCATGCCGGACCTGCCCATCGTGCTGCGCGGGCTGTGGAACCTCGCGACGATCAAGCCCGCCACCAAGCTCTCGATCGGCCTCCTGATCGAGCGCCACGCCGCCAACACGCCGCGCGCGATGGCGATGGTGTTCGAAGACCGCCGCTGGACCTACGCCGCCTTCAACGCCTGGGCCAACCGCATCGCGGCCAGCCTGGCCTCGGCGGGCGTGAAGGCGGGCGACAGCGTCGGCATCCTGATGGAGAACCGCCCCGAGACGCTGGCCTGCGTCGCGGCCGTGGTCAAGCTGGGTGCCGCCGCCGGCATGCTCAACCACCAGCAGCGTGGTGAGGTGCTGGCGCACAGCATCCGTCTCATCGACCCGCGCGTGCTCATCGTCGGCGCCGAGTGCCGCGAGGCCCTGGCCAGCACGCCGTACCAGCCCGGCAACGATGACCGCCTGGTGTATTTCTGGGAAGGCGAAAGCACTGCCGAAAGCGGCTTCACCGACCTGCGCAAAGACTCGGAATCGCGCCGCGAGAGCAATCCGCCTTCCACGCCGCTGATCGAGGCGCGCGAGACCTGTTTCTACGTGTTCACCAGCGGCACCACCGGCCTGCCCAAGGCCAGCCGCATGACGCATTACCGCTGGCTACGCGGCATGGCGGGTCTCTCGCAAATGGCGCTGCGGCTGAAGCCGACGGATGTGTTTTATTGCTGCCTGCCGCTGTACCACAACAACGCGCTGACGGTGAGCTGGGGCGCGGTGCTGGGCTCCGGTTGCACGATGGTGCTGTCGCGCAAGTTCTCCGCTACCCGCTTCTGGGACGAGGTGCGCCAGCAGCAGGCCACGGCCTTCTGCTACATCGGTGAGCTCTGCCGCTACCTGCTCAACCGGCCGGCAACGCTGAAGGATCGCGACCACGCGATTCGCCTGATGGTCGGCAACGGCCTCAGGCCAGAACTGTGGGATGCCTTTCAGCAGCGCTTCGGCATCGAGCGGGTGAGCGAGTTCTACGGTGCGAGCGAGAGCAACGTCGCCTTCGTCAACGCCTTCGGCATGCCGCGCACCGCGGGTTTCTCGCCGCTCTCGTTTGCCATCGTCAACTTCGATGCCGAACACGAACAGACGCTGCGCGACGCGAATGGCTTTCTGCAGAAAGTGCCCAAGGGCGGCACCGGCCTGCTGATTGCCGAGATCAGCGAACGCGCGCCCTTCGACGGCTACACCGACAAAAAATCCAGCGATGCGAAAGTGCTGCACGACGTGTTCAAGAAAGGCGATCGCTGGTTCAACACCGGCGATCTGGTGCGCGACCAAGGCTGCCGCCATATCCAGTTCGTCGATCGCGTCGGCGACACCTTCCGCTGGAAGGGCGAAAACGTCGCGACCACCGAGGTCGAGAGCGCGCTCAACAACTTCAGCGGCATCGAGCAGGCGGTGGTCTACGGCGTCAGCGTGCCCGGCACCGATGGCCGCGCCGGCATGGCCGCCATCACGCTCCAAGGCAGCTTCGACGGTGCCGCCCTCGCGCAGCACCTGTGCACGCATCTGCCCGCCTACGCGGTGCCGCTGTTCGTGCGGCTCAAGGGCGAGCAGGAAGTGACCGGCACCTTCAAGTTCAAGAAGGTCGACCTGAAGCGCGAAGGCTTCGACCCCGGTGCCATCACCGAGCCGCTGTATGTGCTGCAAGAACGCAGCAAGGGTTATGTACCGCTGACGCCCGCGCTGTTCGCACAACTGCAGGGCGGCAGCCTGCGTCTTTAACTTCAGATCACCTCAACGCATCCCATGAAAGTCAACATCGCCATCACCCGCAGCCTCGACATCGACCTGCCGCCGGCCAAGCTCAAGACCCTGTTCAAGGATCTGGAGGGCACCATCGGCCGCTTCCCCAAGTTGCGCAACCTCAAGAAACTCGGCCCCGATCAATACCTGTGGGAGATGAAAGCCATCGGCAGCAAGATCGCCAACATCGCGCATGAAGTGAGCT
This sequence comes from Stagnimonas sp., assembly GCA_030652575.1. GTDB lineage: Bacteria > Pseudomonadota > Gammaproteobacteria > Nevskiales > Nevskiaceae > Stagnimonas. The sequence continues at coordinate 34,291 of JAUSQI010000138.1, read as the reverse complement.
ATGGCGCGCACTACACGGTGGATGCCAAGAAAGGCGAGCTGTCTTGGACGCCGATTGCCAAGCAGGGCAATGCCGTGGTCGAGGGTTCGTTCCGCATCCTCGAGCAAGGCACTGGCAGCAGGCTGGAGTTCAAGGTGAAGGGCGAGCTGTTCGACGTGCCGGTGCCCTTCATGTACCGCCTCGTCGCACCGACCTTCATCCAGGCCAAGTTCGCAGCACTCGTGGATGCCTTCCTCGAACGCACCCGCGACAGCCTGCAAGCGGCTTAGAGCGCTTTCGGCGACTCCAGCAATTTGGTCAGCAGATCGATCTGCGTCTGCTGCTGGGTGATGATGGTCATGAGGTGCTCGGTGCGCATGGCGTCGATTTTTTCGTGCAGTGCCATGATCTCGATCTCGGCCTTCAGGTTTACTTCGTAGTCGTGCTCGGCCATCTGCCGGTCTTTCACCGACTGGCGCTGCTGGCTCATCATGATGATCGGCGCCTGCATGGCCGCGACCATCGACAGCATCAGGTTGAGAAAGATGTACGGATACGGATCGAACGCGGTCTTGCCGAGAATCTCCGTATTGATGATCGCCCAGCCGAACAGGAAGGTGGCGAACAGCATGATGAAGGTCCACGAGCCGCCGAAAGCCGCCACCCGGTCGGCCAGCCGCTGGCCGAAGGTCGAGCTCTCGTCGAGCTTGTGGTTGGGGTCTTCGATCAGCGCCTGATGCTTGGCCGCGCGGCTCAGGGCCTTGCGTTCGGCAGCACCCAAGGCGTCAGTCGCACGGCCGAACCAGCGTGGTGCGGCTTCGAGGTAATCCAGCGGTTTGAAACGGTTCATGGCGTGCTCTTGAAGTCGGGAGTTGTCCAGACTTCATTCTAGGGCGAGCGCCGCCATCAACCCTGCCTGTGGCTTATCCCAACCGCGCCTGCATCGCCGCCGGCATCTGCGGCTTCAGGGTTTTCAGGGCGGCGGCGACGTTCTTGTCCTTGGCGGCCTCAGCCATCGCGTCGAACACTGCCAGCGTGTTCATGGCTGCACTTGCGAGCATGCGTTTCTGGCCTGCCGGCGAGGTGGCCGCGATCACTGGCAGTTGCACGGCCCAGAGGTTCTGCGCCTGCGAGTAGGCGACGATCTTGGCGAGTGTGGCGTCGTCCAGCTCGCTGGTGAGCTGGCCTAGTTCGCCCTTCCACTGCGGGTTGAGATGCGACATCAGGCTGAGCGCGGCCGACCACAGCTCGGCATCGACGGTGGCCTTGGCAATGAGGCTCTTCAGGCGAGACTTGGGCAGGTAGCTGACCAGCTCGTTGTGCAGTGCCGGATTTTCAGCGAACACCGCCGTGCGCAGCAGCGGCTCTTCGTCCGGCGTGGCGTTGATGACGGCCTTGATCGCCTCGGGCGTGAGCGCATCGACGAAGCGCGCCATCGTCACGAACTCCTTCTGCGCCTGCAAAATCTTCGAGACCGCGATCACCTGCTCGATGGGCGTGCCGCGGATGATGTCGGCCGTGCGGCGCGGGTCGAGATGCAGGCAGACCTCGGCCAGGAACGGCGCGGGCAGGCGCTTGGAGATGTCGATCGCCTTCTCGGCACCGACCAGCGAGGCGACGCGCGCGCACAGCAGCGGGCCAAGCGCTTTTTCGGCGATGACGGCGGAGATCGAGGTCGGCGTCAGCTTGGTCGCGGCCGCCACCTTCTGCAGCAGCGCCTTGCCGTCGTCGTAGAGCTGCGCGGTCATCTGCTCGCGCAGGGCGCGGATGGCCAGAGCATCGTGTTCAGCGAGAAACGCGAATCCTTTTTCATCGGCCCCGAGCAGGCGGGCGAGCTTGAGTACTTCGGCACGGCTGGCGATGGTGCTCATCCGAACAGCACCTTGCGCACGGCGCCGCGCAGCAGCATGGGCACGTGGCTCAGCGCGGCTTCGGTGGAGTCGGCCAGTGCGGCGCGCTGCTGCACCTTGGCGGCGGCGAACGTGGAGGCCAGTTTTTCGAGCTGGGGCTTGCTCAGGCCTTCGAGGCCCTGGGGCAGCGGGGCCCCGAGCGCTTCGCTCAGCACATTGGTTTTTGCGGTTGCCATGATGGGATTCTCGTACGTGAAAACGCTGCCATCCCGAATGGAATGACAGCGCTTGAAAGGGACTGCGAACTTACTTGTTCTTGGCCTTGCGCTTCAAATTGGCCGGCTCGAAATACTTGTCGTCGTACTTCGCCTCGAAATCGCTTACCGGGTCTTCGTTGGTGAGCGTGGTGGCGAAGTAGCGGTTGGACTGCAAGTCGTAGATCAACTCGGGGATGCCGGTCACCGTCGGGATGAAGGGCAGGCTCAACAGATGTGCCTCTTGCACCTTCCAGATCTGCCCGCGAATGTCGTAGTCGTCGACCACGGCAATCGACCAGCTGTCTTCATCGACGTAGAACACACGCTTGGCAAAGTTGTGGCGCAGCCCGGCCTTCAAGGTTGCCTCCACCACCCAGACGCGGTGCAGCTCGTAGCGCGGGTAATCGGGGTTGACGTGGAAGGGCTTGAGGATGTCCTTGTATTTCAGCTTGGGGCTGTTGATCTGCAGGCTGTTGTAGGGGATGTACATCTCCTTCTTGCCGATCAGCTTCCAGTTGTAGCGGTCGAGCGAGCCGTTGAAGACGTCGATCTGGTCGTTGTACTGCTCGTTGTCGGTGTTGAGCGCCGGGTTGTCGTAGCCCACATCGGGTGCGCGCGTCACGCGGGCGGTGCCGGGCGAATAGATGTACGCCGTGCGGCCGCCGGTGCTGAGATCAGAGGTTTCCTGCGCCAGCACGATCTGCCCGGCCTTGCTGGCGGGGGCCACCGACTCGCTCATGTACATGGTGTAGATCTTGCCGTCCCAGGGTTGCTCCTTGAGGTTGGCGTATTTGAACTTCACGTCCTCCACCAGCTTGGTGATGCTGATCGAGCCATCGGGCTTGACGATGGCCTGGTTGTTGAAACGCTTCACCGAGGTGCCGCGATACTTGAGCTTGTGGTTCCAGATCACCTCCGCACCCGTCTTGGGGATGGGGAATGGGAAGCCCAGCGTCGCACCCTTCACGTCATCGGTGCCGGTGAGTGAGGCACTGGTGGCATTGGCCTTGGTGGCCGCCTCGATTTCGACCGGGAAGAACCCCGAACGCACGCTCTTGTAGACCTTCATCTTGTAGGTCGGGTACTTGGCGAGCAGCGCCTTGTGGCCATCGGTGAGCTTGGCGGCGTACTGCGCCATGTTGGCCTTGGTGATCTCGAACAGCGGGTTCTGGAAATCCACGCCGGCCGCTTTCTTGAAGCGCGCTTCGAGTTCGTCCGGCTTGTTCTTGCGGTAGTCCTCGAGCTTGGCGCGGGTGATGGTCAACAGCTCCGGGTCCTTGCCGTCGTAGAACTTGCGGCCCTGAAACGCAGGTATCGAACCATCCTTGTTGCCGGCCGCTTCGGCGCCGACCGGCGTCAGCGACGTGCCGAGCTTGGCGGCTTCGGCGGCGGTGACGCCGGCATAGGCAGACGAAGCGCCCAGCCAGAAACCAGCGAGCACGAGGCCCGCACGAGCAGCGTGATTCATCGGTGTCTCTCCTCCGGCCGAGCCGGTTTTTATGTTGTGGCGTGAGCATACGCCGCGTTTTCTAAACTTGCCATTTTGCGATGGCATCGTGTGCACGTTCGTCTACAATCCAGCCACTACAAGCAGCTCCGCACGCACGGGCGCTGCCACCGAGAGAGGAGAGTCAAATGAAGAATCGCGCCGCATGCATGGCCCTGGGTTTATTCGCGCTTGCCCCTGCGAGTCACGCACTCGAATACGAGCTGGGCGGCGGCAATCTCACCATCAAGAACAAGCTTTCCACCGGGGCCACCTGGCGCACCCAGACGCGCAGCAACGACCTCGTCGGCAAGCTCAACGTGCCGGGCCAGCAGCAGCTCTGCGCCAGCGACAACTGCTACTCGCTGCGGGGCAACCCCGAGCCCAATGCGCGCCTGGTGGCGGCACAGGGTTCGTTCTTCGGCGTCAACGCCGACAACGGCGACATCAACTACGACCGCTACGATCTGGTCAACGCCACCACCAAGCTCGCCACCGATCTCACCTTCGAGAAAGGCGAGTTCCTGACGCGCATACGGGCCATCGGCTACTACGACCCGGTCAACGCCGATTTCAACGAGCGGCACTTCAACACCAACTACCAGCCCGAGTACTCGCGCCGTCCGGAGATTCTCGCCAACAGCTTCGCCAAGGGCGTGCGGCTCTATGACGCCTTTGTGCAGTACACCACCGAGATCGCCGACCGCGCCGCGGTGATCTCGGTCGGCCAGCAGACCGTGCGCTGGGGCGAGAGCAATCTGATCGCGCTCAACAGCGTGTCGGAGATCAACCCGCCGAACCAGAACTTTCTGCGCATGCCGGGTGGCGAGATCAACGAGATTTTTCAGCCGGTGCCGGTGGCCCTGCTGTCGATGGATCTGTTCGACAACGTCTCGGCGGATTTTCTGTACCAGTTCGGCTGGAAGCGCACCGAGCCCGATGCGGCCGGCAGCTTTTTCTCGGACAACGACATCGCCGGCAGCGGGCCCTACGCCATCATCGGCCTCGGCCAGTTCGGCGAAGACCCGAACAAGCAATTTCGACTGGCCGGCGGCCTGGGGCTGATCTCCAGCACCTCGGTCACGGTGTATCCGGAAGAACGCGACCCTTCCAGTCAGGGACAGTTCGGCACACGCATCAACTACAACGCCGAGTGGCTCAACGGCGGCACCGAACTGAGTTTCTATGTCCTCAACTATCACTCGCGGCTGCCCTACGCCTCGGTGATCTCGGCCAACGACAGCTGCGCGCGCGACTCGGGCGATCTCATCGCTGCGGTGGTCGACTGCCAGGGCTTCAACGGCACGCTGCTCAATGGCCCGGGGCTGGAACCTCTACCCATCGACAGCCTGCGGTTGCTGCTGGAGTACCCCGAAAACATCCAGATGTACGGCATCAGCTTCAACACCAGCGTCGGCAAGTTCTCGATCTCGGGCGAGTATTCCTTCCGCCCCAACGCACCGGTGCAGGTGCAGTTGCCGGATGTGGTCTTCGCGGGCCTGCAACCGGCCTTCCCCGCCAACGACATCGACGGCACGCCGGGCGGCATCGGCAATGCCCTGGGCCAGGTGGCGGCCGGCCTGGGGCTGTCGACCGACATCATCCCAGTGCCTGCCCTTGCCGACCTCCTGGAGCTGGGGCAGTCGACCCTGCCCAGCGCGCAACATGCCATCCCGAGCTACCTGGTCGCCTATCGCAACCTGGGCCGGGTCGGGGCGAACCAGTACATCAGCGGCTACGAGCGGCTGCCGGTGGGGCAGTTCGACATCACCGCCATCCGCATCTGGTCGCAGAACCCCTTTGGGGCCGATCAGGTGATCGTGCTCGGCGAGGCGGGCTTCACCCACGTGGTCAACATGCCCAAGCAGAGCGAACTCCAGTTCGAGGGCGGCACCGCCATCGACACCCATGCCAGCGGCGGTGCCGACGGCACGGGGCTGACGGCCGCCAATTCCTGCAACAACGCCATCACCGGCAGCCCTTCGGACTACACCTGCCACTTGAACCCGACGCAGCAGAAGCGCGGCTTTGCCGAGAACTTCGCCTGGGGTCTGCGCTCGCTGATCCGCATGGAATACAACGACGTGGTATTCGGCTGGTCGTTCAAGCCGACGTTTGCGTTGTCCTGGGATGTCGAAGGCAACGCGCCCGCGCCGCAGAGCAATTTCGTGCAGGGCCGCAAGGAGTTTCTGGGCGGCACCGAGATCAACATCACGCCCTCGTTCACCAGCCGCGTGTTGTATCAGAGCTTCTTCGGCGGCAAGCGCGGTGAGAACACGCGCTCCGATCGCGACAACGTGTCGCTGAGTTTCAGCTACGGTTTTTAGGAGTACCCGTGTCTCTCACCGACAACGCGATGGGCCTCGGCCTGAAAGCCCTCAACCGCTTCGCTGGCTCCAGCGCCGTGGACAAACTGGGGCTACGCAAATGGGCGGAGAAAGGTCTGTTCCATTCCACCCGCGCGGGCTTCGTGGTGGCGGGCAAGATGGGCCGCAGCTTCAGCGCCGCGCAGAAACTAATGAAGCCCGCACGCCTGCCGCGCGCCGGTGCCACGGGGCTGTTCGATCTCACCCCCAGCGATGAGCAGCAGATGCTGCGCGATGCCGCCAAGAGTTTCGCGCTCGAACAATTGCGCCCTGCCGCCGCTGCTGCCGATACCGCCTGCAGAGCCCCCGCCACGCTGCTGCAAGAAAGCGCAGCACTCGGCTTTGCCGTGCTCGGCATCCCGGAGGACTTCGGCGGTGCGGGCAGCGAACGCAATGCCGTCAGCAACGTGCTGATTGCCGAGGCGCTGGCCGAGGGCGATCTCTCGCTGGCCGTGGCCTGCCTGGCACCGGGTGCGGTGGCCACCGCCTTGTCACTGTGGGGCGACGAGTCGCAGCAGGCGCAATACCTGCCGAGCTTCACCGGCGACAACGCACCCACCGCCGCCCTCGTCGTGCAGGAGCCGCAACCCTTGTTCGATGCCTTTGCGCTGACCACAGAAGCCCGCCGCAGCGGCGACGGCTATGTGTTGAACGGCGTGAAGGCACTCGTGCCGCGCGGTGCCGACTGCGAGCTGTTCGTGATCGCCGCCATGCTCGACGGCGCACCGCGCCTGTTCCTGGTCGAGTCCAAAATCCAAGGCCTGTCGCTGCAAGCCGAACCGGCGATGGGCCTGCGCGCAGCGGCCACCGCGCGGCTCACGCTCAAGAATGTGAAGCTCGAAGCCACGGCTCTGCTCGGCAGCACTGAGGACTATGCCGAGTGCATCGCACTCTCGCGCCTCGCTTGGTGTGCGCTGGCGGTCGGCTGTGGGCAGGCGGTGCTCGATCACGTCATCCCCTACGCCAACGAGCGCATCGCCTTCGGCGAACCCATCAGCCATCGCCAGGCGGTCGCTTTCATGATTGCCGACATCAGCGTCGAGCTCGATGGCCTGCGTCTCGCCACCTGGCGCGCCGCGGCCAAAGCCGAGCGCGGTGAAGACTTCGTGCGCGAGGCCGCCATCGCGCGACAGCTCGCCACCGACAAGGCGATGAAGATCGGCAACGACGGTGTGCAGGTGCTCGGCGGGCATGGCTTCACCAAGGAATATCCGGTGGAGCGCTGGTATCGCGACCTGCGGGCCTGCGGCTTCATGGAAGGCGTCGTTCTTGTTTAGAAGCAACAGCGGGGATGGGAGTCGGGGCACCGGGGATGGGACGCCACACCTTCACTGATGAGCCGCTTTTCCCCATACCCCATTCCCTGCACCCCGACCCCGCTTCACCCAAAAAATGATCCACCTCGAAACCCCGAAGAAATTCACCGGCCTCGTCGCGCAGGCGCATCAGGTCGCAGCACAAATGTTCCGCCCCATCTCGCGCAAGTACGACCGCGACGAGCACGCCGAACCCAAGGAGCTGCTGATGCTGGCGAGCCTGCTCGACGGCATGAGTGCCGCCGGTGGTGGCGGCGGAGCGGGTGCCACCGGTGCCAGCCGCGACCGCAGCGCCGACACCGGCGAGAACCGCAACGGCAGCAACCTTTCCACCGTGCTCGGCATCATGGAACTCTGCTGGGGCGATGTCGGCTTGCTGCTCGCCATGCCGCGTCAGGGCCTGGGCAACTCCGCCATCGCGGCGGTGGCCAACGACGAACAGCTGGCGCGCTTCAAGGGCCGCTGGGCGGCGATGGCGATCACCGAACCGGGCACCGGGAGTGATTCCGCCAACATCCGCACCACCGCGCGGCTGGAGAAAACGGAATCAGGCGAGCACTACGTATTGAACGGCGAGAAGATCTACGTCACCAGCGGCGCGCGCGCCGACCTGGTGGTGGTGTGGGCCACACTCGACCGCAACGTCGGCCGCGCTGCCATCAAGAGTTTCGTGGTCGAAAAAGGCACGCCCGGTTTTGAACTCGCGCGGCTCGAACACAAACTCGGCATCCGCGCCAGCGACACCGCCGCCTTCGTCTTGAAGGACGTGCGCGTGCCGAAGGAGAACCTGCTCGGCACGCCCGAGGTCAACGTCGAGAAGGGCTTTGCGGGCGTGATGCAGACCTTCGACAACACCCGCCCACTGGTCGCCAGCATGGCCATCGGCCTCACCCGCGCCTGCCTCGAACGCACGCGCGAGTTGCTGCAAAAAGCCGGCGTGTCCATCGACTACAGCAAACCCGCGCGCCTGCAACACGCCGCTGCCGCCGACCTGCTGCGCATGGAAGCCGACTACGAGGCCGCACGCCTGCTGACGCTGCAAGCCGCCTGGATGGCCGACAACCGCCAGCCCAATTCGCTACAGGCCTCGATGGCCAAGGCCAAGGCGGGACGCACCTGCGTGGATGTCGCCCTGAAGTGCGTCGAGTTGTGCGGTGTCGCTGGTTACAGCGAAGACGATCTGCTGGAAAAATGGGCGCGCGACGCCAAGATTCTCGACATCTTCGAGGGCACGCAGCAGATCCAGCTGCTCATCATTGCGCGGCGCTTATTGGGTAAGAGTTCGGCGGAGTTGAAGTAGGCGAAAAGCCCGTGTTTTGACCGGATGTAACTTTAGAGTTACATTCAAATCATGGTTGAAGTCCGCCAAACTAAGGTCTTTGCAAAGTGGTTTACACAGCTGCGAGACGGCCCGACGCAGCGTCGCATTCAGGTGCGCATCGACCGCCTGCAAATGGGCAACCCCGGCCAGCATCGGCTGCTTGCGGGTGGCGTGGCAGAACTAAAGATCGATGTCGGCCCCGGCTATCGGGTCTATTACACCCAGCATGGCGCGGTGCTGGTGATTCTGCTCTGCGGTGGCGACAAAGCCACACAGGACAGCGACATCAAAACCGCACTCGCATTGGCACAAGGACTTTCACCATGAGCAAGACCATCACCCAACCCTACGACAGCGCCGAATACCTCAAGACCGACGAGGACATCCAGCACTATCTCGAAGCCTGTTTTGAAGAAGGCGGTGACGACGCCGCCTTCATCTTGCATGCACTCGGCGTGGTCGCGCGCGCCAAGGGCATGATGCAAATCTCGCGCGAAACCGGCCTGGCACGCGAGGCGCTTTACCGCTCGCTATCGGCTGACGGCAATCCCAGCTTTGCGACCGTGCTCAAGGTGCTCAACTCCCTTGGCGTGCATCTCTCTGCTCGCCCCATCGCGGCCTGATGCGGCTGGAGCAAGACGGATCGAGAGGCCCACCGCCTTCATGGAAGACGGATTACGCTGGCTAAATACGTCATCCGAGTGTCGCACTCAGCGCGTCGCCACCGCAGCCGCTGCACCCACCATCATCGAAGCACTTACTCGATTGGCGATGCGCACAGCCCGGCGGTTCTTGAGAAGGCGTCGCGCACGCACGGCCGCCAGTGCCCAGCCGAGGTCTATCACCGCTAACACCAGCAGCATGGTCAGAGTCAGCTCCGCCCAGCCGGTCAAGCCGATGTCATCCAGGTCGATGATCGTCGGCAGCAGCGCAAGATAAAACACCATGATCTTGGGATTGCCGAGCGTCACCAAGAGGCCGGCCACGAACATGCGCGAGGGGCGGCGCGCGGTCGGCAGGGCCTCGGTGGCAATCTCGGCGGGTGCGGTCCACATACGCCAGGCGAGCCAGAGCAGATAGGCCACACCCAGATACTTCAGTATCAGGAAGACTGTGCCGAAGGCCTCCGCGATCATGGCGAGGCCTGCAACCGTAAGCGTCAGCCACAGCGCCTCGCCCAGCCACATCGCTGCAAGAAACGGCAGCACATCGCGCAGGCCGTTGGTGAGCACGCGTGAGACCAGTGCAGCGATGCTGGGGCCGGGCGAACCGGCAGCAACCAGCAGGGCGGCGGCGAACATTGCAAGTGCGGTCAGCTCCATCTTGGTCTCCGAAATCTCGATAGATTGCAGCAGTATTTTTCCAGTTCAAGTTCATGGTAGCGGGATGTCCTTACGCAGGGCATCCATGTAGCCGCCTTGGCATGGCGATTGCGCGAGTGTGTCGATCAGCCTCCAATAAGTCCGCCATGCACAGCGCCCTACCCCTGCTGCTCTGTCTTGTCCTCGTCACGCAGCTGCCCGCCTGCGGCAGCGATAGCCGCGCGCCGACAACGACTGGCGGCGGCAACCCCACCGTGCCGCCGGTGACCCCACCAGTCACGCCCAAACGGTTCGAGCTGGTGGAGGCAACCGTCGCCGACATCCACGCCGGGTTCAAGGGCGAGCAAACACTCGCCGACGGCAGCCCACTCACCTGTGTGGCGCTCTACCAGATGTATGTCGATCGCATCGCCGCCATCAACGACTTCCCGCAGGCTGGCGGCCTGCCGGTGCGGGGCGTGTCGGCCATCAACCCCAAGGCCGTGGAAGAAGCCGCAGCACTCGACGCGCTGTATGCGCAGGCAGGCCTCGGCAAGCGCCCGCTGCACTGCGTGCCGATGCTGCTGAAGGACAACTACGACACCTTCGATCATCCCTCCACCTCCGGCAGCTACTCGATGCTCGGGCACCAGGCCGGTATCGATGCCCACTCGGTGGCGGGCCTGCGCCGCGCGGGGGCGCTCATCCTCGGCAAGGCGCATCAGGACGAGTTCGCGTTCACGGTGATGGGCACCAGCGGCCGGGGCATCCGCACCAGCAACCCGTACGACACCACGCAGGACCCCGGCGGCAGCAGCAGCGGCACGGGGGCTTCCATCGCCAGCAACTTCGCGGCCATCGGCACCGGCACCGACACCTGCATGTCGATCCGCTATCCCAGTTCGGTGAACGGCCTGGTCGGCATCCGCCCCAGCGTGGGGCTGGTGTCGCAGCACGGCGTGTTCCCGCTCACCCATGCGCGCGATGCACCCGGCCCGATGGGGCGCACGGTGCACGATGTGGTGCTGGCCCTCTCGGCGATGGCGAGTGCGGATGCGCGCGACCCCAAAACGCTGGATTACAGCAACGCCAGCTACCCGCAGCGGCCCACCGACTACACGGTGTTTCTGGATCGCACCAGGTTCGGCCTGAAGGGCAAGAAGCTCGGCTTCGTCACCCAGTTCGGTTCGGTGGACTCGGCAGGCGACGGAGAGCATCTGGCGCTGCTGCGCACGGCGATGGACGACATGCGCGCGCTCGGTGCCGAGGTCTACGACGTGCAACTGCCGGACTTCGTCAGCGCCAGCGCCTCAGCCATGCACCACGAGTGGAACGACTACTTCAGGGATTTCGAGGCCGAGAACGGTCGGCCCGCACCACGCCGCTGCCTCTCAAGCCTCAACCCCGGCAGCAACACCTGCGTCGGCACCGACGGCATTGTCGAGACCTTGCTGGTCGCACCGCCTGCGGCCCTCACCGTCGCCGCCGCCATCGCCAGCGACCCGGAGGTGGGGCCGAGCGAAGCCGCCCTGCAACAGCACATCGACACCCGCGATTACGTGCAGGCGTTCATGGATACCTACCCGGTTGCCGAGGGCAAGACCGTGCGGCTCGACGCCCTGCTGATCCGCCCCGGCAGCTCGCCGCGCACCTGCGATTTCGGCAGCACCACACAGATTCCCTCGGTGGTGGTACCGGCGGGCTTCACGGCAGACGGCGTGCCCAAGGGAATAGAGATATTGACCCGCAAGTGGGACGAGCCCACCGCCATCGGCATCGCCTACGACTACGAGCAGGCCACGCACCACCGCAAGCCGCCGGTGCTGGCGGCTAATCCGCTGGCCGACACCTTGGTCGTTGCCGAGTTCAACCGCCTGCAGACCGAAGTGATCGCCGCGGCCCTCAACCAGAACCCGCAGTCGATCCCGCTCGAAGCCTATGCGGCGATCATTCGCGAATACGTGACGGGGTTCATCGGCGACGCGCCTGCACCTTGAGACACCGCGAGTTGGGCAGCGTACATGTGAGGTTCACCAAGCATTGGAGAGCGCTTTTCGCACCGCCGCTTCTTCAGTGCTAGTCAACGATTTCAGCTTGCGCTTTACGCCGCATCTGCCAGCAAACTCTCATAGGGAATATGCAGCCCCTCATGCAACTGCTTGACCATGCGCAGGCTCAAGGGGCGCTTGCGGTTGAGCACTTCTGAAACGCGACCACTGCTACCAATGAATGGCTCCAGATCACGCGCAGTGAGGCCTTGCTGCTCCATCCTGAACTTGATGGCCTCGACTGGATCGGGCGCATCAATCGGATAGTGCTTGTTCTCGTAGGCTTCAATCAGCGTGACCAGCACATCGCGGTCGTCGCCCTCTGGCGTGCCTTCGGCCGATTGAAAGATCGCTTCGAGCTGGCGAAAAGCAGCGTGCAAATCAGCATCGGTGCGGATGGGCTTAATCGTCATTGACGGTCTCCACGTTGATCTTGTCGTATTGCGCATGGGTGCCGATGAACTTCACCCAGACAATGCCTGCCTGATACTGCATCTCCACCACCAGCCGGTATTTGTTGCCGCTGATGTTGAACACCACGCGGTTGCGGCCGCAAATACTGGCGCTGGCGTATTGCGCCTTCACCGCCTGCGGCGAATTCCATTGGGCTTTCGTCGCTTCCTCATGCCAGCTTTCGAGTGGTGCTTGCGCATCGGCGTAGGCACGTCGCTGCCAAAACTTTTTCAGCGTGCTTTTGGCAATGATGCGCATGGCAATAAAACATCTCCCGGATTGGGAGAATTATAAGCCTCAGAGAGAGCTGCACAAACAAGCGCGCCAAGCAAAAAGCCCTCGCCGATGACGAGGGCTTTGGGCCTGCGCAGACAACTTATGCTGGGAGCGTGGGGTAGTCCGTGTAGCCCTCGGGACCCGGCGCGTAGAGCGTCTTCATGTCGAGCTTGTTGAGCGGCGGGTTGCTCTCGGAGAAACGCTCGACCAGATCGGGGTTGGCGATGAACAGCTTGCCGTAGACGATGCCGTCGGCCAGCCCGCTGGCCACTGCGGCCTCACCACTGGCTTTGTCGAAGCCGCCGTTGAGCAGCAGCGCGCCCTTGAAGTGCGCGCGGGCGATCTTGGCCAGCTCCACTTCGGCCGGGCGGTCGTGCTGGTCGTGGCGCACCTCGAAGTGGCCCACCTTGCGGGCATCGAGCTGCTTCGCCACGTACTCGACCAGCGCCTTGGGGTTGCTGTCTTCCATGTCGTTAAAAGGGACTATTGGCGAGATGCGAACGCCCACGCGGCCAGCACCGATCACGCTCGATGCGGCATCGACGATCTCCAGCAGCAACCGCGCGCGGTTTTCCAGCGAGCCGCCATAGTTGTCGCTGCGGTCGTTGACGCCATCACGCAGGAACTGGTCAATGAGATAGCCGTGCGCGCCATGAATCTGCACGCCGTCAAAGCCCGCCGCCTTGGCACGCTCGGTGGCCTTGCGGAACAGCTCAACGATGCCGGGGATTTCTTCGGTGCTGAGCGGGCGCGGCGCCTCGTAGGGCTCCTTGCCGCGCAGCGTATGCGTGCTCTCGTTGCGGATCGGCTTGTTGCTGCTGCTGATCGGCTGGACGCCGTTGATGCCGCTGTGCGCGGCGCGGCCCGGGTGCCAGATCTGCATCGCGATCTTGCCGCCCTTTGCGTGCACCGCCTCGGTGACGAGCTTCCAGCCTGCGAGCATGGCGTCATCAAAAATGCCGCCTTCGCCGATGAAGGCGCTGGCGTCGCCCGCGACCATCGTGCATTCGGTGAAGATCAGGCCGGCGCTGGCGCGCTGGCTGTAGTACTCGGCCATCAGGGCGTTGGGGACGTGCGTGCGGCCCGCGCGGGTGCGGGTGAGCGGCGCCATGATGAGGCGGTTGGCGAGCTTGAGGTCGCCCATCTGTAAGGCGGTGTGCAGGGTGGTCATGTGTTCTCCGGGTGATTTGATTTGGGGCTTACCAGGGCAGGGCCTGGTCGAGATGGAAATAGCCGCCCGTGGGTCCGTCGGCTGCGAGGGTTGCGAGGGCGACGCTGGTCTTTGCACCATCGGGGATCGCCATCGGCGCGCTGGCACCGCCCATGTCGGTCTGCACATGGCCGGGGTGGGCGGCGTTGACCTTGATGGCGGTGTCTTTCAGCTCGTGCGCGAGATGCACGGTCCAGGCGTTCACGGCGCTCTTGCTGACGTTGTAGGCGGGGATCTTGTAGTCGTAGATGCCGGAGTCTTTCTGCTGATGCAGTGTGTTGCTGCCGAGGATGCTGCTGAGATTGACGATGCGCCCCGCCGATGACTTCTTGATGAGCGGCAGAAAGGCGTTGGTGACGGCGACGAGGCCGAACACATTGGTGTCGAAGGTCTTGCGCCAGGCATCCAGCGTCTGCTCGCTCGGCTTCTTGCCTTCGGCGTCGTGCATCACGCCGGCGTTGTTGATGAGGATGTCGAGATGGCCGTGCTTGTCGGTCACGCTCTTGACGCCGGCGGCAATGCTGCTGGCGCTGGTCACATCGAGCGTCAGCGCCTCGGCGGCAATGCCATCGCTTTGCAGGGCGAGTGTGGCGGCAGCGGCATTGGCAGGGTCGCGGGCGGCGATGATGACGTGGATGCCCTGCTTGCCAAGCTGGCGGGCGGTTTCAAAACCGAGGCCCTTGTTGGCGCCGGTGACGAGTGCAATTTTGGGTGTGCTCACGGTACTCCTCCAATCAGTTGAGAATCCACCGATCAGCGCCATGTTGATGGCGACGCTGATACAGGTCGGTAACATCTCACCATGTTCTGCGACCGCTCGGTATCATTTCAAGGGCTGTATCCAAGGATTTTCGCCATGACCACTGCAAGCACCGGCATTCAAACGGATTCTTCACCGCCCAGCGCCGCGCGCGTGACGGCGCGCGACCGCATCTTTGCGGCAGCTAGAGAGCTGTTCTACCGGCAGGGCATTCGCGCCGTCGGCGTCGATTCCATTGCGCATGAGGCCGGCGCCACCAAGATGAGCCTCTACCGCGCCTTCGAGAGCAAGGACGAGCTGGTGGCCGAGTGCCTGAAGCAGTCCGAGCGCGAAGCCTGGCTGTGGTGGGAGGCCACCACCGCACCCCACAAGGACGACCCGCGCGCCGCCCTGCTGGCGCTGTTCGACAGCCTGGCGCTGAAGGCCAAGACCTGCGAAAAGCGCGGCTGCGTGATCGGCAACGCTGCGGTGGAGTTGACCGACGACACACACCCTGCCCGCGCCGTGGTGGTGGGCTACAACCGCGAGAAGCGCCGCCGCCTGCGCCTGCTGTGCAAGGCACTCGGTGCACACGATGCCGAGCTGCTCGCCGACAGCCTGCAACTGTTGATGGACGGCGCCTACCTCAGCCGCCTGAGCCTGGGTGCCTCAGGCCCCAATGCCTCGCTGCGGCGCGCAGCGGAGACGATGATCGACGCGCAGACGCGCTGACTCTTCGTAGCGCATCGAGCCGGCCGCAAGCCGGCTTTTTTGTGGATGTGACTTTTCACCGACGGAATCCGCCCGCTGCGCCGTTGAATGGGTAGCTGCCTTTTTACAGGGCGGCGCTTTGCAGTCTCCCTCACATTCAACTGGTCCTCCCATGCGCCCTTCCCTCCTTGCGCCTGCACGTCGCTGGCTGCCGCTGCTGTTGTCTCTCACAGTGGGCCTCGCCGCCTGTGGCGGCGGCAGCAGCGACGACGACGACGATGACAGCATCGACTTCATCACCGCCTTCGGCGTGCTGGGGCAGTCCAACTACACCAGCGGCAGCGCCAACCGCGGCAGCACAGTGTCGGCCGCGGGCCTGGCGCAGCCGCTCGGCAGCATCGCCAGCAATGGCCAGCTGTTCTACGTGGCGGACTACGGCAACCATCGCGTGCTGGGCTACAACGCCATCCCCAGCAGCCTGGGTGCGGCGGCCGATTTCGTCATCGGCCAGACCACTGCCACCAGCAACTCGCCCGGCACCGGCGCGACGCAGCTGGCCCTGCCGGCGAGCGTGGCGGTGGCCGACGGCAAGATGGTGGTGGCCGATGCTGGCAACAACCGCGTGCTGATCTGGAACACTCTGCCCACCGGCAACACCGCACCCGACGTGGTGCTGGGGCAAGGCGATTTCACCGGCAGCGATCCCGGCACGGCGGCGGACAAGCTTTCGTTCCCGATCTTTGCCGCCATCGCCAACAACAAGCTATTCGTCAGCGATCAGAACAACAACCGCGTGCTGATCTGGAACACCGTGCCGACCGTCAGCGGCACCGCCGCCGACGTAGTGCTGGGCCAGCAGGGCTTCACCACCGCCACGCCCAACGATGAGGAGGATGGCCTGAACATCCCCGCCGGCCTGTGGACCGACGGCTTTCGTCTGATGGTGGCGGACTCGGGCAACAATCGCGTGATGTTCTATTCGCAGGTGCCGCGCGTGAACGGTGCCGACGCCACTTTCGTCATCGGCCAGACCGACTTCTCGCGCGTCACCGCCGGTGTGGGCCAGACCGCGCTGCGCACGCCGTATGGCGTGGCCTCGGACGGCACCCGCATCTACATCGCCGACTCCGGCAACAACCGCGTGCTCAAGTTCGATGCCTTTCCCATCGCCAACGCGCCGAGCGCGGTGGATGTCTACGGGCAGGATCGCGACGACTTCACGGCGCGCACGGCCAACGTCGACGATGAGGACGAAGACAGCGACAGCGAGACCGCCAACGGCCCGCTGTCGTCGCCCACCGGCGTGACCTTCTTCAACGGCGTGCTCTACGTGCTCGACCGCAACAACCATCGCGTCCTGTTCTTCCCGGGTTGATGCGAATGTGGCGTTTCCTCCCAGGGCTCGCCCTGCTGTGGCTGACGGCCTGCGGCAAGGACGTGCTGCCCGCCGGCGTCGAGCCGCGCGCGCTCTATCTCGATGCCGGCAGCGGCAGCACCCGGAGCTTCAGCGTCAGCGAATGCACGGCCTCGCAGGTGAGCGCGGTGCTGCTGTTCACGGGCGAAGCGGCGCAGTCCGGCGATTTCACCAGCCGCGTGCAGTGGCATTCCAGCAGCCCGGAGACGCTGTACGTCTCGGATGGCGTCACGCCCTACAGCGACGGCCTGGTCTATGCCGCTGGCGCGCTGCTGGCGATACGCCCCGGCTCGGCGCAGATCACCGCGACCTATCTGAGCTTTGTGGCCAGTGCGACGGTGGAAGTGCGCGAGCTGGACAGCCTCCGCATCGAGCCCGAGCTGACCGACCTCGCCGAGAACGTGCAACAGCAGTTCGACCTCTACGTGCGCTACGCCGAAGGCCAGGCCGAGCAGTTGGCGACCAGCAATGCGCAATGGTCGTTCCCGCGCACCACGGCGCTCGCAGCGGTGGGTGCCACCACCGGGGTGGTCACCACCAACTCCGCCGCTGCCGACACGCTGGAACTCAGCGCCCAGCTCGCCGGTTGCACGCGCGACGTGCGCACCCGGTTCCGCGTCTCCACCGTGCAATCGCTGGAGGTGGGCTACGAGCAGGGCAGCGAGCTGCGCCTGCCAGTCGGCTACAGCGAGGCGGTCACCGTGCATGCCCGGTTTGCCGCCGCCGACAGCACGCTGCAAAACGTCGCGGGCTTCGTCGAGGTGGATGGCCTCGACGACGATCTGCTCGCCCTCACCGCCGGTACCGAAGCGTTGTACGTGCAGGCCGTCGACACCAGTGCAAGCAACGCCGCCAGCGGTTTCACCATGACGCTCGACAGCGCCAAGCTGACCGTGCAGAGCAAGCTCTGGACGCCGGTTGAGACCGATCTGCTGAGCTTCAAGATCAGCCCCGTCGATCTCAGGATGCAGTTCCCCGACACGCCCGTGCTGCAAGCGCTCGGCACCTTTGCCGATGGCGTGCAGCGGCCCATCGGCCGTCACGTCACCTGGCTCAGCGGCGCCACCAGCCTGGCCATCGGCGGCGGAATCAACGATACGGCAGGCAAGCTCACGAGCGAAGACATCGATGCCACGGTGGAAGTCACCGCCACCCAGGCCGAAGCCACCGAAGACACCACCGACAGCGTGCTGGTGCGCACCTACGCCAGCACCAGCACCTTGCCGCCATGAACCACTCCAAGCTGCACCCGATTGCCTTGCTGCTGCTCTGCGCGGGCCTCACCGCCTGCGAATCCGCACAGCTCGATGTGGACCTGACCGTCGGCGGCGCAATCGACATAGAGCGCCTGCGCGGGCAGGTCGCGGCCGTCGAGCTGCTCGACGACACCGGCAGTCTGCACAGCCTCGATCTCGCCAGCGACGACACCGAAGACTTCACCGACTACCGGGACGGCAGCAACCTGCAACTCGCCAACGCCGCCAAGCTGCCCGCCGGCCACTACACGGGCCTGCGGCTGCGGCTTGCCGGCAGCCCGAGCCTGCGACTGGAGGACGGCAACGAATACACCCTCACGCAATCTGCCGATGGCCCGTTCGCCGCCCTCGACCTGACCCTGAAAGACGGCGACAGCGCCGCCGTGCTGGCGCGGCTGGACCTGCGCTTCTCGTTATCCGACCTGCGCGCGAGCACCAGCACCTTCGAGTTTCAGCCGGTGCTCACCGCCTACGAGGCGAGCGATGGCGCGAGCGTCGAGGGCGGCGTGAGCACGTCCGCACTCGATGCCAACGGCTGCCGCAGCAATGGCAGCCTGGTGGCGGGTGCGGCGATCTACGCCTTTGCCAGCGGCAGCGCCTCGCTGGGCGACTATTCGCGCGACCGCAGCCCCAATCCCATCGCCTCCACCCGCGTGACGCTCGACGATGACGGCGAGGGTTACGTCTATGCCCTGCCGACACTGGCCGAAGGCAGCTACCGGCTGGCGCTCACCTGCGCGGCGGACAGCGATGCGCCGTCGAGCTACAACAGCCTGAACTTCACCAATGCGCGCAGCATCACACTCGATACCGGCGATGCCGAAACACTGGCCATCGGCGGCTAGCACATGACACGCGCGCCGCAACCGCCTACCGTCCGAAACTGATCATGTTCGACGCGGGCCCACCCTCCATGCCGAGCGGCACTGACGACCCGGATATCGCCGATATCGCGCTGGCGGCCGATGGCGACCGTGTAGCCTTCGCCCGCATCGTGCGTCGCAATCTTTCCGCGATCACTGCGCTGGCAGAGCGCCTGCTCGGCAGCCACACCGAGGCCGAGGACGTCGCACAGGATGTGTTTCTGCAGGCCTGGAAACAAACCCGCGGCTGGCGCGGCGGCGAGGCGAAGTTCTCGACCTGGCTGTATCGTGTCGCTCTGTCGCGCTGCACTGATCGTCTGCGTCGCCGTCGCGAGAGCCCGCTGGATGCGCTGCCGGAACAAGGCGAAATCGACGCCACGCTCGACGTGCACCTGCAACAGCAGGCTGTGGCACAGCGCCTTCGTCACGCCCTGCTGGGGCTACCCGAGCGCCAGCGCGCCGCGGTCGTGTTGTGCCACTACCAGGAACTCAGCAACATCGAAGCCGCCGCCACGCTGGAGATTTCGGTCGACGCCCTCGAATCGCTGCTGGCACGCGGGCGTCGCGCCCTGCGCTCGGCCCTGCTAGCCGAGCGGCACGACTTATCTGGAGACCTGACATGAACGCACCCCTGAGCCGCGAACGTTTCGCCGTGTTGCTGGAGGCCTATGGTGCCGCGCCCCAGCGCTGGCCTGAGGCCGAGCGCGCCGCCGCCCTGCGACTGCTCGACACCGACACGCTCGCACGGCAGCACTGGCAGCAGGCACAGGCGCTGGATGCGCTGCTCGATACCCTGCCCACTCCGCAGCCACCGACCGCAACCGCGTTGAACGCCGTGTTCACCCGCCTGCCTCCCGCCAACACATCGACTACCACAAGCTGGGCGAAAGCACTGTGGCTGGATCTCACCGGCTGGCGGCTGACCGTACCCACTTTCGCACTCGCACTGGTGGCAGGCTTTGCCACCGGCCTGTGGTTGCAGCCCAACACAACGACCACCGACACCACCTTCGACTGGTGGCAGCTTTCGCAACTCGAAGACAGCCATTGGACGCAACTGGCAGACACCCCATGACCACACCCTCTACCAAACGCTGGTTGATCGTCTCGCTCGTACTCAACGTTTTTCTGCTCGGCGCGATCGCCGGCGGGCTCGGCCCGATGGGCCATCGCCCTCCGCCCGGCTTCAAGCCCGGAATGGGTGGCCCAATGGAGGGATTGCGCGGCGTTGAGCAGGCCCTATCGCCCGAGGGCCAGTTGCGCGTGCGGCAGTTCTTCGACCGTCATGCCCCAGAGATGCGCATACACTTAGAGGCGCTTCGCCAGCAGCGCAGCGCACTCGATGCGGCGTTTGCCGCAGACCCATTCGACGCGCACGCCACAGAGCGTGAGTTCGCCATCCTGCGTGCAAAAGCGACCGAAGCCGCGCAATTGGTGCAACAGCGCCTTATTGAACTGGCGCAAAGCCTGAGCCAGGCAGACCGCAAAGTTTTTGCCGCAGGCATGAGTCGCCTGCCGATGCCCGCTGGAGGTCGCATGCCGCCACCGCCCGGGCATACGTCTCTGCCGCCACCCATGCCGCCCGCAGGCGAATAAAAAACACGGTCGCACTTCAGATGCGATTCAGAGGCTCGCTCTACGGTGAGTTGTCGTCGTTGCCAACCGAGGCGGCGGCAACCAACCCAAACCGAGAGGAGAAGTCAGATGAACACATCCGCAACGATGAACGAGTTCAAGAGCAGCGCCAGCCAGGTTGCTGACGAGGCCAAGACCACCGCCAACAAGGTGGCCGGTGAAGTGAAGTCCAGCAGCTCCGCAATCGGCAACGAAGTGAAGAACTTCATCGCCGATCTTGAAGACATGGTGAGCGCCAAGGCCGGCGGCACCTTCGACGTCAGCAAGATCAAGAGCGACATCACCAGCCGCATTGCCGATTACAAGTCGTCAGTTGAGGCTGCGAGCGAGAAAGTGGTCGCGCAGGCCAGGCATCAGGCCGAAGGTGTGAACACCTATGTGCACGACGAGCCGTGGAAAGCCATCGGCGTCGGCTTTGCTGTCGGCCTGCTGCTGGGTGTGGTCATCAGCCGTCGCTAGAGCGTGGCCATGACACCGACGGTCGACACCGACGTGACCGTGGCACCCGCAAACCCGGCGGCTGCACCGCCGGGTTTGCGCAATGCGTCGCGTGTATTGCTGGAGCATCTGGGTGATCACCTGGATTTGCTGAGGCTCGAAGCCGCACAGGAGCTTTCGCGCCTTGGCGGCGTGGTGGGCCTGTGGTTCGTGCTGGCGCTGGTCGTGCAGCTGGGGATGATCTTCGGCGTGACCCTCCTGATCGCGACGCTCTGGAATACCGAATACCGCACCCACGCCATGTTCGGCTCCGGCATCGTGATGCTGGTCAGCGCCGCGTATTGCTACTGGCAGATTCAACGGCTCGGCAGCCGGGCGACGCAGCGTTTCGCCGGCACCAGCCAGCAATGGAAACGCGACCTCGATTTGATCCGGGAGTTGATATGAGCACGCTCAGCCACACCGCATCGGCACAGGCCATCACCGCCCGCATGGACTCGCAACGCGCGCTGCTGCACCGGCAGTTCGTGCAGCGGCCCAGAGACATTGCCGCCAGCAACGCAGCGGCGATGTCCCAGCCCGGCACGGCGGTGATGCAGCCCGCCACACCGCGCAGTCTGCTGATGCGGCTTCTGGTCGCCAATCCGCAGCTGATCCGGCGTGCGGGTGTGCTGGCAGTGACTACGCTCGTCGGCGCGCGCTATTCCTCTTGGGGCTTGCGACTGCTCGGGCTGTTTCTCGCAGCCCGGAAACGCTAAGACCGCTCGCGCATCCCGCGACGCTGACGCCGTCTGGACAGTGCTGCCAGCGGCAAGCACAGCAGCGCAAGGCTGGCCGGCATCGCGCCACCGTAGCGACCATCCAGCGTGGCGGAGGGTACGACCGTGGGTGCGGGTGACGGTGATGCAGGACTTGGTGCAGGTGAGGGCGTGGGTGCTGGAGCCGGTGCCGGACTCGGTGCGGGCGCTGGTGTTGGAACAGGCGCCGGCGCAGGGCTTGGTGTGACTACGGCCTCCGGCTCTGGACAGTTGTTGAGGTCCTGCTGATCGGAGGTCACGAAGCCGCCCGATGCGGTAATCATCCGGTTGTAGTTCCAGCCCGTGCTGTCGCTGCCGCAATAGATCTCGACCTGCGCGATGTTGGCGGCCAGTCCTGCCCCGGACGTCGTCATCTGCAAGCTCGACCGCGCCGTGTAGGGCGCCGGCCCTTCGACGACCGTGCTCGCCGCATCGCCCAGCGTCAATGCGCTCGGCACCACACCGGCAACGCCGAGCGTGCCGCGCATCGAATACTGCCGGGCTTCCGTGCGGGTGGTCGGCTCGCCCAGCGCTGGCGTGGTTTTGCTGACGGTGACCCAGTCCCACTGGCTGTTGTTGGCAAGGCCCGCCACCGACGTCTGGGTGATCTCGAAGCGGTTGTCGACCGCCGTCTGCACGCGTCCGTTGGATGTCTCTACCGTGCCCGCCCACTGGGCAGCGCGCGAGGCGGTGACGCTGACCGAACCCGACTCGCTCACGGCATTGCCCGCTGACGGAACCGTCGTCAGCGCCCCGCTGGTTTGCAGCAGCACCGGGTCGGTATGGCCGAACAGCGTGCCGCCCACCATCCAGTAATCGCCATCCTCGATCACCGCATCCGGGATGTGCAGTTCGAAGGTGTGCGGGCGGCCGTCCACCAGAGTACCGATGAAGGGCGTGAGGTCGACCCGATACGGGTCGAGATGCCAGGCGCGCGGCGAGGGGATGGGCATCCAGTTGGCGGGGCCGTTGGCACCGGTGAACAGCACCGGGTACAGCGGCGCGAAGCCCGCCAGCACACCGTCGATGAAGATCTCGATCTGCCGCTTGCCGCCGCTCCACCAGAACTCCTCGTTGGGGCCGTGGCCCTGCGCACGCAGATCGGCATGCAGCGAGGCGAGGTTTTTCGGCAGGTCCGCGACCTCGAAGGACACGAACTTGTTAGCGCTGCGGAAATCGAAGCCGCCGTAGCCCGAATACTCGTAATTGGTCGGCAGACCCTGCGCGTCTTTGGGATACAGCACACCGATGTAATCCGGCGCGTCGATGGCCGGGTTGCTGGCATCGGCCGCGTAGTACGACAGCGTCATCTTCACGTAGTAGATGCCGAAATAGCCGTCGAAGTGCGCGTTGTTGAGAATGCCCGTGATCGACTGGTCGCTCTTCAGCAGATTGGCGAACTCGCTGACATCCGTCTGCAGCTGCCAGTGCACGTTGGTGTCGTCGCCGACCGGCTCGCTGGTGGAACTCGACAACAGCGGCGCGTTGCCAAGATAGATCTCGAACACGCGATCAAAGTTGATGCCCTCGCGCGCACTGACGTCGACATGCAGCACCACCTTGGACCACGGCCCCGGGCAGGCACCGGCCTTGTGCTCGCCGATGCGCACCCCGCCGCGATCGTCGGGGTCGGCAGGATTGGGCAGGTAGAAGCCGTCGAACTTGTTCATCAGCACGACTTCGTCGCACTGTGCCGTCGTCGGCACACGCACCGGCGGTTCGGCGGTGAGCTGCGGCTGGTCGTTCGGGTCGGGCAGTGACTGCGCCACGGCGGCCTGGCCGACCAACTCGACGCACAGCCCGGCACAAACCAGGGAGGGTGCGCGCAAGGATCGCAGGGCCCGCTGGAGCGGTTTGAGTTTCATGGTCGCGTCTTTGCCCGAATGAGATGTCAGCAGCAACGCAAATACCGCACCATCGGTTGGCGCTATTGCGGGCCGCCCAGGTGCCGCATGAGGAACTCGCTGACGCGGTTGTCCAGTCGCTGTTGCACCAGCGGGTTGGCGACCATGTGCGTGAAGTTGACCAGCGGCAGAAACTCGAACGGCTTGCCGGCCTTGAACAAGGCATCGGCCAACTTCAGCGAGTGGAAGAAATAGACGTTGTCGTCGCCGCTGCCGTGAATCAGCAGCAAGGGCCGCGTCAGCTCGCCCGCGCGCGCCACGAGGTCCGACTTCGCATAGCCCTCGGCATTGGCCTGGGGCGTGTCGAGATAGCGCTCGGTGTAATGCGTGTCGTAGTCGCGCCAGTCGGTGACGGGTGCGCCCGCAACTGCCGCCTTGAACACATCGGGCCTTAGCAGCACCGCCGCCGCGCTCG
This sequence comes from Stagnimonas sp., assembly GCA_030652575.1. Lineage (GTDB taxonomy): Bacteria > Pseudomonadota > Gammaproteobacteria > Nevskiales > Nevskiaceae > Stagnimonas. The sequence continues at coordinate 10,256 of JAUSQI010000138.1, read as the reverse complement.
ACGTGCCGCCGTAGCTCCAGCCGCTGATGCCGATCCGCGTCGCATCCATCTGCGGGATTTTCTTTGCCAGTGCCAGCAGCACATCGGCCTGGTCGTTGACGATCACGCTCAAGGCGTCGCCGTTCTGACCATCGCGATCCTTGAAGGCGCGCGCCCATTCGCGGTCGCGGCGCGGCGTGCCGCGGTTGTCGATCTTGACCACGATCGCGCCGTGGTCGGCGAGCCACTGGTCGCGCAGGTAGGCCGTGGCATTGGCCGTGACCACCGTCACCGTCGGGCCGCCGTAGACCGAATCGATCACCGGATATTTCTTGCTCGCATCGAAGTCGCGTGGCTTCAGCACCGCGACGTGAAAGGTATTGCCCGCCACCTCCACGGTCATCAATTCCGGCTCGGGCCAGACCCGCGGCAACTCGGCGACGCTGGGCAGATCGGCGATGCGCTGACCATCGGCCGCGAACACCGTGGTGTTGGCCGGCGCATCCAGCGTGGCCTGGGTGACGGCGTACTGGCCGCCAGTGCGGGCGAGGGCGGCCGAGCGTTCGCCCAGGCCGCGCGCCAGCACCTCGGGCAATACCGCCGGCCCCAGCTTGGGGTCGATGCGCAGCACCTGCATCTCCTGCGGCGTGGCGAACACGGTGGCGGTGACGCGGCCATCGTCGGCCACACCCACCAGGCTGTCGAAGCCGCGGCTCAGCAGCACCTGTGGGTTGCGGCCCTTGGCGTCGTAGCGGAGCAACTGTGTCTCGCCGCTTTCTTCACTTGCCGTAAGAAAACCCGCACCGTCGGGCAGCCAGCGCACGAAGCCGAAGTCCGGGTCCAGCCACGCCGGGTCGCGCTGCACCAGCAGCGTCTGGGTGTTGCCGCGCGCATCGACGGTGAGGAAGGCCTGCTCGCGCTGGTCGCGGCTCTGCACGATGAGCGTCAGCGGTGCTGAGCCCGGCTTTGTCTCGGGCCACTCGACGCGCAGCAGGTAGGGATACTTCTCGGCATCCCAGCGCACCCAGGTGGTGGCGCCGCCCGTCACCGGCATCAGCCCCAGACGAACCCGCACATTGTTCTTGCCGGGTCGCGGGTAATAAAAGCCTTCGGCCGCCACTTCCGGCTTGGCCGGGTCGCCGATGGTGAAGCGCTCCACCTGCGAATGATCGGCCTGTTCATAGGCCAGCGTCTTGCCATCGGGCGAAAACCAGAAGCCCTGGAAGCGGCCCATTTCCTCCTGCGCGACGAACTCCGGCAGGCCGTGTTGCAGTGCCTCGCTGCCGCCCTGCGTGAGGCGGGTTTCTTTGGCAGTGTTGAGGTCGCGCACGTAGAGGTCGTAGTCGCGCACGAAGGCCACGCGGCTGCCATCGGGCGAGAGCCGGGCATCGAGTGCGGGCTTCGCACCATCATCCAGCGTGCGCAACTTTTGAGCCGCGAGATCGAAGGCGAACAGCTTGCCCGAGAGCGGCAGCAGCAGCGTCTTGCCGTCGGGCGTCAGATCGAAGCGCGCGAAGCCCTTGGCGGTGAGACGCAAGCGCTCGCGGCGGGCTTTTTCCTCCTTGCTCAGCACTTCGTCGGCGAGCCCCAGTACCTGCTGCGGCGTGATGAGTTCGCGCGTCGCGCCCGTTGTGGTGTCGAACACATACAGCCGCCGCGTCGCATCGCGCGCGCCGCTGCGCAGAAAGAACAGCTGCCTGCCATCCGGCGTGAAGCGCAGCGCGGTGGGGCGGCCCAGCGCGTATTTCTGCGTCTCGGCGAAGTCCTTCGAGAACTGCGGGTCGGGGATGGGGACGGCGGCGTGGGCAGTCATCGTGACGAATACCAAGGCGGCAACAGCGAGAGGACGAATCGACATGGCGGGCAGAGGCGAAAAATCTGCACGCACTGTAGAGCCTCGATCCCCGCGCGTCAGGTCTTGGCGGGCTTGGGCGGGATGACGGCCACCTTCTGGCCGTCAGCGACGGTATCCGGCGGGCTCAGACCCACCTTGTCGCCGGCCTTCAGGCCTTCGATCACTTCGATCTGCTTGCCGAGGTCGCGGCCCAGCCGCACCGCTACCAGCTTGAGTACATCGCCCTGCACCTGGGCCACCTGCGTGCCCTTGCTGTTGACCATGAGCGCGTTGGCGGGGATGAGCACCGCCTGCGCGAGGTTGGGTACGGTGAGTACCACGTCCACCGAGGCACCCGCCAGCAGGCGGCCGTCGGGGTTGGGCAGGCGCACTTCGGTGGTCAGCGTGCGGGCGGCGTCGAGCGCGCCGGCGGTGCGGCTGACGACGCCCTCGAAGTGCTCGCCCGGATATTCGCGCAGGCTCACCTTGGCTTTGAGCTGCGCCGCCACGCCGCGCATGTTCGACTGCGGCACCTGCACGGTGACGCGCAGCTGGCTGGTGTCGGCGAGCGTGAAGAGTGCGGCGCTGCCATCCACCAGCTGGCCGATTTCGGCGCTGCGGCTGGTGATGCGGCCGGCGAACGGTGCGGTGACCTTCTTGTAGCCCGCCTGCGCCGACAAAGCGCGCAAGGACGCCTGCGCGACACCGACATCGGCGACGGCCGCCTGGGCGGCGGTGGCATCGGCATCGGCGCGCTGCTGGCTGACGATGCCCTCGGCCACCATCTTCTGGCTACGGCTGTCGTTGGCTTTCGCCAGTGCCAGCTGCGCCTCGGCCTGGGCCATGCGCGCGCGCGCGGCGAGCAGCTCCTGATCGAGCGTGGGCGTGTCGATCTCGGCCAGCACCTGCCCGGCTTTCACCATGTCGCCCAAATCGACCAGATAGCGTTTCACATAGCCGTTGGCCTGGGGATGGATGAAGGTCTGCTGCAAGGGCGTGAGCAGGCCGGGCAGCGTCAACGTGGTCTCCGCCGGTGCGGCAACGACATCAACGACCGACAGGCGCAGCGGGTCGGTGGCGGATGCCGGGGCTTCGGCGGCGGCCGGCTCCGGCTTATCGGATGCCGCACCGAGCCGCGTGCTGAGACCGATGGCCGTGAAAGCGAGCAGTGCGAGCGCGGTGGCGCCGAGCAACAGCGCGGGCGTGCGTTTGGAAGTGGGCTTGGACATGGTGTTCTCTCTCAAGACAACGAATCAGTGTGTGGAATGCTGGGCAGCAAAGCTGGCCGCTGCGGGGTCAGCGCGCACGCCGCGCCGCAGGGTGGCGTAGACCACGGGCACGAACAGCAGGGTGCCGAAGGTCGCGAACGAGAGGCCGCCGATCACCGCGCGGCCGAGCGGTGCGTTCTGCTCGCCGCCATCGCCCATGCCGAGCGCCATCGGCACCATGCCGATCAGCATCGCGCCTGCGGTCATCAGCACAGGGCGCAGGCGCGTGCTGCCGGCATCGAGTGCGGCGGCAAAGCTGTCGAGGCCTTCGTCCATGCGCTGGTTGGCGAAGGTCACCAGCAGAATGGAGTTCGCGGTGGCAAGGCCGATAGTCATGATCGCGCCCATCAGCGCGGGCACACTGAAGAAAGTGCCGGTGAGCCAGAGGCCCCAGATCACGCCCGCACCGGCCGCCGGCAAGGCCATCAGCACAATAAAGGGATCACGCCAGCTCTGGAAGTTGACCACCATCAGCAGGTAAACCAGCACCGCAGCGCCCAGCAGGCCGAAGCCCAGCTGCGAAAAGGCGTCACGCATGGCGGTGACGGTGCCGCGCAGCTCGATGCGGTTGCCCGGTTGCAGTTGTTTGCGGGCTTCGTCCAGCACCTTGTCGAGGTCGGCGGCCACCGCACCCAGATCGCGGCCGTGCACGCTCACGAACAGGTCGTAGCTCGGCTGCACGTTGTAGTGGCTGATGACCGAGGGCCCGGTTGCGCGGCTGACAGTGCCGAGGTTGCCGAGCAGTTGCGTGGTACCGCCCGTGACCGACACCGGCGTGCCCACCAGGCTCTCGACACTGCTCATCTCGCGCTCGGGCAGCTGCACGGCGATGCGATAGGGATTGCCGGTGGCAGGGTCCATCCAGAAATTGGGCGTCACCGAACCGGAGCCGCTGAGCGTCACCAGCAGATCGTTGGCGACATCGCGCTGGGTGATGCCGAGCTGCAGCGCGCGCTGGCGATCGACATCCACCTTCAGCGTCGGCAGGTCGTTGGTCTGGTGCACGGTCACGTCCACCGCGCCGGGGATGGCGGCGATCTTCTGTTTCAGCTGCTGCGCCAAGGCAAAGTTCTCAATCCGCTTGAAACCCACCACCTTGACGTTGATCTGCGCCGGCAGGCCGAAGTTGAGGATCTGGCTGACGATGTCCGCCGGCTGGAAATAGAAATCGAGGTCGGGAAACTTCTTGGGTAGTTCAGTGCGCAGTACCTGCATCCACTCCGGCGCGCCGCGCTGGCGATCGTGCGCGAGGGCAATCAGCACCTCGCCGTCGTGGGTGCCGACGGTGACGCTGTCGCCGAAGGCCATCGAGTATTTCACGGCCGGCTGGCCGATGTTGTCGAGAATCAGCGCCACATCGCGGCCCAGCAGCGTGCGCACTTCCTGCTCCACCGCCGAGAAGATCTGCTCGGTGCGCTCGATGCGCGTGCCGGTGGGCGCCCGCACGTGCATGCGGATCTGCCCGGCATCGACGGTGGGGAAAAACTCGCGGCCCACGAACGGCAGCACGGCACTGGTGCAGACCACGACGAGAATCATCGCGGCAAGCGCGGTGCCGCGATGGGCGAGATTCCATTGCAGCGCGCGTGCGTAACGGCTGCGCAGATTCTCGAAGCCACGATTGAACCCCTTGTGGATGCGATCGAAGCCATTCTTCGGCGGCGCGTGCTCGTCTTCGTGCGGCTCGTGGCGCAGCAGCCAGTTCGCCATCGCCGGCGTGAGCGTGCGCGACAGCACGTAGCTGGAAAGGATCGCGAACACCACCGCGAGCGCGAGCGGGATGAACAGGTAGCGCGCCACCCCGCCAAGCAACCAGACCGGCACGAAGACGATGGTGAGCACCAGCGCCGACACCAGCGCCGGGAAGGCGATCTCGGTGGAGCCGATCAGAATCGCGTCGTACAGATCCTTGCCCCGGCCGTCAATGATCATGTTGCGATGGCGATGAATGTTCTCGATGGTGATCGTCGCCTCGTCCACCAGGATGCCGATGGCGAGTGCCAAGCCACCGAGCGTCATCAGGTTGAGCGTGTGGCCGAAGGCGGTGAGCAGCGCGATGGAAGACAAGATCGACAGTGGGATCGACACTGCGACGATCAGGGTCGAGCGCCAGGAGCCGAGGAACAGCAAGATGAAGGTGGCGGTGAGCGTGGCCGCAATCAGACCCTCGATGGCGACATGCTCCATCGCGCCGCTGACGAAGGTGCTCTGGTCAAAACGCGCCTCGATCTTCATGCCCTCGGGTGCGGCGGCCTGGATAGACGGCAGCAGCGCCTTGACGCCCTCGACGATATCGAGCGTCGAGGCGTTGCCGTTCTTGAGGATGTGGATCAGCACGCTGCGCTGGCCATCGACGCGCACGATGTTGATCTGCGGCTCCTGCCCGTCGCGCACCTGGGCGACGTCACGCAGGTACACCATGCTGCCGCCCACCTCGCGCACCGGCAGGTCGTTGAGCTGCTGCAACAGCAGCGGCGAGCTGTTGAGCTGCACCGCGTACTGGGTATCGCCGATCTTGGCGGCACCCGCAGGCAGGGTGAGGTTCTGCAGGCCCACGGCCTCGCTCACATCGCGAGCCGACAGGCCACGCGCACGCAGGGCGGCCGGGTCGATATCGACGTTGATGAGTCGCGCCGCACCGCCGTATGGCGCCGGCATGGTGATGCCCTGCACCGAGGCGATGCTGGGGCGAATGCGGGTATTGGCGTAGTCGAAGATCTGCGCCTCGCTCATCGAATCACTGCTGAGTGCGAGCTGGATCAGCGGCACCGAGTCGGCGCGGTAGCGCACCATGATCGGCGGCGTGACGCCGGGCGGCATGATGCGCTGGATGGTCTGGCTGATGGCCGTTGCCTGTGCCAGCGCCACCTCGCTTTTTGCGCCGGGGTGAAAGTAGATGCGGATCAGGCCCACGCCTTCGGTGGTCTGGCTCTCGATGCGCTCGACGTCATTGACGTTGGCGGAGATCGAGTTCTCGGAGTACTGGGTGATGCGCCGCTCGAAGTCGAAGGCACCGAGGCCGGGATACGTCCAGATCACCGAAATCACCGGGATCTCGATGTTGGGGAAGATGTCTTTCTGCACCTGCTTTGCCGCGAGGCCGCCGCCGAGCAGGATGACGATGGCGAGCACCGCGAAGGTATACGGGCGGCGGAGGGCGAGTTCGATCAGCCACATGGCGGTTGCTTGGTAAGGACGATGACTGCATAGAGTGTGACCGATCGGTATCAGTTCAACCAGCTCAGGCCCGCGCCCAAAAAAAGCCCCGCTCGGGGCGGGGCTTCGTGAAACGGGCTGGCTGGCTTCAGACGATCTTCATCAGCGTCTGGACCATGCGCTTCATGAAGTTGGAATACGGCGGGAAGAAGATCTTCGCCACCATGAAGCGCGTGCGGATCACCGCGCGCTCGTGGCTGAAGGCCTTGAAGCCGAAGATGCCGTGCGCCGCACCGATGCCGGAATTGTTGACGCCACCGAACGGCAGATTGCCGTGCAGGTAGTGCACCACGGTGTGGTTGATGCAGGCGCCGCCCGAGGAGGTCTCCTTCATCACCTTGTTGATGTTCTCGTCGTTCTTGCTCCACACGTAGAGCGCGAGCGGCTTGGGGTTGGCGTTGATCTCGTCGATGACGGACTGCAGCTTGCTGTAGCCGATGATCGGCAGCAGCGCACCGAAGATTTCCTCGGACATGATCTTCGCGTCCTTGGGGATGTCGGTGAGCAGCGTCGGCGCGACCCACTGGTCCTCGATGTTCACACCACCGCCGGCCAGCACGGTGGCACCCTTGGCCTTGGCATCTTCCAGCAGGCCGGCAACGCGCGCGGCGTGGCGCTGGTTGACGCTGTGGCTCAGGCAGGGCGAGCGCGACTGCTCGGCATCGGTCGCACCGTAGCTGTTCTTCAGCACCGCACTCGCCTTCTCGATGAACGCCGCCTTCACCGACTCGTGCACATACACATGATCAGGCGCGATGCAGGTCTGCCCACCGTTGGTGTACTTGCCCCAGAGGATGTTCTTGGCGGCGAGCTCGAGATCGGCGGTTTCATCGACGATGGTCGGCGACTTGCCGCCGAGTTCCAGCGTCACGCTGGTGAGGTGCTTGGCGGCGGCGGCCATCACCACCTTGCCGACCGCCGGGCTGCCGGTGAAGAAGATGTGGTCGAACGGCAGCGCGAGCAGCGCCGTGGAGGTGGCGGCATCGCCTTCGAAGATGGCGACTTCGTCTTCGCTGAACGTCTCCTTGATGATCTTCACGATCACCGCCGTGGTGTGCGGCGTCATCTCGCTCGGCTTGACGATGGCGGTGTTGCCCGCGCTGATCGCGCTGATGAGCGGCACGAAGCAGAGATTGACCGGGTAGTTCCACGGCGCGATGACCAGCGTGCGGCCGCGCGGCTCGAACTGGATGTAGCCCTTGAGGCCGCCGGTGAGCATGGTCGGCCACACGCCCTGCGGCTTCATGCGTTTGCGGGTATGGCGGATGGCGTCGTTGGCCTCGGCCACCACCGGCAGTATCTCGGTGAGATCCACCTCGACCGCCGGCTTGCGGAAGTCCTTTTCCATCGCCACCTGCAGCGCGGCCGCGTGCGCGAGCACCGATTCCTTCAACTTTTTGATCTTGGCGATGCGCTCGTCTGCCGTGGAGCGGCGCAGACGGATGGCGGTATCGAACTGTTTCTCGAACACGCGGCGCACTTCGGCGTCGAGCGTGGTCAGTTCCGGCATGGCAAGTACGGCTGCGGTCATGGTGATCTCCTCACGGACCGCTCGAATGCGCGGCCTTAATTGAACGAGTAGCGAATATACCCGCACAGTCGCTGACGCAGCCATAGGGCATCGTCAGTCGCCGCCGGGCACATTCTCCGACTGTGCGGAGAGCGGCACGTCCCTGCCCTCCTCTGCGGCAAGTGCGAAGGCTTCGTGCCGGCCTCGGCCTGGCGCAGCGCACCCCGATCCGCGACTGGGCGTGCCGCCGCAGCGCCGCCCTGCACAACCGCTTGCTGGACGCTACGCTGCGCTGTCGAAGCCACTTGAGACAAAAGGTCATGACCACCGTCTTTGAAACCGCTTCCATCCTGCGCGGCCTCGGCGGGGGTGTGCTGATCGGCCTCTCGGCCGTGCTGCTGGCCTTCAACGGCCGTATTGCCGACATCAGCGGCATCGTCGGCGGGCTGCTGTCGGGCTAATGCCGAGCGCTCAATGATCTTTCGCCAGTTCTTCGATGCCGACTCCAGCACCTACACCTATCTGCTGGCCTCGGGCCCGGGGCGCGAGGCGCTGATCATCGACCCGGTGAAAGAACAGGCGTCGCAGTATCTGGCCGCCATCCACGATCTCGATCTGAAGCTGGTCAAGGCCATCGACACCCACACCCACGCCGACCACATCACCGCGCTCGGCGACCTGCGCAATGCCACCGGCTGCGTCACGCTGATGGGCGAGTTCACCAAGGCGGAGTGCGTCTCGATGCAGGTGCGCGACGGCGAGCGGCTGGATGTCGATGGCATCCGCCTGCAAGCGCTCTACACGCCGGGCCACACCGATGAGTCCTTCAGCTTCGTGCTGCATCCAGGCCAGCCGCAGGCCGTTTTCAGCGGCGATGTGCTGCTGATCCGCAGCAGCGGCCGCACCGATTTCCAGGGCGGCGACCCGCACCGCAGCTGGGACTCGATCGTCAACAGGCTGTTCAAGCTGCCGGACGACACCACGCTGTATCCCGCACACGACTACAAGGGCTGGATGTCTTCGTCGATCGGCGAGGAGAAGCGCCACAACCCGCGTCTGGCCGGCAAGACCGAAGCCGAGTACGTCGCCTTCATGCGCAGCCTGCAACTGCCCAATCCGAAGATGATGGATATCGCCGTGCCCGCCAACCTCGCCTGCGGCAGGCCGTAGCCGCGCATGCTCACGGCCATCGCGCTGGGTATTCTGGTGGGCCTCATCCTCGCACTCACCGGCGCGGGCGGCGCGATCATCGCGGTGCCGCTGCTGATGTTCGGCTTCCACTGGGATGTCATCCATGCCGCGCCGGTGGCGCTGCTGGCCGTGTGCAGTTCGGGCCTCGTCGGCACGGCGCTCGGGCTCAGGGCCGGCATCGTCCGCTACAAGGCGGCGTTGCTGATGGCGGGCGTGGGCAGCGCGCTGGCACCGCTGGGGCTGTGGGTGGCGCATCGCCTGCCCGCCACGCCGCTGACGCTGCTGTTTGCGGCGGTGCTGGTCTTCGTCGCGCTGCGCATGTTCCAGCAGGCGGGTCGCGAGCTGAGTGGCCTGCCGGCGCTGGAGGTGGTGACCGATGCCGCCGCCTGCAAGCTCAACGAGCAGACCGGCCGCTTCGAGTGGACAGCGCTCTGCACCCGCACCCTGGCGCTTGCCGGGGCCGTCGCCGGGTTCCTGTCGGGCCTGTTCGGTGTCGGCGGCGGCTTCGTGATCGTGCCGGCGCTGAAGCGCTCCACCGACCTGCCGATGCATGCGGTGGTCGCGACGGCCCTGATGGTGGTCGCGCTGGTGTCGGCCAGCACCGTGGTGTCGTCCATCGTCGCCGGCCGCCTCGATGTCGCGGTGGGCATCCCCTTCGCATGCGGCGCGGTGACGGCGATGCTGGCGGGGCGACGGCTGGCGCATCGCCTGGCCGGGCCGCGCTTGCAGCAGGGCTTTGCGGTACTGACCCTGATGGTTGCTGGCGGGCTGCTGGTCAAGGTGTTGCTCTAAACTCTCTTCATGCCAGCCAATAACAGCGCCGCCGTCCGTGGTCTTCTGCCTGTCGCGCGCGTACTGGGTTTGCTGCTCATGCTGTTCAGCAGCACCTATCTGCTGCCGCTGGCCTGCTCGCTGCTGTATCGCGACGGCGAGCACTGGGATTTCGTGGTGGCGATGGTGGTCAGCCTGGTGGTGGGCAGCGCGATGTGGTTTGTCACCCGCCACGCCAAGCGCGACATCAAGCCGCGCGAGGGCTTTCTGCTGGTGTCGCTGTCCTGGGTGCTGATGGCGGCGACGGCGACGCTGCCGCTGATGATGACCATCAAGGGCCTGAGTTTCACCGATGCGTTCTTCGAGACCATCTCGGGGCTCACCACCACCGGCTCCACCGTGCTGACGGGGCTCGACACGCTGCCGCCGTCGGTGAACCTCTGGCGCCACGAGCTGACCTGGCTGGGCGGCATGGGCATCATCGTGC
>JAUSQI010000051.1 GCA_030652575.1 Stagnimonas sp. | reverse complement strand
GTAGGCTTCCTTGAAGCCCTTGGGCGTGGTGACCTTGCCGTCTTTCAAATGACAGCCTTCTTCGTCACCGCTCAGGTTCAAGGGCGAGAGGGTCTCTTCGCAGTACTGGGCGCAGGCTTCCAGAATGGCGTCGACGGTGTCCTTGTCAGCATCCTTGCCGTTGCTCAGGGCGGCGTAGTGGCCCTGAAAGTCGAACACCTCGTTCATCAGGAAACGCTTGTCGCGCAGCGGGGCTTTGTAGGCGGGCATGGGGAGACCTCAGGAAAAATGGGTGAACGAGTGTAAGCAATAATGTCTACAGTCGTCTACCAAAACGGTGCCGGACGGCAACCGCGCCTGCTACGGCTGCGCCAGCAACGGCAATCTGGGCTTGAACGCGGTCAGTTCGACCAGCGCGTGCTGGTAGGCGGCCTCACTCAGACGATCCAGCGCCTTCCACTGAAACAACCCCACACCGGCCGTGGGCATGCGGATGTAGCAATCGGCATGGGCGGCGCGGGCACGCACTTCTGCCTCGGTGCTGAGCGTGGCGGAACGCAGCAGGATGTCGAACAGGCCCGGTCGCGCGCCGGTGCCGCTCCAGCGAAACAGTGCGTCGGAATCCGGCCCCTGGATGCCGGCAGCACTCACGGCAGCGTCGCTGCTGACGTCGCAGGCGATGACCGCGCCGCGGCCGAACTGGCGCATCACATCGGCCGGCAGGTTGTTGAGCACGGCGCCGTCGGCCAGCAGCTCTTCGTTCCACACCATCGGCGGGGCGATGCCGGGTACGGCCATGCTGGTGCCGACCCAGTCCGTCAGCGTGCCTTGTTCGTGCACCACCACCGCGCCACGGGTGAGGCTGGTGCTGATGCAGAAAAACGGCGTGGCGAGATGCTCCAGCCGACGTTCTCCAAAGAGTGCCTCCAGCCGGCGACGAAACTTGCGGCTGCGCAGCAGCGCGATGCGCGGCAGGGTGTAGTCGTTGAGAAAGTTGTGCAGCAGGAATGTCTCGCGCACGAGGCGGGTGATGTCGTCCAGCGAGCGGCCTTCGGCAAACAGCGCGCCGATGAAGGCACCCATGCTGGTGCCACCGACGAGGTCGATGGGGATCTTTAGCTCACGTGCCGCCCGCAACAGGCCCAGATGCGCAAAGCCGCGCGCGCCGCCGCCGCCGAGCACGAAGCCGACCCCCTGACCGATGAGGCTGCGGGCGAGCGATGCGACATCCGCTGCCGTGCGCACGAAGTAATGGCTGTCCGCCCCTGCCGCCTTGCGCCAGCCCAAGGGGTCGCTGGCGGCCAGCGGCGTGCGGCTCAAGCTGAGCACGACGGTGATTGTCGCTTCGACATCGGTCTCGGCCAGTTGGCGCAGCAGCGGCGTGGTCGCAGGCACGCCGCTGCTGTCATCGGTGACCACCAGGATGCGGTCTGCCTGCCGCATGCAGCGGCGCGACCAGGGCCCGGGTTCGGCATCGGCCAGGTAGATCAGCAGGCTGCCTGCGCTCTCCTGGGCGCTCAGCCAATCCACCAGCCGGCGATTGTGGGCCGGGTCGTCGAAGCGGCTTTGGGCGATGGTGCTGCCGAGGGCGGCATTGACGGTCTCGGTGTCGAGAATGCGCACCACGCCAAGTCGCGAAAACTCCTTTTTCAGCCCCAGCGCCAGCACCCGTGTATCGACACCCGCATGCGCAGGCAGCAGCGCCAGCGTGCGGGGGCCGGGCGGGCCGGGGTCGGGTTTACGCAACTTGTCCAACAGGCGGCCGATGACCACTTGCGAGAGTTGCAGCAAAGCCTCTGGATGCTGCCGCAACAGCGACATCAGCGACTCGCGCGGCAGCACGAGCACGAGGCTGTCGCGCACGGCGCGCACCGTGGCGGTGTGGTGCTCTGCGGCGAGCATGGCGATCTCGCCGATGGTTTCGAGCGCGCCGATCTCGCCCAGCGCCCGTTCGGCGTTGTCGCTGCCGCCATAGGCGCGCAGCCGACCGACGCCAATCACATACAGCGCGCTGACCGCATCGCCTTTCTGGAACAGCATCTCCCCGGTATGCAGCAGGCGCGGCTGGCAATGCGCGGCAAAGCTGGCCAGCACCGCAGACGGCAGGCCCTGAAACGCTTTGCTGCCCGCCAGCACGGTGGTGATCGCTGCAAGGTCTTCGGACATGGCTTTTGTTTTCCCCTTCACCCAGTCTATGAGCAACGGGCCCTAAGCCAAGGTCAGACGCGGTTCGATGCGGGCGATATGTTCAAAGTCGATGTCGTCATGGAGCAGCAGCAATTCGCTCTCTATGGCCTGACGCGCAATCAGAGCGTCATTTGCAGATCGAATGGCGATGCCGGCCCAGCGCAGCCTGGCGTAAATCAATGCCGCTTCGGCGTGGGTTTGTGCATCTGTTGGCGGGCAAAAAGGCAGAGCCCCAAAATACTCGCGCAGCCGCTCGAAGCTGGCGGTGTTGCGTTCGCCTTGAAGCACTTCCTGATAAATGCAGCCGGTGATGAAAACATTGGCATCGGCCTGCAAAAGGCGGCGCAGCTTGTTGGTGCCTGTTGTCTCGATGCTGCGCAGCAGGTTGATCCAGACCGAGCTGTCAACGAGATACTGGCTGCCCCTCTCCTGCCTGGGCCTTGGGGTCGTAGTCGCGGCGGATGAGGTCTTGGCCGACGAGATCGAGGATGTTGGGGCGGCTGCGGCGTTCGACGTACTCCTTGAGCGCAAGGTTGACGAGGTCCTTCTTGGTTTTGACGGACGGCGCATGTTTGAAGGCCTTTTTGACGAGCTTTTCGTCGAGAACGATATTGGTTCGCATGGTTGTCTGGCTCGGTCACCGTAATTGACGGCCTGAATATACACCACGCTGGTGTATAGTCCCGCACCTTCAAAACGCCTCGCCACAGCCTGCTACTGCCATGTCCGAACCGCTGAACAAAAACTCCAAGACCATCACCGCCGGCATCGCCCGCAGCCCCAACCGCGCCATGCTGCGCGCGGTCGGCTTCGGCGACAACGACTTCCAGAAGCCCATCGTGGGTGTGGCCAACGGCCACTCGACGATGAACCCCTGCAATGCCGGCATCCAGCCCCTGGCCGATGCCGCCTGCGCGGCGCTCAAGAAAGCGGGCGCGATGCCACAGACCTTCGGCTTCCCCACCGTCACCGACGGCATCTCGATGGGCACCGAGGGCATGAAGTTTTCACTGGTCTCGCGCGAAGTGATCGCCGATGCCATCGAGACCGCGGTCAGCAGCCAGTGCATGGACGGCGTGCTCGTCGTCGGCGGCTGCGACAAGAACATGCCGGGCGCGATGATCGGCATGCTGCGCATGAACCTGCCGGGCGTGTTCGTCTATGCCGGCACCATCAAGCCCGGCACCTGGAAAGGTGTTGCGCTCACCGTGGTGTCGTCCTTCGAGGCCGTGGGTTCGTTCCAGGCCGGCAAGATGAGCGAGGAAGACTTTCTCGGCATCGAGAAGAACGCCTGCCCGAGTGTGGGCGCCTGCGGCGGCATGTACACCGCCAACACCA
>JAUSQI010000121.1 GCA_030652575.1 Stagnimonas sp. | reverse complement strand
TCACGCCCAACCCCAAAACCTCGGGCGGCGCGCGCTGGAACTACCTCGCCGCCTGGGGCTGGGCGCTGAAGCAGCCCGGCGGCAGCGAAGCCACGGCCAAGGACTACCTCACACAGCTGTTCAAGAACGTGCCCGTGCTCGACACCGGCGCCCGCGGTGCGACCACCACCTTCGTGCAGCGCGGCATCGGCGACGTGTTCCTGAGCTGGGAGAACGAGGCCTTCCTCGCCGTCAACGAACTGGGCAAGGACAAGTTCGAGATCATCGTGCCCAGCCTGTCGATTCTGGCCGAGCCGCCGGTGACCCTCGTCGATAAGAACGTGGACAAGCACGGCACCCGCAAGTCGGCCGAGGCCTACTTGCAGTTCCTGTATTCGCCTACGGGACAAAAGCTCGCCGCCAAGCACTACTACCGTCCGCGCAAGCCGGAACAGGCCGACCCGGCCGACGTGGCGCGCTTCCCCAAGGCCAATCTGTTCACGCTCGACAGCGTGTTCGGCAACTGGACCAAGGCGCAGGCCACGCACTTCAGCGATGGCGGCGTGTTCGACCAGATCGTCGGGGCCAGCAAGTAGATGCGCGCCCTTGATTTCCTTCCTTCTTCTATCCAAAAAAGGGGGCGGCAACGCCTCATCGGAGCACAGTGAGCACCATCACCCGCGTCAACACCCGCAACCAGTTTAGAGGCACCGTCATCTCGCTCCGGCGCGGTGACGTGATGAGCGAGCTGGAGATCGAAACCACCTCAGGCGTCATCAGCGCGGTCATCACCACCAGTTCGGTCGAACGGCTCAACTTAAGGGTGGGCGACAGCGCCCTGGCATTGTTCAAGGCCGCCGATGTGCTGGTCGCAAAGCTGGAAGACTGAGCATGTGCGTCATCGTCCACAAGCCGCCCGATGCGCGCATCCCGCCGGATCTGGTGCGCGCCGCGCTGGCGCTCAACAACGACGGCTGGGGCCTGATGGGTTTCGGTGTCGATGGCCGCCTCATCATCGAGCGTCACGCCGCCAGCGAGCATGCTTCGATTGCCGCAGCGCTTGCCAAACACGCCGACGCCGACCTGGTGCTGCATCTGCGCCAGCGCACCCGCGGCAGCAACGAGCGGGAGAACGCGCATCCGTTCAAGGTGGCCGAACATCTCTACCTCATGCACAACGGCACCCTGCCCATCCACAGCCGCGTGGCCGGCAAGAGCGACACCTGGCATTTCGTGCACGACATCCTGCGGCCGCTGCATGCGCGTCATGCAGCACTTTTCGACGACCCGGCGTTCCTGACCCTGCTGGAACTGGGCCTGAAGCAGGAGAACAAGGTCGTGCTGCTCGACGAGCGGGCAAAGAGCATCGCCGTGCTCAACCGCGCGCACGGTGTCGAGTTCGAAGGACTCTGGCTCAGCAACACCCGCTGGATCGACCGCAGCGTGTTGCCACTCACCGACACGCCGCAGCCGCAGCAGCGTAGCTACGCCGCCGACAAGCTCCACTTCGGTTGACCCCCCAATGTCGACGGCATCCATTTTCCCGTTCGCGCAGAGTCTCGACTTTGCTGCGGTGGATCGGTTGGAGGTGCTTGAAGGCCCGCAGGGCAGCTTGTTCGGCCGCAACACCACGGGTGGGGCGATCAGCATCACCCCGCGCGCGCCGGGCTTCACCGAACTACGAATCCTCCCTGCAATCCGTCTACGGCAACCGCGACACCCGCAACATCCACCTGCACCGTCTACCGCAACACCGGCTTCGACTACGCCGCCAGCAAAGACCCGCGCTTCAAACAGGCGGCCTGCACGCCCTATGCGCACGGCTCGGCTATTGCTACCAGTCCTGGGGGGGCCCACGCTCACCGTCTTCAGGCGCAACCCACGCTCTAGCGCTGATCGCCGTAGCTCACCGTCTTGCTGCCTTCGGCCCCGGTGATGGTCGCGGTGCCGCCGGTGCCCGTGCCGCTCGTCTCCACCGTCGCACTGCGGCCACTGTTGCTGGTTGCGGTCGTGCTGGATGTGTTCACGCCATTGGCACTGCTGGCGCTGCCCGTCACCGTGCCGCCATAGCCGCCGCCGGTCTGGCTGCTGGCGTTGTAGCTCACGCCATCGCGGGTGGCGGTCGCACTTGCGGTGTTGTCGATGCGGCGACCGCTGTTGGTGGTGGCGGAGCCGGTGTGGGTGACGCTGTTGCCCTGCACGCTGGTCTCGGCGGTGCCGCTGGCACCGCGACCGTTCGCGCCGGTGATGGAGCCGCTGGCGGCATAGCCGGTGTCGGTGGGTGTGCGCTGGCCCTGCACCTGCACGTTGCTGTTGTTCATGCGGGCGGGCGGCGCTTCGCGGCTGGGGTTGGCACGGCCACCACCACCGCCCGGACGGGCTTCGGCGATGGGTGCGAGGGCGAGAGAGAGGCTGATGGCGAGGATGGCATTGAGGTTCATGGCGAGGCTCCTGATGGGTGCGATGGGTGGTGAAGATCAGCCGAGCAGATCGCCCGACAGGCGATCACCAAGGCGCGCGCGCAGGCGTTCGAAGCGTTGCAGCTTGCTGGCGAGTTCGGCGTTGACGGCCGCCTTCTGCGTCGCATCAAGCGCCTCGTAGAACGACAGCCAGCCGGCGGTCGCGGCACGGCGCTGCGGCTCGATGGCCTGGCGTTCGGCGTCGATCTGTACCAAGAAGGCACGTGGCTGGGCATCAGCGCTGGCGAGGCGTGCGGCGAGGTCGGCCTTGCTTTGCTCGTGGCGGCTGCGGCCGGCGGCGAAGGCGGCCTTGGTCTGTGCCATCGCCTGCGTCCACAGCGCGGCTTGGGCGGGCGTGAGGTCGAGATCGGCGCGGAAGGCTTCGGCGCGGGCGATGAGCTTTTCAGCCGGTGCGGGCAGCGTCGAGAGTGCGGCCTGTGCAGCACCCGCGAGCAGGGCCAGGGCTGTCGCGCCGAGCAGTGATTTGCGAAGGAGAGGTTTCATGGGTGACTCCGGTGGAGGAAGGTGGTCTTTCAGCACCGCCAGTCTCCGCGCCGCCGCGTTTCGCAATGGTTTCGCGCTGCCCTCCAGCGGTTACACCGTGTTTCAGACCGCTGCCCGCTTGCAGTGCTGCGCCCTACACTCCAAAACATGGATGCCCGCCCCACCGATGCCACGCGCCTCTTGATCGTCGATGACGATGCCGAGCTGCGCCGCCTGCTCGCCAGCTATTTCGAGCGGCGCGGCTGGCACTGTTTCCTGCGGCCCGATGGCAGTGATCTGCCCGCCGCCATCGCCCGCCACGCACCCCACGCACTGGTGCTGGACCTGATGATGCCCGGCGACGACGGCCTCACCGTCTTGAAGCGCCTGCGTGCCACGGGCGAGGAGATTCCGGTGGTGATGCTCACCGCGCGCGACGAAACCAGCGACCGCATCCTGGGCCTGGAACTGGGTGCCGACGACTATCTCGGCAAGCCCTTCGACCCACGCGAATTGCAGGCGCGCATCGAGGCCGTGCTGCGTCGCAAGTCTGCCGCTTTCGCACCCGGCAGCACCAGGCCGCTGCGCTTCGGCGCCTTCGTGTTCGACCCCGCCGCACGCACGCTCAGGCGCGATGGCGAGGCCCTCGCACTCACCAGTGCGGAGTTCGATCTGCTCGCCGTGCTCATCCGCCACGCGGGCAAACCGATGAAGCGCGAGCGCCTGCTGCAACTCACCGAGGCGGGCGAAAGCGAGGCCTATGGCCGCGCGATCGACGTGCGCATCCTGCGCCTGCGCCGCGCCCTCGGCGAAGACGCCGAAGCCCCACGCCACATCCGCACCGTGCGCGGTGCGGGCTATGTGTTCGTGGCCGACGCCGCCGCGTGATGCGCACACTGCACGGCCGCACCGTGGCACTGCTGCTCAGCGCCATCCTCAGTGCCGTGCTGCTCACCGCACTCGTCACCGGCAGCACGCTGCGGCAACTCTGGCAGCAGCAGAGTGCGGACTGGGCAGCACAAGCCGTGCTCGCCGCCGAAGCCGGCCAGCCCGGCAACCTGCGCCGCAGCGTCGGCCCGGCGCCAGAGCACGAACTGCCGCCGCCCTTCCGCCGCTTTGGCAGCGCGCTCGAACGCGCGCTCGGCGAGCCACTGCAACTGCGCCTGCAAACCACACCCGAACGCTGGCTGTGGATACGGCGCCAAAGCGGTGGCGACTGGACGCTGCTGCCGCTGCAACACTTCGACCCACGCTGGCCGCTGCCGCTGGCGCTGCTGGCCCTCATCGGCAGCATCGCCCTGCTCATCGTCTGGTTCGCCAGTCGCTACACGCGCATGTTGCTGCAGCCCGTGCAAGCCCTGCGCCGCGCGATGCAGGCCGACGCACAGGCGAGTGCCGGCAGCGCGCCGCAGCCGGTCGCCGCCAGCGGGCCGGACGAGCTGAGCGAACTCATCCACGGCTACAACACCCTGCGCGCCCAGCGCCACGCCAGCGAGCAGGAACGCGCCGTGCTGCTGGCCAGCCTGCCGCACGACCTGCGCGCGCCGCTGACGCGCCTGAAGCTGCGCGCCGCACTGATCGAAGATGACGAAACCCAGCGCGCGCTGCTGCGCGATGTCGATGCCCTGCAAGACATCAGCCAGCAGTTTCTCGACTACCTGCGCGGCCTCGATGGCGCCGCGTCGCCGCCCGAAACGCTGCACCTCTCGCACTGGCTCGCCGAGCGCGCGGCGCACTACCAGGGCGCGGGTGATGACGTGCGCCTGGTCTCATCCGCTGACGACAACCTTCGCATCGCTGCATCACCTCAAGCCCTGCTGCGCGTGCTGGACAACCTCGTCGGCAACGCGCTCAAACACGGCCGCGCGCCGGTGCTGCTGCGGCTCGCACGCGAAGGCCACAGCGCGGTGCTGGCAGTGGAAGATGCGGGCGCAGGCATCCCCGCAGCGCAGCACAGCGCTGCCCTCGCCCCCTTCGTGCAACTCGACGCCGCGCGCGGCGCAGGTGGCGCGGGCCTTGGCCTCGCCATCGTGCGGCAGCTGGCACAGCGCATGGGTGCGGAGCTGACGCTGGGCGCGGCCGCCTGCGGCGGCTTGCGCGTACAGCTGCGCTTTGCCGCACTCGGCAGTGGGTGAGCAGCGGGTGAAACACCGCCGGGCATATAGATAGAACTTGAGCCTTTTCTGGTGCTCAAGGCAGGCATAAAAGGCAACAATCACTGCCTGCTTTCAGCCTAAGACGTTCCTTGTCCTCCGCCATCCAAAAACGCCGCGCCATTCCCGGCTTCGGGCTCACGCTCGGCATCACGCTCAGCTATCTCTCGCTGATCGTGCTCATCCCGCTCGCGGGCGTGTTCGTCAAAGCCTCGGGCCTGGGTTTCGACGGCCTGCTGCACACCCTCGGCTCGCCGCGCGTATTGGCCTCGCTGAAACTCACCTTCGGTTCGGCGCTGATCGCGGCGGTGTTCAATGCCTTCTTCGGCCTGTTCATCGCCTGGGTGTTCGTGCGCTACAAGTTTCCCGGCAAGAAGATTTTCGATGCCTTCATCGACCTGCCGTTCGCTTTGCCCACGGCGGTCGCCGGCATCGCGCTGACCTCGCTCTACGCCACCAATGGCTGGATCGGCTCGCTGCTGGAGCCGCATGGCATCCAGGTCGCCTACTCGCCGCTCGGTGTGATCGTGGCGATGACCTTCATCAGCCTGCCCTTCGTGGTGCGCACGGTGGAGCCGGTGCTGGCCGAAGCCGAGAAGGAACTTGAAGAAGCCGCCGCCACTCTGGGGGCTGGCCGCTGGGTGACGATCCGCCGCGTGATCTTCCCCACCGTATTGCCCGCGCTGCTCACCGGCTCGGCACTCGCGTTCGCACGCGCGGTGGGCGAATACGGCTCGATCATCTTCATCGCCGGCAACATCCCGATGGTGAGCGAGATCACGCCGCTGCTCATCATCATCAAGCTGGAAGAGTTCGACTATGCCGGTGCCACCGCCATTGCGGCGGCGATGCTCACACTCTCCTTCGTGCTGCTGCTGGCGGTGAACATCCTGCAAGCCTGGACACGGCGGAGTGCCAAACGATGAGCCTCGGCAAAGACCAATCGCTGCAAGACCCGCCGGCCATCCCCGCTGAGTTCGGCAGCGGTCCGCTGCAACGCCGCAACGCCGCCATCACCGAACCCGCCTGGGTGCGCTGGCTGCTGATCGCGATCGCGCTGGGTTTCCTGAGCCTGTTCCTGCTGCTGCCGCTGGCAGCCGTCTTCACCGAGGCACTGCGCGATGGCTGGGGCACCTACCTCACCGCACTCGCCGAGCCCGACGCCTATTCGGCCTTGAAGCTCACGCTGCTCGCCGCCGCCATCGCGGTGCCGCTCAATCTCGTATTCGGCGTTGCTGCCGCGTGGTGCATCACCAAGTTCGAGTTTCGCGGCAAGCAGCTCTTGATCTCGCTGATCGACCTGCCCTTCTCGGTTTCACCGGTTGTGGCCGGCCTGGTCTACGTGCAGATCTTCGGTGCACACGGTTGGGCCGGGCCGTGGTTTGCCGAGCACGACATCAAGGTGATCTTCGCGGTGCCCGGCATCGCGCTCGCCACCATCTTCGTGACCTTTCCCTTCATCGCCCGCGAGCTGATCCCGCTCATGCAGGAGCAAGGCACCGACGACGAGCAGGCCGCACTCACGCTGGGTGCGAGCGGCTTCAAGACCTTCTGGCGCGTGACGCTGCCCAACATCAAGTGGGGCCTGCTCTATGGCGTGCTGCTCTGTAACGCCCGCGCCTTTGGCGAGTTCGGTGCGGTGAGCGTGGTCAGCGGTCATATCCGCGGGCAGACCAACACGCTGCCGTTGCACATCGAGATTCTCTACAACGAATACGCCTTCGCCGCCGCCTTCGCCGTCGCCTCGCTGCTGGCGGGCCTGGCGCTGCTGACGCTGCTGCTCAAATCAATTCTCGAATGGCGCTACGCCGATCAACTCGCTGCCTCGCGCCGCCACTGAGTACGTTATGGACATCACCATCAAAAACGTCCGCAAGACCTTTGCGGATTTCCCGGCCCTCGCAGGTGTGGATCTGCACATCGAAAGCGGCGAGCTGATCGCCCTGCTCGGCCCCAGCGGCAGCGGCAAGACCACGCTGCTGCGCGCACTCGCCGGCCTCGAACCGATCGACGCCGGACAGATCCTGTTCGGCGCCACAGACGCCACCAACCTCTCGGTGCAGGAACGCAAGGTCGGCTTCGTGTTTCAGCACTACGCCCTGTTCAAGCACATGACGGTGGCCGACAACATCGCCTTCGGCCTCTCGGTGCGCGACGGCAAGACCCGGCCGACGACTGCCGAGCAGAAGCGCCGCGCGATCGAGCTGCTCGAACTGGTGCAGTTGAAGGGTCTCGAAAAACGCTATCCCTCGCAGCTCTCCGGCGGCCAGAAGCAGCGCGTCGCACTCGCCCGCGCACTCGCCATCGAGCCGCGCGTGCTGCTGCTCGACGAACCCTTTGGCGCCCTCGACGCCAAGGTGCGCAAGGATCTGCGCCGCTGGCTGCGCGAGCTGCACGAGAAGACCGGCGTGACCACCGTGTTCGTCACCCACGATCAGGAAGAAGCCCTTGAACTCGCCGACCGCGTGGTGGTGATGAGCAAGGGCCGCATCGAGCAGGTGGGCACCACGGCCGAGGTCTACGAAAAGCCCGCCACGCCCTTCGTGTTCGACTTCCTCGGCAGCGTGAACTTGCTCGCAGGCGACGTGCAGCAGGGCAAGCTCAAACTCAATGGTCTCTCACTGCCCACCGACACCAAGCTCAGCGGCCCGGTGGATGTCTACGTGCGTCCGCACGACCTGCGCCTGGTTGAGCCCACCAGCGATGGCCTCGATGCGCAGATCAACTTCGTGCAGCGCACCGGCCCGCTGGTGAAGGCGGTGGCCAAGCTTGCCTACGACGACTCGAAGGTGGATATCGAACTGGGTCATCTCGACCCGATGGCCTTGTCGCTCAAACCCGGCACGCAGGTGCGGCTCTTGCCAGTGAGTTTCGGCCTTTTCGCGCGCATGCCGCACGCAGCGGTCCAGACCTTGCCAGATGTAGTGCCCAATGCCGTTCCGGAGCAGCGAGGAGATCGAGCACGCGGCTAGCCTTGGAAATGATCTGCTCATCGCGGCACTCGTATCTGTGGCCGTTCTGGTCGATGTTGCGTGTAGCCGAGGCTACCGGGCGGGTTTGCCGCCGCGCACGGCCACCACGCCATCGCCATTCAATTCGGTCGCGAAGCCGGCGCGTTGCAAGCGCGTGGCGACTTCGTTGGGCACGTCGCGGCGGCTGGTGAGTTTGTTGGGGCTGCCGGTGTAGTGAAACATGCGGCCCCGAGGCTTGATGACGCGGGCCAGCTGATCGTAGAAGGCTTGCGAGTACAGTTCGCCAGCGATGCCGAAGCGCGGCGGGTCGTGCAGCACGGCGTCGATGGACTGGCTGGGCAGCGTCGCAATCTGTTCGCTGATATCGCCGTGGGTGAGCGTCAGCGCGTTGGCGGCGTGATGGTCCGGCGACCAGGGGTTGAGGCTGCGCAGCCAGATCACGTCGGCATTTTTCTCATAGGACTGCACCTGCACCGCCTCGCCCTGCAGACACCAGGCCGCGAAGTAACCCAGGCCGCCGCAGGTATCGAGCACCACCTTGCCGCGCGGCTGGATGAGCGCGACCTTGCGCTCGGCATCGGCATACGGCGAGACCTGCGCGGTGGGCAGCATCTTGATGCCGTCGATCTCGAAGGTGGGCGGGCCCCAGTCGGTGGGCACCAGCTTGATGAGGCCGGTGGTGAAGCGCGCAACGGGCTGAAACGACTCGCCGGCCCAGTGGTAGATCGTGCGCTCCTTGCACACGGCCAGGTCGGGGTAGTCGATGCCCTCGCTGGTCCAGCCGCTGGGCTTGAGCTGCACGGTGCTGAGTGAGCGGCCGAGATCCAGCGAGCAGTCGAGCGTGGTCTGGCCCGCTGCCCGCGCGGCCATCAGGGCTTGGTGCGTGGCCAGGGTCAGCAGGGGGCCGCGAATGGGGTTCAAGAGGTTTGTATTCCAGCCTGGGTATGGGGTGGTGCTGCCGCGCGCTTGCTGCAAACTGGATGCGACCCGCGCGATGCGCGCGCAGCCTGCACGTTTGTGCCGGGATATTCCAACACCCCAAGAGACGGCGCGATGCCCACGCAGATCAATCCCGAGAAATTGCTGTTGAGCAAATGGACGGCGGCCGTGCCGCAGAACAAGGAGAAACACTTTCTGGTAACCCAGCTGCTGCGCGACGAGCTGGAGGTGGTCACCGGATGCGTATTGGAAGCCGTGCTCACCCAACGCGTGCAAACGCTGGACTGGCGCGTTTTGCAGGACGAAACCTGCTGGCGGCAGGGCTGGCTGTAGGCCGCTTCGCCCCAGACGGTTTGGTGCCCACTATCATGCGCACCCCGAAACAACTTTCAGTCGATCACCCCATGCAAACCACTGCCTCCGGCCTGCAATACGAAGACACCATTCCCGGCACCGGCGCTGAAGCCAAGGCCGGCCAGCGCGTGAGCGTCCATTACACCGGCTGGCTGTTCAACAACGGCACGCAGGGCGGCAAGTTCGACAGCAGCAAGGATCGCGGCCAGCCGTTCCAGTTCGGTCTGGGCGCGGGTCAGGTCATCAAGGGTTGGGACGAAGGCGTGCAGGGCATGAAAGTGGGCGGCACGCGTCGCCTCGTCATACCGGCCGAGCTGGGCTACGGCGCGCGCGGCGCGGGTGGGGTGATCCCGCCCAATGCGACGCTGCTGTTCGAGGTAGAGCTGCTGGCCGTCTAGCTGCGGTTTGCCCACAGAAAAACCGGCTGCGTCGCACGACGCAGCCGGTTTTTTGATGCCCCGCAGTCTTACTGGAAGATGCTGTAGACCACGGCAGCGACCACGCCGGTCGTGATGGCGGTGAGCACCACGTCGTTATCCACCCGCACCCAGTGATGGCCGCGCGGCGGCGCGTAGAGGTTGTAGTGCCGGTAGTCGTTCACCACGTAGCGGGTGCTGCGGTAGACCACCGGCACGCGGTCGCCGTAGCGCCAATGGTGATGCTGGTAGCCGCGCGGGACTTGATAGACGTTGACGCGATAGCGATCGCCCTGCCAGTAGTGTTCGCGCTGGTGATGCCAACTCGCGTAGCCGTTGTCGCGGTCGCCACGGCCGCGATCATGACCGTAGTCGTGACGATGGTCTGGTCTACGGTCGTGGCGATCGTCGTCGCGATCGCCGCTGGCCATCGCGGCGGGAGCGGCAGCCACGCCCATGCTGAGCAGGGCGGCAACAATAAGGGTTTTCTTCATGGGATGACTCCGTATGGGGACGCCCAGCCAACATGGAAAAACTCACTGAATGCCCGTTGAGCACGGGGCTGTAATCACCAGGCTTTACCCTTCTTTACCCACTGCACGGCGTCGCAAACCTGCTCAAGAACTTTTGCCTTCTGCGCAGGCTGGCGAGCGATCCGACTTCTGTTTGTTGCGACGCAGCAAATTAAAACCGATTGATTTCAATCCATTGAAATCAGGGCCTGCGGCAGGCGCAACTTGCGATCATAAAATTGCTCTATAAAAAAGCATCTATCCGCTCTCTCTTGAGGCCTTCGTCATGACCCGTGCCCTTGCCCTGTTGGCCGCAACTCTGCTGGTGGGTCACGTCGCGCATGCGGCTGAACCGGCAAGTCCAAGCTCGGTGGATGCCCGCCTGATCAACAACTGCGCAGCCCGCACCGATGCGCGCATGGAATCCATGACGCTGGGCAAGCTGGAGCAGATCCGCAGCTACGAGTTTTCGCTGCGCATGGCGATGGCACAGCTGGCGGCCGGGTCGGATGCAATGACGCCCAGCGAGTGGCAGCAAGCCACCGCCAAGTTGCGTACCGCGCGACTGGAACTTGCGCAGGTCTGCGGCATTTCGATGTCCTCATTGGGCTAGGGAAGATGTCAGCGTCGCCCGCGGGGCCGTAGACGCCGGCGAGGTGCGAATGCAGCTTGACGCGCGGTATCGCTACGATGCCCGTCTGACCAACCCGCGCCATACCCATGAGCAACGTCATCAACCTCAACAAAGCCCGCAAGGCCAGGGCGCGGACGGCGGCTGAAAAACTGGCGGCTGAAAATCGTCTGCGCTTTGGTCGCAGCAAGGATGAAAAGCAGCGCGAGCGCAACCAGACCGCCGACGCCGCGAAGAAACTCGACGGCCACAAGCTCGACAAACCCTTCGCGCCCAAGGATTAGCGCGTGCTGGTCATCACCGAGAGCTTGAGCCTGCCGCTGGCCGAGATCGCGCTCAGCGCCACCCGCTCGCAGGGCGCGGGCGGGCAGCACGTCAACAAGACGTCCAGCGCGATCCATCTGCGCTTCGACATCAGCGCCTCTTCACTGCCGGACGCGCTCAAGGAACGGCTGCTGAAAATCGCGGATCAGCGCACCACGGTTGAGGGCGTGATCGTCATCAAGGCGCAGCAGCATCGCAGTCAGGAGCAAAACCGCGAGGCCGCACTCGAACGGCTGCGGCTGCTCATCGCCAAAGCCGCGCACGTCCCACGCGTGCGGCGCGCGACCAAACCCACGCGCAGCTCCAAGGTGAAGCGCGTGGACAGCAAGACCCAGCGCGGCCGCGTGAAAGTGCTGCGCCGCAGCGTCGACGACTAGCCCAGCACGCGCGCCTTGGCGGCGGCGTACTCGCCGGCGAGACGCGCCACCAGCTTCGCCGCCGGCAGCACCTCATGCACGGCACCGATGCCCTGGCCGCAGCCCCAGATGTCCTTCCAGGCCTTGGCGGCATTGCCGGTGGTGCCGAAATCCATCTTGCTCGGGTCGGCCACGCTCACCTTGTCAGGGTCGAGGCCGGCCGCGACGATGGAGGGCTTCAAGTAGTTGCCGTGCACGCCGGTGAAGGTGGCTGAATAGACGATGTCGTCGGCAGCGCTATCCACGATGCACTGCTTGTAGGCCGCACTGGCGTTGGCCTCGTCGGTGGCGATGAAGGCCGAACCGACGTAGGCGACGTCCGCGCCCATCGCCTGGGCGGCGAGCACCGCATCGCCGGTGGCGATGCTGCCGGAGAGCGCCAAGGGGCCATCGAACCACTCGCGGATCTCCTGGATCAGCGCGAACGGCGAGGTGGTGCCGGCGTGTCCGCCCGCACCGGCGGCAACCGCGATGATGCCGTCAGCGCCTTTCTCGATGGCCTTCTTGGCGAACTTGTTGTTGATGATGTCGTGGAACACCAGGCCACCGTAGCTGTGGATGGCGGCGTTGACGTCCTCGCGCGCACCCAGCGAGGTGATGACGATCGGCACCTTGTACTTCACGCACATCTCAAGGTCGTGCATGAGCCGGTCGTTGCTGCGGTGGACGATCTGGTTGACGGCGAACGGTGCGCTGGGCGCCTCGGGGTGCGCGGCGTCGTAGGCGGCGAGTTCGGTGGTGATCTCGATCAGCCACTCCTCCAGCTGCGCCGCCGGCCGCGCGTTGAGCGCCGGGAAGCTGCCGACGATGCCGGCCTTGCACTGGGCGATGACCAGCTTGGGGTTGCTGACGATGAACAGCGGCGAGCCGATCACCGGCAGGCGCAGGCGGCTCTTGAGATTGGCGGGCAGGGCCATAAATATCCTCGTGGTGTTTTTATGATTGGTGGTGCGGGATGATGCTTTACAGACTGGCCGGTTTGCCAGCCCGTGCCCATTTTGGAGACTTGAGATGGAAGACTGGGTTCACCGTGCCCTCGCCCGCTGGCCCAATGTGCCGGCGCTTTATGGCTGGCTGGCGCTGGATCGCCGCGGCCGCTGGTGCATCCAGGGCGAGACCATCAGCCGTCCGCAGATCATCGACACCCTCAACAGCAATTACGCGGCCGACGAGCGCGGTTGCTGGTACTTCCAGAACGGGCCGCAGCGCGGCTATGTGACGCTCGCCCGCGCGCCGCTGCTATTGCGCGCTGAAGACGACGGCAGCCTGTGGACGCACACGGGCGAGGCGGTCAGCCAGATCGACGCGGCTTACCTCGACGAGGGTGGCGGCTTGTGGTTCGCCACCGCTCTCGGAGCGGCGGCACTGCACGAACAGGATCTGCCCTGGGCGCTGGAGCAGATGCGTATCGCCAACAAACCCGTGCAGGAGGCCGCATTGATGGCCGCGCTGGCGCTGCCATCGGGGTCCGCCACCCCGCTGGTGTTGCACCTCGGTGCGCTGCGCTTGCCACTAACGCGGCTGGACGAAAACCAGGCACCGGCGAAGCTCGGCTTCGTGCGTGATCCGCAGCCCGATCAGCAGTCCCAAGTGCAGTCACAGACGAAGCATTAGCCGGCGGGCGTTGCCGCGCCCGTCACCTGTGCCCGAAACGCTCGGAGCCAGGCCTTGGTCTGCGCGGCGTTGACCGACCCCATGCGGATCATCATCTTCTGCCCGGCCGAACGCGCCTCCAGCGCCGGGTCGGCAAACTGGTAGAACACCTTGGGCTGCACCAGTTCGATGGGGCTCTGCACTTCAGGGGTGGCCAGCAGATGGTCGATCACCTGCACCAGCCGGTCGTTGAAATGCCGGTCCGGGCTGCCCAGCTCGTGGTAGGCCTTGTCGAACAGCGGATAAAACCGCAGGTAGAGCTTGGCTGCGGCTTCAGCCCCCACCCCTCGCATCAGGCTCACCAGCGGCACATAGCGCGCCTCGTTGCTCGGGCTGGAGGCGTAGGTGCCATCGCGGCTCTTCACCGCAAACTCGCCGGGGATGCGCTTGAACACGCGGTCGTTGATGGCCAGTCGCTCGCGCGGCAGGTTGTCGATGGTGGCCACGAAGCGGCGAATGCGCTGCTCGGGCACCAGGGTTGCGGCGATCTTGTCGGCGTCCAGCAACGCGACCAGTGCAGCGGCAAAGGGGGCGTCGCTCTGGCTAAGCTCCGGCAACGGCGTGGCGTCTTCGGCAGCAACAGGCACGGGATAGTGATCGGGCAGCGGCTCCGTGGCCGGTGGCGCGTCGCCCGGCGCGGCAGGGGTGCTGCTCTCGACGGCTGCTGCGGGCTCATCGACCGGGGCCACCGCGGGCTCGTAAAAGTAATAGCCCGTCGCGGCGAGCACCGCCAAAATGCCGCCTGCGATCAGCGCCGTGCGCTGGAATTCATTCATGGTTCGTCCTTGAGCTTCTGATGCGGGCAAGAGTAGCGGCTGCGGCGATGCCATGCGTCCGTTACGCTTCGCGCTTTAATCCTTCTCCTTTGCTTGGAACACCCATGACGCAGACCGTTCTCATCACCGGTGCCAGTGCCGGCATCGGCCAGCAACTGGCCTTGGCTTTTGCGCGCCGCGGCTACAACCTGGCGCTGGCGGCACGACGGCTGGAGAGTCTGGTCACGCTCAAGGAGCAACTGCTGCTGTCGCACCCGCAAGTGCGGGTCGAGATTGCCGCACTCGACGTCAACCAGCTCGACAGCGTGGCACCGGTCATCAACGGCTTTGCGGCTGCTTTCGGCAGTCTCGACATCGTGGTCGCCAACGCCGGCGTCGGTGATGGTGGCGGGCTGGTCGGCACCGGCGGCTTCGCGCGCGATGCGGCGGTGATCCAGACCAACGTGCTGGGTGCGATGGCCACCATCGACGCCGCCGTGGCGATCTTTCGCAAGCAGAAGCAGGGACACGTCGTGGCGATTTCCTCCGTCGCCGCCTCGCGCGGCGTGCCGGGTGCCGCCGCCTATTGCACCAGCAAGGCCGCGATCGCGATGTATGCCGACGCCGTGCGCGCCGAGCTGCACAGCAAGCCGATCAAGGTCACCACCTTGTTCCCCGGCTACATCGATACCGAAATGAACAACCGCATGAAGCGGCGGCCCTTTCTGGTCACGGTCGAGAACGGTGCCGAGCGCATTGCGAAGCTCATCGAACGCGGTGTGCAGCAGTCGGCGGTGCCCGGCTGGCCCTGGGGATTCGTGATGTGGCTGCTGCGCAAGCTGCCGATTTCGATCATCGCCAAGCAGGCGCCGTTTGCCGATTGACTAGCCGCGTTGCAACCGGGCGAGTTCATCCTCGCCCAGCGGCGTGTCGATCTTCACCTTGAGGCTGTCGGCCCACTCGCGGGCGAAGTCGCGCTGGTAGCGCACGTTCAGCGCGGCGGTGATGCACATGGTCACCAGCGCGCCGAGGCCCGCCAGCGCCATGTCTTTCTGCGCATCCCAGATATCGCCCTGGCTGCCGAGATAGGCGACACCCAGTTCGCCGCCGAAGGCGCTGGCCGCCGCCCACTCGAACAGCTCGAACAGGGCGGAAGTGGCGAGGGTGAAATCCAGCGGCAGAAAGTAGCCCCAGAAGCCGCGCACCTCGGAGACGCGCAGGAACAATTCCCGCAACGGATACGCCAGCAGCAGCCCGTAACTGAAGTGCACGAGGCGGTCGAAGTGGTTGCGTTCCAGCCCCAGCTGGCTGTTGAGTGTGCTGCCGGTGAGCGCCTTCCAGACGGCGTCGTAGGGCACTTCGGAATACGTGTAGTGCGCGCCGACGATGTGCAGGCACAGGAACACGAAGATCAGCGAATAGCTGATGCGCGAGAACACGAAGTGCTTGGCACTCACCGCCATGCCGATGCCGAAGGCCAGCACCAGTGCGTTCTCCAGCGCCCAGTCGGCACGGTCGTGCGGATTGATGGCGAGTGCCACCCACAGCACCGCGAAGACTGCGGTGAGAATCATCAGGGTGCGGCGATGCGGATGGTGCGGGTGCGGCACTGCGTCCATTTGGTTGCCCCTTTGGCGTGTTTCAGTAATGCGGCGGCACTTCGTCGGCCAGCGAACCCTTGGTCTCGCCCTCCTGCACATTCAGACGGTTGACGCGCTCGATCAGCGCACGCAGCGCGGCCTCCAATGCGTCGATCTGCTGCTGCTGGCGCGCCACCACATCGCTGAGCTGGTGCGCGGCGTCCTCTTGATAGGCGAGCTTGGTTTCAAGGTCGATGAAGCGCACATCGCTCATGGTCTGGCAGCATTAATGGGTGTGGCGCATTCTCCGCCATCCTTGTTGAACAAGGCAGCCATCGCCGCGACGCTACCGATCGGTATCATCCGCCCTATTCTTTCGCCCGCACCGGACTCCACCATGACCATCACTGCACTCAGCTACGCGGTACAAACCGCCAAGACCCCGCTGGCCCCCTTCAGCTTCAGCCGTCGCGCCACCGGCCCCAAGGATGTCGCCATCGACATCGTCTACTGCGGCGTCTGCCACTCCGACGTGCACCAGGCGCGCGGCGAATGGCAGGGCACCAAATATCCCTGCGTGCCCGGCCACGAGATCGTCGGCAAGGTCACGGCCGTCGGCAGTGACGTCAGCAAGTTCAAGGTTGGCGATACCGTCGGCGTTGGCTGCATGGTCGATAGCTGCCAGAAATGCGCGAGCTGCGACGAAGGCCTTGAGCAGTATTGCCAGAACGGCTTCACCGGCACCTACAACGGCAAGACCGCCGACGCGCCCGGCCACACGCTGGGCGGCTACTCCAACCACATCGTGGTCACCGAGAAGTTCGTGCTCAAGGTCACCCATCCCGCCGAGCAACTGGCCGCAGTCGCGCCGCTGCTCTGCGCCGGCATCACAACCTGGTCACCGCTCAAGCACTGGAAGGTCGGCCCCGGCCAGAAAGTCGGCATCGTCGGCATCGGTGGCCTCGGCCACATGGGCATCAAACTCGCCCACGCGCTCGGTGCGCATGTCGTTGCGTTCACCACCTCCGAGAGCAAGCGCAAGGATGCCCTCGACCTCGGCGCCGACGAAGTGGTGGTGTCGAAGAACAAGGACGAGATGAAGGCCCACGCGGGCAGCTTCGATTTCATCCTCAACACCGTCGCCGCCTCGCACAATCTCGATGCCTTCACGGTGCTGCTCAAGCGCGACGGCAGCATGTGCCTGTGCGGCGTGCCGGAGCATCCACACCCCTCGCCCAACATCGGCGCGCTGATTTTCGGACGTCGCTCGATCGGCGGCTCGCTGATCGGCGGCATCGCCGAGACGCAGGAGATGCTCGACTTCTGCGCCGAGCACCAGATCGTCAGTGAGATCGAGATGATCCCGATCCAGAACATCAACGAAGCCTACGACCGCATGGTCAAGAGCGACGTGAAGTACCGCTTCGTCATTGACATCGCGAGCCTGAAGGCCGCTTAAACCCTCCCTTTGCGAGGCACAGGCCGCCGCCGCACCCCGGCGGCGGCCTTTTTTCTGGGCGCTCGGCGGCTGCCTGCGCGCGGACATCGCGGCAAGTCAAGATTGTGTCATCGCCCTGTGGGCAGGCGCGTTGATTGCGTAAGTTATTTGTTAATTTCCAATTTCTCGGGAGCTTCCCATGCGCCGTTTTGCTACCCCCACCGTCTTTGCCGCCGCTCTTGCCACTGTTTGTATGGCGCTTGTCGCATCCGTAGCCCTTCAACATCAGCAACAGGCGGAACGCCGTGCGGCCCGCCTTGCCTTCAAGGGCCCGGAGTCGCCCGCCCAGCTGATGCAGGCCAAGAATGTGCGCGCCGCGAAGGTGGGCGTGGTCGAGCCGGGTGCCATGAGCGCGGTGCTGCAGCAAAAAGCCCGCATCGCCGGCAAGGCCGACATCCCCGGCGCTGCGGGTGAGTGGCGCGAATACGGCGTGGGCAATCTCGATGACAGCTCGGGTGCCTTCCAGGCCGCGCGCGTCGACAACTTCAGCTACGACGCCGAGAACAAGCGGCTGTTTGCCTCCGTGGGCACCGGCGGCGTGTGGATGAGCGAGGCGGTCGATGGCGACGTGACCACCATCGGCAACGCATGGCGCTCCATTGGCGATAACCTGCCCACGCAGATCATCGGCGGCGTGGCCTGGACGCCCGCTGGCGGCGGCACCGTGGTGGCCGCGGGTGGCGAGGGCGTGATGGGCTCCGGTATGTACAACGGCTTCGGCGCGTTCTGGACCAACGACATGGGCGCCACCTGGACCCAGTCCACGGGCTTCCCGGACGCCACCATCGTCTTCCGCGTGCAGGTCGATCAATCGCGCCCCGAGCTGGTCTACATCGCCTCCGGCAAGGGCCTGTTCCGCAGCGAGGACGCGGGCCGCAGTTTTACCAACGTGCGCTTGCCCACGGCCCCCGGCTGCGAAGGTGTGGAAGACCTCACCGGTCCTTGTCTTTTCGCCAACATGGTCACCGATGTGGTGGTGAAAGTCCCTGGTGGTAGCACCAATGCGGTTTGCGATGCCGCAGGCTGCCCGGTGCTGGCGGGTGTGGGCTACCGCACCGGCTCGGCCCAGCTCTTTCAGGACGGTGTGACCGTGCAGGGCTCGGGTAACGGTCTCTACCGCAGCAACACTGGTGAAGTGGACAGCTTCGGGAAACTCGATGTGTCCGCCGCCAGCAATCTCCTGCCCATCGGCTTCACCGAGCAGGATCGCATCGGCCGCATCGAGATGAACGTGGCCTTCGGCCCCGATCAGGATCACAACTACATCTACGCCATGGTGCAGGACGCGGTGCTGTTCAACGGCGGTGTCACTGGCGAGCCGACGCTGGATGCCATTCTCGGAGTTGCCTTGCTGCTGGGCTTCCCCTCGACCTTCAATGGCATCTACGTATCGTCTGACTTTGGCGACAGCTGGGTCCGCATGGCCGACACCATCGAGGTCATCGTCCCCATCACCGGCTCAGAGATCGCCCTGATTGGTGCCGCGCTGGGCAGCGGTGCGGGCATTCAGTCCTGGTACAACATGTGGCTGGCGATTGACCCCACCCGCGACGTCGGTGGCATCCCCACTCGCATGGCCTTTGGTCTGGAAGAGGTCTGGCAGAACCGCACGCCAAGCACCACTGCGGCGGGCGTGCCGCTCAACGGCATTGCACAAGCCGGCCCTTCGGACTTTCATGTGATCGGCACCTATTTCAATCTGACGGGTATCTTCCCCAGCACCACCCACCCTGACCAGCAGGGCGGCATCTACGTGGCCACCGACGATGGCGGCGTGTGCCTGTTCGTCGGCAATGACGGCGGCATCTTCAAGCAGTGCGTGGCGGCCAACGGCATCATGAATAACTTCGGCTGGGGTGAGGGTGCGAACACCGGCATGTACACCATGCTGCCGTATGGCCTCGGCGTGGCGAAGGACGGCACCGTCTACTTCGGCAATCAGGACAACGGCTCCGGCCTGCTCGACCCGGCGCGCGACTTCAAGCTGTTCCAGACCAATGGCGGCGATGGCTTCTACGCCGAGGTCGACCCCGACAACAGCGACGTCGCCTACTACGAAACCCAGAACGGCGGTCTGGTGCGCACCACCAATCGCGGCGGCAGCAACACCAGCATCGCGCCGACCTATACGCGCGTGATGTTCGACAACTGGTTCCGCATGGACCCTCTGAATGCCCAGCACATGGTCACTGGCGCGCAGGAAATCTACGAAACCGACAATGCACAGACGGTGACGGGTGACAGCTGGGTTGAGGTGTTCAACCTCGGCACCAACCCCGAAACCGGCGCGATTCGCACCACCACCACCATGGAAGTGCAGGGCTCGGCCGTCTACGTGGGCGGCTGCGGTGACTGCGGCGCCAGCGGCAACGACACCGGCTTTGCCAGCGTGCTCGCCACCAATGTCACCGAAGGCGTGGAGCGCGTGGCAGAAACCGATGCCGGCTGGCGCTTTGCCGAAAAGCGCGGTCTGCCCAGCCGCTACATCACCAGCATCGCGATTGATCCGGTGGACCCGAAGATCGTCTACGTCGCACTCGGCGGCTACCTCTCGGGCCTGCGCCCGCCCGGTAGCTTCCTCGACGTCAACGCCGGCAACATCGGCAGCGGCGCGGTGTTCAAGTCGGTGAACGCGGGCGATGACTTTGTCGATGTCACGGGCGACCTGCCGGTGGCACAAGTTGCCAGCATCATCATCAAGGGCGACCAGCTGCTGGCCGGCACCGACATCGGCGTGTTCATCAGCAAAGACGCCACGGGTGCCAGCTGGACCACGCTCGGCACTGGCCTGCCCGCCGTGCCGGTGAACATGATCCGCATCAAGCCAAAGGCCACGGCCGACGAACCCGACATGCTGTTCGCCGCCACCTTCGGCCGCAGCATCTGGAACTACGCCTTCAAGGACGGCAGCGTCGTGACGCCGCCGGTCATCACGCCGACACCGACGGTGCCGGGTGCGACGACCGGGCGCTTCGGCGGCAGCCTGGGCGGCGCGGCCCTGCTCGGCCTGCTGGCGATGGCGGCCCTGCGCCGCCGCCGACACTGAAGGCCTGCGGTCGATTTGATTGCTGTGCGAAGGCCCGGTATCCGCCGGGCCTTCTTTACTTTGTGATTTCGCTGCGGCACGCCGTGGCTGCCGGTTCAAGCAGTAAAAACCATTCAAGGGGATTCACATGCGTCGTCCATTCAGTCACCCGCCCGCTCTCGTCGCCCTGGCCGCCATCGGCTTGTCGGCTGCGCTGTATTTCCAGAACCCCGTACCGGTCGACTGCCCGGACGGCACCCAGCCCATCCAGAGCGCACGCGCGCAGCAGAGCGGGCGCCATTGCAGCAACCCGATCGTGCACGGGCAGGAATTCGAGGCACCGCGCCAGCACCCGCTGCTGCGCGGCCCAGCGCCGCACCCGACGCTGATCGACGCCGCGCTCGCCGAGAAAGCGGCACTGCAACCGCAGAAGAAACTCATCCCCAAAGCCGACGGTGACTGGCAGCCCTATGCCACCGGCCAGCTCATTGCCGGGCCGTCGTTCTACAGCGCGCGCGTCGACAACTTCGCCTACGACCCGGAAAAGCAGCGGCTGTTCGCGGCCGTGGGCACCGGCGGCATCTGGATGAGCACGGCGGTCGATGGCGACATCACCACGCTGGCCGATCAGTGGGTGTCGGTCGGCGACAGGCTGCCGACGCAGGTCAACGGCGGCGTGATCTGGTCGCCCGATGCCAACGGCGACGGCACGCCGGATTCCGGCAGCGACGGCACCCTGCTGGCGGCAGGTGGCGAATCGGTGATGGGCAACAACGGCTACATGGGCCTCGGCGCGTACTGGACGACCAATCTCGGTGCGACCTGGACGCGCTCGACCGGCTTCCCCAACGGGGTGCAGGTCTACAACGCCCGCTTCGACCCCGGCCATCCCAACATCTTCTACATCGCCTCGTCGATCGGCCTGTTCCGCAGCACCGACGCCGGCCGCAGCTTCGTCAACGTGCGGCTGCCGTCCACGCCGGACTGTGCAGGCAAGGAGGACATCAGCAGCCAATGCCAGTTCGCCAACGTGGTCACCGATGTCGCCATTCGCGGCCCCGGTGGCGCCACCGATGAAACCTGCGACGCCACCGGCTGCCCGGTGGTCGCCGCCATCGGCTGGCGCGCCGGCCAGGCCTTCTTTGCCGATGGCGTGACACCGCAGGGGCCGGGCAACGGTCTGTACCGCTCGGACACCGGCGTGGCCGGCAGCTTCAGCCGCATCGACGACGAACCGATCAACGCCGCGCTGCCGATCGGCTTCGCACCTGCCGCACGCAGCGGCCGCATCGAGTTCGGCACCACGACAGGCGAGACGCAGGACCACAATTATCTCTATGCGCTGGTGCAGGACGCCGTCAGCTTCAACGAGGGCTTCAACCTGCTGGAACCGATTCTCGACCTGCCGCTGGGCCTCATCAGCAGCAACATCAACGGCCTCTACGTGTCGTCGGACTTCGGTCTGAGCTGGGTCCGCATGGCCGGTGCGCGCGAGATCGTGCTCACCCCCGGCTCGATCAACTTCCCCGGCGCGCAGGCCTGGTACAACCAGTGGATCGCCATCGACCCGACCCGCGCCGTGCCGGTCACCGGCGTGCCGCTGCGCATGACCTACGGCCTCGAGGAAGTGATGCAGAACATCACCGTGCCCCTCGATGGCACCGTGCAGGCCGCCAGCCCGCAGGACTTCGAGCTGATCGGCCGCTACACCGCCCTCATCGGCACCAGCACGCATCCCGACCAGCACGCGGGTCTTTACATCCCCGATGGCGCGGGCGGCGTGTGTCTGTTCGTCGGCAACGACGGCGGCGTGTTCAAGCAGTGCGTCGGCATGCTGGAGCCGATGACGCAAGCCGGCTGGGGCGCGGGCTCGAACGACGGCTTCTACGCGCTGCTGCCGTACGGCGTGGCGGTGGCGAAGGACGGCACCGTCTGGCAGGGCCACCAGGACAACGGCAGCGGTCACATCGAGCCTGATACGCGCGAGCAGATCATGGACTTCGGTGCCGACGGCTTCTTTGCCGAGGTCGACCCCGACAACTCCGATGTCGCCTACACCGAGAGCCAGAACGGCGGCCTGCGTCGCACCATTGATCGTGGCGCGAGCAGCAGCAGCATCGCGCCGCCCTACGTGCGCCCCAACTTCGCCAACTGGTTCGTGCTCGATCCGCTCGACGCCAATCACCTGTTGACGGGTGCGCAGCAGATCTTTTCGACGCTCAACGCGCCGACCGTGACCGGCAGCACCTGGACGGAAGTGTTCAATCTCGGCACCAATCCGGTGACCAATGCCATTCGCACCACCTCGACCATGCATGTCTACGGCCCCAACGTGTACGTCGGCTTCTGCGGCGACTGCGGCTCGGTGGCC
Organism: Stagnimonas sp.; assembly: GCA_030652575.1. Classification (GTDB taxonomy): domain Bacteria; phylum Pseudomonadota; class Gammaproteobacteria; order Nevskiales; family Nevskiaceae; genus Stagnimonas. Next base: position 26,963 of record JAUSQI010000121.1, on the reverse strand, counting down.
ATCGACACCGGCTTTGCCAACGGCATTGCCACCAATGTCGGCGGCACACTGCCGCCGCAGAAGAACACGGCGGATGGCTGGCACTTTGCGACGGCGGCGGGGCTGGACAGCCGCTTCATCGCCGGCATCGAAATGGACGAGGCGAATCCGAAAACGATCTACGTCACCTTGGCCGGCTATGCCGGCAACATGCGGCCGCCCGGCAGTTTCGGCGACCCCAACGCGGCGAAGATCGGCACCGGCACGGTGTTCAAATCCACCGATGCGGGCGAGAGCTTCACCGACATCAGCGGCAACATTCCCCGTGCGCAGGCCAACACCGTGCTGCTCTACAAGAGTGCGGCGGGCGAGCAGCTGATTGTCGGCACCGACATCGGGCCGTTCATCTCCAGCGACAACAAAGGCAGCAACTGGGCGCCGCTCGGCAACACGCTGCCCAACGTGCCGGTGAACGTGATGCGCTTCAAACCCAAGGCGACACCGGACGAGGTGGACACGATCTTCGCTGCGACCTTCGGACGCGGTATCTGGACCTATGCGATTCCGAAACTGATCGTCGATCCGCCACCACCCGGCACGCCGCCGGTCATCACGCCGACACCGACACCACCGGTCGCGGGCAGCGGGCGCTTCGGCGGCAGCACCGGCCTGTGGCTGCTGGCCGGATTGATGGCGGCACTCGCCATCAGAAAGCGGAAACGCCATCCGCTCGCCGACTGAATCGACGCCACAAAAAAGCCCCGTCGCAGTACTGCGACGGGGCTTTTCTTCGAGCGGCTTCAGGTGGCGTTGATGAAGCGCACCAGATCGGCGTTCAACTCATCCTTGTGGGTGACGTTGAGGCCGTGCGGCGCGCCGCCGTACACCTTGTATTCGGCATGCGGCAACAGCTTGGCCGTGCGTGCGGCGCTCACCGCCAGCGGCACGGTGTTGTCGTCCGCGCCGTGGATGATGAGGGTTGGCACGGTGACTGATTTGAGGTCAGCGCGGAAGTCCGTGCGCGAGAAGGCGTCAACGCAATCCAGCGTCGCCTTGGGCGAGGCGGGATATGCCAGCTGCGCCGACCACTCCAACGTCGCCTCGCTCACCGGCTTGTTGAGCAGCGTGACGTTGTAGAACTTCTTGCAGAAGTCGGTGAGGAAGGCGGGACGATCCTTGAGGATGCCAGCCTTCATCTCTTCAAACACTTCGCCCGGCACGCCGTCCGGGTTGTCATCGGTCTTCAATAGATACGGCGGCACGGCCGCGACGAATACGCAGCGGCTGACGCGTGCGCCGCCGTGGCGGCTCATGTAGCGCGCCACTTCACCGCCACCCATTGAGAAGCCGACCAAGGTCACGTCGTGGAGATCGAGCGTGTCGAGCACGGCCTTGAGGTCGTCTGCGAAATGGTCGTAGTCGTAACCGCTCCAGGGCTTCGATGACGCACCAAAGCCGCGGCGGTCGTAGGCCACCACACGAAGCCCATGCTTGGGCAGTTCGCTGAGTTGGTGCTCCCAGCTCGCATGGGTCAGCGGCCAGCCGTGGATGAGCACCACCGGCTTGCCGCTGCCGAGGTCCTGGTAATGCAGCTCGATGGCAGCACCGTTGGTGTCTTTGCCAGCGTGGATGAAAGATGCGGGATTCATGTGCTCTCCGAAGTGGGGGCCGCATCAGAGGTCTGCGGCAGCGGCACACCTTCGGAGACCCGCATGAAGCAGGCTTGAATCGAAATGCTTGGAGACGGCCGTTGTAGGGCTCAGGCTTTCTTCAAGGCCTCACCGAAGTAGGCCCGCAGCTTCTCCACCTTTGGCAGTGCGACACCCGCGATGTACGGCTGGCCCGGATGCAGCGCGGCGTAGTTCTGGTGATAGCGCTCCGCCTCGAAGAATTGTTCCAGCGGCTCCAGTCGCGTGACGATGGGCTTGGCGAACACCTTGGCGGCATCGAGCTGCGCGATGTAGGCCTCGGCGATGCGTTTCTGCTCGGCATCGGCATGGAAAATCGCCGAGCGATATTGCGGGCCGACGTCGTTGCCCTGGCGATCGAGCTGGGTCGGATCGTGCGCGACTGCGAAGAAGATTTTCAGCAGCTTGCCGAAGCTCATCCGTGCCGGGTCGTAGGCGATCTCGATCACCTCCGCATGCTCGGTGCGGCCGGTGCAGACGGCCTCGTAGTTGGCGGCGTCCGCGCTGCCGCCGGAATAGCCGGAGACCACTGCGGTCACGCCATCGAGTTCCCGATACACCGCCTCGGTGCACCAGAAGCAGCCGCCGGCCAGCACGGCCAATGCGTCGCCCGGCGCCGCTGCCAGCGGCGTGTCGATGAGCGGATCAGGGAAATCCTTGAGCGAGGTGCGGCTGCCGCCGCTGAAAAAACTGCCGAGCATGACCATGACTCCTGGAGGCTGATGCGCCGTGTAGCGCCAGGCTTCTTCATGTGGGCGCTGCGGCGCATCTTCAATGGAACGATTCCTGCGGGCTACACTGACTTTCGCCTTTCGCTGGGACTCCCGACATGCTTGCCGCCCTCTCTCGCCTGCCTGCTGGCGCCCTGCTGTTCGCGGGCAGCCTGCTCTTGTCTTTTGCAGCGCTGGCGCAAGCCCCGGTCGCGGCCACGCCACCGCCCAGCGTGGCCCCGGCCGTCGCGACGGTCGGCTCGGCGCCGGACTACCGCGGCACGCTCGTCCTCCACGTCGATCTCACCGATCTCGACCGCCGTCTGTTCAAGGTGCGCGAGACCATTCCGGTCACGCCCGGCCCGCTGAAACTCTGGTATCCGCAATGGTTGCCGGGCAACCATGCGCCGCGCGGGCCGATCGACGCGCTGGCGGGGCTGATCATCACCGCCAACGGCGAGCGGGTGGAATGGACGCGCGACCCGCTGGACGTCTACGCCTTCCACCTCACCGTGCCGCCGGGCGCGAGCGCTCTCGAAGTCGCGTTTCAATACGCGACGCCAGCGGTGAAGGAACAGGGCCGCATCGTCGCCACGCCGGAGATCGTCGGCCTGCAATGGAACGCGGTCGTGCTCTACCCCGCCAGCCGCTCGATGGCGGGCACGCAGGTGCAGGCCAGCATCCAGCTGCCGCCGGATTGGGACGCCGCCAGCGCGCTTGCTGAAGTCGCGCGCAGCGGCGACCTGGTGAGCTACGAGGTGGTGCCGCTCGAAACGCTGGTGGACTCGCCGGTGTTCGCCGGCCAGCACTTCCGCAAAGTGGCGCTGGGCGAAATGAACGGTGCCAAGGTGCGACTGAACATGGTGGCCGACTCCGATGCCGCCCTGCTCGCCACCACGCCGCAGCTCACCCTGCACGCCAAGCTCGTCTCGGAGGCGCAGGCGCTGTTCGGCGCACGCCATTTCGACCGCTACGACTTTTTGCTGTCGCTGTCCGACCAGTTCAGCGGCATCGGGCTCGAACACCACCGCTCCAGCGAGAACGGTGTGTCGAGCGAGTACTTCACCGAGTGGGACAAGAAGCAGATCGAGCGCTCGCTGCTGCCGCACGAGTTCGTGCACAGCTGGTGCGGCAAGTTCCGCCGCCCCGCCGGGCAGTCCGTGGGCAACTTCAACACACCGCTGCAGAACGAGCTGCTGTGGGTCTACGAGGGGCAGACGCAGTTCTGGGGCCAGGTGCTCGCCTCCCGCTCCGGCCTGTGGAGCCAGCCGTTCACGCGCGAATCCATCGCCTACATCGCCGCGACACTGGATCTCAATCGTCCCGGCCGCGAGTGGCGCAGCGTGCAGGACACGGTCTATCAACCCATCCTCACCGCGCGCCGGCCCCTCTCACACACCAGCTACCAGCGCACCGAGGACTACTACAACGAAGGCCTGCTGATCTGGCTGGAGGTCGACAGCCAGCTGCGCGAACTCACAAACGATACGCGCGGCATGGATGACTTTGCCCGCGCCTTCTTCGGGCCACAGGCAGGGATGCCTGACAACAGCTTTGCGCCACTGCCGTTCCGCTTCGGCGATGTCACCGCCGCACTCGGCAACATCGCGCCCTACGACTGGGCGGGCTTTCTGCGCAGCCGCCTCGATGGCCACGGCCCTGGCGCACCGCTGAAAGGCCTGGAGCGCGCGGGCTGGAAACTCGCCTTCACAGACAAACCCACCGAATACGTCAAGGGCGTCGAAGAGCGCACGAAGCTCAGCGACTTCCTGTTTTCACTCGGTATCAGCATCGAGAAGGAAGCTGCACTGGCCGAAGTCGTTTGGGGTTCGCCCGCCTTCAAGGCGGGTCTGTTCAAGGGCGACACGCTGGTGGCCGTCAACGGCCTCAGCTACAAGCCCGAGCGCCTGAAGGCGGCGATCAAGATGGCGCAGGAAGACCAGAAGCCGATCGAGCTGCTGCTGAAGAATCTCGACCACTACCGCACGGTGAAAGTCAGCTACACAGGTGGCCTGCGATACCCGACGCTGGTGCGCATCGACAGCAACAAGGATCGTCTGACGACGATCCTCAGCGCGAAGACGCCGTAACGCTCAACGCCGCGGCGCAGGCTCGTCGATCAGCCCCAGCAGGTTGAGTGCCGCCGCCACCGCCACCGCGCCGAGCGCGGTTTGCGGCACGGCGGGGTCGAAGTGGCCGAGGTCGGGGTCGACGCTGACCGTGCCGTCGTCGCCCGCCTGCCGCGCCGCCGTCGCGTAGGCCTGCACGGACTCCATCGGCACGATCGGGTCCTTGCCGCCCTGCACCAGCCACTGTGGCACGCCCAGCGGTAACAGCAGACGCGGCGAGGCTTCTGCGTAGCGCAGGGGGTGCCGCGTCGGCGTGCCGCCCATCAGCTGATCCACCGAGGCATTGCAGCTGTCGACGGGGCCGACGCGGTAGGTGTTGAGATCAGTGATGGCTGCGAGGCCTACCACGCCCTTCAAGGCGAGCGGTGTGGGCAGATACAGCTCACTTGTTTTCGCGAGCTTGTGGCGGGCACCCAGCCAGAGCGCGAGATGGCCGCCGGCGGAGTGGCCCATGCTGATGACGCGCGCGGTGTCGACGGGATGCGTCTCGGCGATCACGCGCAGATGGTCGGTGGCTTTCGCTACGTCGAGCAGCGTGTTGGGCCAGCCACCGTCCTCGTCGCCGAGACGGCGGTATTCGATGGTCCAGGTCGCCATGCCCTGCGCCGTCAGCGCGGCGGCGAGAGGGTTGATGTACTGGTAGTCGTAGGCGGCCAGCCAGCAGCCGCCGTGGATCAGCACCACGACCGGGAACGGCCCCTTGCCCTTGGGCACGCGCAACTCGCCGAACTGCTGCGGTGCCTCGCCGTAGCTGATCTTCTCGCCCGCTGGGGGCTGCGGCATGGCGGCAACCTGCTTCCAGGTGATCGGCATCGTGGCCGGGTGCGGCGTAGCAGCGGTGACGACAGTGGACATGGCGAGTGCGGCAGCGAGGAACAGGGTCTTGGTCATTGGCTCAGGTCACTTTGTTTTTCTGGTGAAACTCGGGCGCATCCCACTCGCGGTTTCGCAACACCTCGGCCAGATGCGTCACCGCATCCCAGACCTGGGTGTAGCTCAGATACAGCGGCGTGAACCCGAAGCGCAGAATATCCGGCGCCCGCACATCGCCCACCACACCGCGCGCAATCAGCGCCTGCATCACCGGCCAGGCCTGCGGATGCGCGAAGCACACCTGGCTGCCGCGCCGGGCGTCGTCGCGTGGGCTGATCTGGCGCAAACCCACATCGGCAAACTCATGCTCGATGCGTGCTGCAAACAGCGCACTCATGCACAGGGATTTTTGCCGCAGCTGATACATGTCCGCTTCCGCCATCAGGTCGATGCCGACTTCGAGTGCGGCCATCGACAACACCGGCGGCGTGCCGACCAGTAGGCGATCCACACCGGGCGCGGGCGCATAGCTAGGCTCGAACGCGAACGGCCGCGCATGGCCAAACCAGCCGGAGAGCGGTGCTGCCAGTTGCGCCTGATGCGAGGGTGCGACGTAGAGAAACGCCGGTGCGCCAGGACCGCCGTTCAAATACTTGTAGCCACAGCCCACGGCGAAATCGGCTCTGGCCTCGGCGAGCTGCACCGGCAAGGCGCCAGCGGAGTGCGCCAGATCCCAGAGCGTCAACGCACCCTTGGCGTGCGCAGCCGCCGTGAGTGCTGCCATGTCGTGCAAGCGACCGGTGCGGTAGTTGACGTGGCTGAGCAGCAGCACTGCCACTTCTTCATCCAGCGCAGCCTCGATGTCGTCTGCCGCCACCAGCCGCAATACATGCTGTTGGCCAAGTAGTGCGGCAAGGCCTTCTGCGATGTAGAGATCGGTCGGGAAGTTGTCCGCCTCGCTGACGATGACCGTACGGCCTGGACGTTGTGCGAGTGCAGCAGCAAGCAGCTTGAAGAGATTGATCGACGTGGAATCACACACGCGCACCGTGCCTGCTGCGGCACCGATCACAGGGGCGAGCTTGTCGCCCAGACGTTGCGGCAGATCGACCCAGCCGGGGCCGCGCGACGTGCTGTTCCAGCTGCGGATCAACCCTGCACCCCATTCCTCTGCGATCACTTGCGCGAGACGCGCTGGAGTTGCGGCGGGCAGCACGCCGAGTGAATTGCCGTCGAGGTAGATCGGTCCCGGCGGCACGCTGAATCGCGCACGGAAGGAGGCCAGCGGATCGGTGGCGTCGAGTGCCGCGCAGGCCTCGCGCGTGGTGGGGTGATGGCTCATGCCAACAAGCGTGGCACGGCACGCGGGCGGCGTCACGGTGGCAAACTGCGCGGGTGTTCCACGAAGGGATTCGACCATGCGTCTGCTCGCTCAGTTGTTGCTTGCCCTCACGGCTCTGCCGATCCGTGCGGCAGAGATGCCCGCGGACTTTGCGGGTCTGGTCGATGCCCACAATGCCGCGCGCCGCGCCGTGGGTGTGGCACCGCTGGCATGGTCCGGCGCGCTGGCGGGTGAAGCGCAGGCCTGGGCCGATCAACTGGCCGGCGAAAACTGCACGCTGCGTTACGACCCGGACCCCAAGCGGCGCGAAACCACCGGACAGAACCTGTTCCGCGCCTACGGCAATGCGCCGTACCAAGGCTACAAGCGCACCTCCGCTGAAGCCTCTGATCGCTGGATCCGCGAGGGGCAGCAATACGACCACGCGACGCACCGCTGCAAGCCCGGCCTTGGCAGCCAGTGCGGTGCTTATCTGCAAGTGATCTGGGAAACCACCACGGCACTCGGCTGCGGCCGCGCGCGCTGTGATGCGGCCGAAGTCTGGGCCTGCCACTACGCGCCGCGTGGTGGGCAGGAAGATCTCAAACCGTACGGCAATCAGCCGCAGGTCTCGGCCGTTACCGAGCCTGCGCCAGTTCAGCAGTGTGGTTGGCTGGGCCCCACACCGGCACAACAGTTCAGCGATGCCTTGAGCGACAAGCTACCGCCGCAGTGAGTGCGCAGTGAAGCGTCTGCTACTGGTGTTCCACAGCCAAAGCGGCCGCACCGCGCAGCTCGCACAGGCGGTGGCCGAGGGCGCTGCAAGCCTGCGCGATGAAGTCACTTTGCGCATCCGCCGGGCGCCCGAAGCCGATATCGAAGACCTGCTCTGGGCCGAAGGCCTGCTGCTCGGCACGCCGGAAAACTTTGGTCACCTCAGCGGCTTGATGAAGGATTTTCTCGACCGCACGTACTACCCGGCCGAGGGCAAGACCATCGGCCTGCCGTGGGCGCTGTTCGTGAGTGCCGGCAACGATGGTCGCGGTGCGGTGACCGCACTCGAACGCATCGCGCTCGGCTACCAATGGAAGAAAGCTGCCGAGCCGGTGATCGTCAACGGCGAACCGGATGCGGCAGGGCTCAGCCGCTGTTCGGATCTGGGACAGACGTTGGCAGCGGGTCTGGCACTGGGTCTGTTCTGAGCGGCGCCGCGACAGGCGTGTGGGTCAGCCGCTGCACCCACCAGAGCCCGGCGAATGCCGCGAGCGACAGCCCACCGGTGATCCACACCACCTGTCCACCCAGGCCATCGAGCAGCAGACTGAACAGCACGGGTGCCAGCGCCTGCATGACACGCGATGGCGCTTCGAGCAGGCCCGCACGCTGACCAAAGCCGGCCGGGCCGAAAAGCGCCAGCGGCAGCGTGCCCTTGACGATGGTCATCAGACCCACACCGGCGCCATGCAGCGCGGTGAATACCGCGATCAGCGGGGCGCCGAGCAACAGCAGCAACGCCGCGCCGACAGGATGCAACACCGTGGCGAGCTTGGCGCTGGTGAAGGGATGCAGGCGCTTGAGCCAGGCCGCGTCGAGCACGCGACCGCCGACCTGGAACACACCGACCAGCGAGGCGGCGGCGACCGCAGCGGTGGTCGTGGCCCCGGCGGCTTCGAGCACGCGCGGCAGGTGCGCGGCGAGTGCGGCAAAGACGAATCCTGTTGCGGCAAAGATGGCGGCCAGCAACCACATGACTTTCGGCTTCAGCGCCGTGGGTGACGCCGTACTGTGGGTGGCATGAGAAGCCGCCGCGATGACATTGGGCACACCGTAGCGATGCAGCGCCAGTCCAACGGTGAGATGCAGCAGTGCCCAGAGCGCGCAGGCGGTGCGCCAACTGCTGTGCACTTCGACGAAATGGGTGAGCGGCCAAGCCACCGAACTAGCGAACCCGGCAATGAGCGTGACGGCAACAATCGAACGACGCGCGTCTTCGCGATAGAGCCGCACCAGCGTGCCGAACGCGGCGTCGTAAAGACCAAACGGCATGGCAACGCCCAGCAGCAGCCAGCCGAGCGCGAGCGTGACCGGCCCTTGCGCGAATGCGAGCACGAGATGGGCGATGGCGAACAGCACGTTGGAGTTCTGCAAAACGCGGCGACCGCCGAGGCGATCAACCCGTCGGCCTGCAAACGGGCCCAATACGGCGCTGACCAACAGTGCGGCCGAGAACATGCCGAATACCGCCACTGCTGGCAGACCGAACTGGCGCGCCATCAGCGGTGCCAAGATCGCCGCCAGGTAATAACTGCTGCCCCACGCCAGCATCTGCCCGAAGCCGATGGCGGCGACGGTCTTGCTGCGGGATGAGAGTGCGCGCATCAGGCGATTGAGAAACGATCAGTCAAAAATCAGCAGAAACAAAAAACCCCAGCCGAAGCCGGGGTTTCTTTGAGGCGTGGAACAAACCTTACAAAGGTTTGATCTGGGTGGCCTGCATGCCCTTGGGGCCGCGCTGTGCAACGTATTCGACGCGCTGGCCTTCTTTCAGGGTGCGGAAGCCGTTGCCCTGGATTTCCTTGAAGTGCGCGAAGAGATCTTCGCCGCCGCCTTCAGGGGTGATGAAGCCGAAGCCTTTCGTGTCATTGAACCACTTGACGATACCGGTTGTTGCGGACATGTAACTTTCCTTTTGACGTTGATGCAGCAGTGTGCTGCGGGTTGTCAGCCATCCAGACAAGTTACCGTGACGCTACATCCATCCGTCGTTGTGAGGCGAGCGGATGAGATTCCCGGAAAGCTTTTTTTGAATATGCTGCGAGGCGCATTCTAACCAATTCCAAGCAAGGCCTTGCAACCCGGGTTTTGCAGGTCTCAAAAAAGGCTCCAAATCCCCGTGTCCACACTCGTACAACATCACGTCACCCGCACCGATCTCATTGTCTGGACCTGCGCTGCGATCGGGCTGGTGGTGATTCTCAAATGGCACCTGCTGCCCGCGCTGCTGGCGGGCCTGGTGGTCTATTCGCTGATCCATCTGCTCACGCCGCGCCTGCATGTGACCACGCTCGATGGCGAAAGCCGTCGCTGGCTGGCGCTGGGCCTCGTGGCCGCTGCCGTCATCGCTGCCATGACCGCGCTGGGCTTGGGCATCGCCAGTTTCTTCCGCGCCAGCAATGAGAGCATACCGGCGCTCTTCCAGCGCATGGCTGAGATCATCGAGCAGTCACGGGACAACTTTCCCGACTGGGTGCTGAGCAATCTGCCCGACAACGCGGAAGACCTGCGTCGCTCGATGGTGGAATGGCTGCGACAAAACGCCAAGGGCGTGCAAACCGCCAGCACCGAACTCTTGCGCGGCACCGCACACGCCATCATCGGGATGGTGATCGGCGCGATGCTGGCCGTGCGTGCCGATGCCTGCCCGTCCGACAAACCACTGACGCAACTCATTGCTGCGCATGCAACGCGGCTGGCAGATGTGTTTCGCCGCGTCGTGTTCGCACAGGTGTGGATCTCCACGATCAACACCTTGCTGACGTGGATCTATCTGGGGCTCGTGTTGCCGGCATTCGACATCCATCTGCCGTTTACCAAAACACTGGTTGCCGTCACCTTCGTGGCGGGGCTGATGCCGATCATCGGCAACCTGATTTCGAACACCGCCATCTTCATCGTCAGCATGAGCCAGTCACTCACGCTGGCCGTGATCTCGCTGGCGTATCTCTTCGTCATCCACAAGCTCGAATACTTTTTGAACGCCCGCATCATCGGCAGCCACATCCGTGCGCGCGCTTGGGAATTGCTGCTGGTGATGTTGCTGATGGAAGCCACGCTGGGCATCGCTGGACTCATCATTGCGCCGATGGCGTACGCCTATTTCAAGGACGAGTTTCGCGAGAAAGGACTGGTGTGATCTTGAATCTTCGTCAACCACCGTTTGTCGGATTTGTTTTACGGAGGCCGTACAACCTATTGTGTCAAGACCTTACTTGAGACACGATCCGTAGTGGTGGGGTCTGGCTCTGCATGGGGCGGGGTCGTTCACCAGATCTGATTCACTCGTAAGGAGAAGTTCCATGGCCGCTGCAAAGAAGAAAGTCGTTGCGAAAAAACCTGCTGCTAAGAAAGCAGTTGCAAAAAAACCCGCCGCCAAGCCCGTAGCGAAGAAGGCTGTTGCCAAGAAGGCCGTCGCCAAGAAGCCCGTTGCCAAGGTTGCCGCCAAGAAGCCGGCCGCCAAGAAAGCTGTTGCCAAGAAGCCCGCTGCAAAAAAGTAAGCAGCCAGATTTGCCATTACGGCGTGATGCTTTCAGAGCATCACGCCGTTTTCGTTTCTGCCGTAAAGGTTGTGGCTAGGCGCGCACAAAAGCACTGACCGCCTGCCGCTGCGCGGCAGCATCGGTCAGCACGCAGACCTGCTGCCAGAACACTTTGGCACCCTCACGCTCGGCGCAATACCACTGGATGTGCTTGCGCGCGACGCGTACCCCTCGTCCCTCTCCGTACAAGGCGTAGAGCGCATCGAGATGCTCCAGTAGCACCGCGCGCACTTCGAGTTCCGTCGGTGCGGCGTGCAGCTTGTTGTGCCGCAGGGCACTGCTGATCTCGCGAAAAATCCAAGGGTTGCCTTGTGCTGCCCGCCCGATGAACAAGCCATCTGCGCCCGTGTGCGCCAACACCAAGCGTGCTTTCTCAGGCGAAGTGACATCGCCGTTGGCGAACACCGGGATGCGCACCTGCTGCTTCACCGCAGCGATCGTGTCGTACTCGGCAGCCCCTTCGTAGTGATCCTCGCGGGTGCGGCCATGCAAGGCGAGTGCGGCGATGCCGCTGTCTTCGGCGATGCGCGCGATGTTCAAGGCGTTGCGTGCCGCGCGCGTAAACCCGGTGCGAAACTTGAGTGTTACCGGCACCTGGGGATGTACAGACTGCACCGCCTTGACGACCGTCGACAGGATGCGCGCCACCAGCACTTCATCACGCAACAACGCCGAGCCTGCGGCGGCACCACAGACCTTCTTCGCCGGGCAGCCCATGTTGAGATCGATGATCTCTGCCCCTTCACTGATATTCCAAAGTGCAGCCTCGGCAAGTAATTGCGGATCGCTGCCCGCAAGCTGCACGGCAATCGGCCCGGGCTCGCCCTGATGATCGCGGCGCGTGCGTGATTTCTCGGTGTCGCGCAACGCGGGGGCGGCGTGTGCCATCTCGGCAACGGCAAGCCCGGCACCCAAGCGCCGGCACAACACACGAAAGGCGCGATCGGTGACGCCCGCCATCGGTGACAGCACCAAGGGTGGGTCAATAAGGTGAGGGCCGATCTGTACGGGTTCGAGCACGAGAGATGTAGAGCGATGGGGAGCACGAGTGTACGAAAGTCGGCGCTTGCCAAGCCCCGATAACACTCGTATATAGCTGATAGACACTGTTGCAGGCAGGGAGCCAGCGCACCTATGAACAAAACAGCCCTCGTCGTTGACGACTCAAAGTCTGCACGCTTCGCCCTGCGCAAGTTTCTGGAAGGTTTCAACTACAAGGTCGAGACCGCAGAGAGTGCGAACGACGCCTATCGCATCCTGGGAGGCACTTTGCCCGAGGTGATCTTCATGGATCACATCATGCCGGGCACCGACGGTTTTGAGGCCTTGCGGGTGCTGAAAACAGATCCTCGCACCGCAGAGGTTCCGGTGGTGATCTGCTCCTCCAACGAAGGGGAGGATTTCATCGCGCAGGCGCGCGCTCGCGGGGCCTCCAACGTATTGCAGAAACCACCGAGCCCGGAGCAGTTGGCCGGCGTGCTCGCCAACCTCACCAGTCACACACCCAGTTACCCTAGTGCAATGCCGCCGCAGATGGAAGAAAACCCATTGGCAATGACTCTTGCACCCACGCTGATGCCGCGCCGCGAGCCGACGGCGATGGAGCGTCTGATGGCGACCATCCCGCCCAAGATGATCCCCACCGCGCATTTGCTGGCGACATCGCTGATGCCCTCGCCACCGGGCGGCGTTACACAGGGCGGGCCATCGACGCTGCCGAATACAACGAGTTCCACACTGCCGATGCCGTCGGTTTCGATACCGCCACCGCCTGCGTATCCCAAGGTGCAGTCGCTGCGCGAGCCGGCCGTGACGATTCAGCAGGCGGTGATGAAGTCGATCCGCGACTCCATGCCGCAAGAGCAGACGCACGCTACGGCGACCATGGCCGGACTGCCGTCGATGCCTGCGCTCACTACGAGCGGCGACGCGGCAACGGCATTGGTGGTGCTGCGCGAAGAGATAGACGATCGTCTAGGACGCTTGCGTCACGAAGTGATGTCCGAGCTGGGCGCATTGCGCAACCAGCTCACCGACTTCAATAGCGGTGCTTTCGACGAAAAACTGCGCGCGGTGGCGACCGAGGCCGCCAAGGCCCGCACCAATGCCTTGGCATCAAGCCTGGAGCAACATCTCTCTGCGCTGCGCAGCAATCTGGATGCGGTTCTGCGGGCGCAGAACGAGCGCATCGAGCAGCTGCTGCAGAACTCCCGCCAGGTCGCGGCCGAAGAAGCCGAGCGCACGGTGATGAAAGCCGCACAGCGCATCTCCGATCAAATGGCGGAGTCGATTCTCAAGACACTAGGGCCGCAGCTGTCGAGCATGCGGCGGCTCTAGGGTTTTAGAAGCGTTTCAGCGCGGCCCAGAACAGCAGCGCCCAGCCGATCAGGAACAGCAGGCCGCCAATCGGCGTGATGGCACCGAGCCAGCGCACGCCGCTGAGCGCCAGCACGTAGAGGCTGCCGGAAAACACCAGCACGCCCAAGGCAAAACAAATCGCTGCATTGGTGATTGCAATCGACGGGCGCTGCGTCGCGATCAAACCTACCAGCACCAATGCCAGTGCGTGGTAGAACTGATACTCCACGGCGGTCTTCCAGACCGTGAGCATCTCGGGCGCCAATCGTGCTTTCAGCGCATGCGCGCCGAACGCGCCGAATGCCACGCCGAGAAACCCATAGATTGCACCGGTGAGAACCGCCAGCTGCGCAAGGCTCATGTAGCTTGCTCCACCTCGAACTTCAGCCCGGCCTTCTTCAGCCGCTTGAGCAGCGCATCGCCCATCGCCACCACCGTGGTGAGCTGTCCCGCCTTGGCAGGCAGCCTGTCGAAGGCAAGACAGAGGCCGCTCTCAGCCAGCATTTTTGCGGTCTCGCCATAGCCGGGGTCACCACCGGAAACACTGGTGACCACGCGCTGACCCGCACTCTCGCCGATGAACGTCACCTTGAACCAACTCTTCGCGCGCTGCTCCGGGCTGGGGCCGTCACCCGGCCGCTTCATCGCCAGCAACTTGTCGCGCAGGAAGCCGAACTGGCTGCCCACCAGCGCCGCACCAGTGCCCGCGCCGAGCTTGAGAATGCTGCCCAGTGTTTTCATCTGGATGAAATGGCCATAACGGAAAGCCGGGCCGTAACGCTCCAGCGCTGCCGCCGAGCGCAACACCACCTGCGGATCGATGGTGGGCATCGGGGCCGTCCAGGTGCCGAGCGCCTTGATGAAACGCACACCGGCATTGACGCCGCCGATCTTGCGGTCGAGCGGCCACTCGTCACGCTTTCTGCGTGCGCTTCTGACCTTGGCGTATTGCGAAAGACGAGAGAACTGATTGATGGCCGAATGCAGGGTGCCGCCCGAGAATGTACCGCCAGCGCGTACAAAGCCCTGCACGCGAATCGCGTTGTCACCCGGCAGTTGCAGCACGGTGAAGTAAGCGCCGAGGTCGTGCGGGATGGAATCAAAGCCGCAGCAATGCACCAGCTTGGCACCCGTGCGCTTGGCGGTCTCGTGATACTTCAGCCACATCGCATCGACGAACTCGGGCTCTCCGGTGAGATCGCAATAGTGCGTGCCAGCGTCGGCACAGGCTTTGACCAAGGGCTCGCCGTATTTCAGATACGGCCCCACCGTGGTGACGATCACCTTGGTGCTGCGGGCAATCTCCGCCAACGCGGCTTCGTCATCGGCTTCACTCACCAGCAAGGGCATCGCCGCACAGCTGGGGTTGAGGCTGGCGAGATGCATACGCACTGCTTCGAGCTTGCTACGGCTGCGACCGGCGATGGCCCAGCGCGCTTTCTGCGGCGCATTGCGGGCGAGATATTCGGCTGTCAGGCCGCCGGTGAAACCCGTGGCGCCGAACAGCACCAGATCGTAATTGCGAGTGCTCATGTCAGGACTTGGCCACGTTGTAGGCGTTGCGGACTTCTTCCACATGCTTGCGATTGGCGCCGAGGTCGGCATAGCCGATGCGGCTCGACGAACGCACATGAATCACACCGTGTTCGCTTTGCGAGAACACGAACTCCATGTCGTCGACATATTTCATGGTGCCCGTGGTGTAGGTGGCATAAAGATAATCGCCTTCATTGACGACCACGGTATAGCCCATGCTTTGCATGCGTTTGAGCACGCGCCCCAGCTTTTCGCGTGCTGCCACGGGGCTGCCGGTGTAGGTCAGCGGTGCGATGGCATGCGCCTTGTCAGTGGCCTGCGAATTGACGCAGTGTGGCGACGAGGGGCAGGCCGCCAGCTGCCCCGTCACGCTGGATCGCAGCATCGGCGCCCCGGCGCCGCAAGCGCTCAACAGCGCACTAGCGGTCAAAACCGCGATCGATCGATTCCACATGAGTCACTCTCCCGTCTTCCATTACGACACGCCGCATGGGACTGCGGCTGCCAAAGTTATAAACCCACTCCTCGCGATACACCGGAGTGACGTATTGATTTCGATAAGCATAGGCACCGCCGTCGCTGCGGTAAATCTCGGGCCGCGCAAACAACGGCTTCAGCACATTCTCGCTGCGCTTGGTCAGGGGCTCGCCGCATTGCGCGACCAGCCGGTACTTCGACAGGCCCTCCACCACCCGCCGCGGTTCACAACGCGGGCTGCTGTTGGCGCTGAAGCCATAGCCGTCACTGTCGATGTTGCTGATCTGGCCATTGCGCAGGGTGACCAGCTGCAACAACTTTTGCGGGCCGAAATCGTAGGTCCAGATTTCGGTGTCGGCGACATGCGCGCCATTGGGGATCTGCACCAGAAACTGATCCCGAAAGCTCGGCTCGCCACAGGCGGCCAGAAGCTCCGCAGCCAGATCTTCTTCATCGACGATGCGCGAGCCGCAGCGCATAGAGCCACTCGCCAGCGCCGCGCCACTGCACGCCAGCGCTAAGATGCCGATCACGACGGACTGCACAAAGGATGTTTTTCGCATCTGGAACTGCCGCCTCCGCGTTTTGTCTCAAGCTCTTACTAGACCCTAACAGACACTAATGATTCGCTTCTTCGCTGCACTTGCCTGTGCTCTGGGTTTGGTGGCGATGGCCTCGGCCGCCGAGCCCGTCGAAAAACATGCACATGCCGAGCTGATCGCCGAAACCACGGCCCTGCTGCGTGGTGGCGACACTACCGTCGCGCTGATGCTGGCTCCTGAACCGGGCTGGCACACCTACTGGGTCAACCCGGGCGATTCGGGCCTGGCCACCAAAATCGAATGGACCTTGCCCGCAGGTGTCCGTGCCGGCGACATCCAGTGGCCTGCACCCCATCCTGCACCGCTCGGCGAGCTGACCAATTACGGCTACGACGACGAGACGCTGCACCTGGTCAACATCACGGTGCCTGCCGACTGGCCAAAAGACGCGCCGCTCACCCTCAAGGCCAAGGCCAAATGGCTGGTTTGCAAGGATGTCTGCATCCCGGATTCAGCAGAGCTGGAGCTGAGCTTGCCGGTTGCTGACGCGCTGCAGCTGGATGCGCGCCACAGCGCGCGCTTCGAGCGGGATCGCACCCTGCTGCCGCAAACGCTGCCTGCCGCTGCCACGGCCCAATTCGCGATTGCCAATGGCGCGTTCTCGCTGGCGCTGAAGGGCGCAGGCTTGCCCAAGGCGAAGAAGATCGAGTTCTTTCCGCTCGCAGGCGATCTGGTCAATCACGCAGCCACGCAGCAAATCGCCGAGCAGTCCGGCAACTGGCGGCTGACGCAAGCGCTCTCGCCGTATTACGTGCTGATGCCCAAAACGGTCGAAGGCCTGTGGGTGCTGACGCTGGCGGATGGCACAAGACAGTCTTATGCACTCACGGCAACGCCTGGTGCGGTGGCTGCGGTCCAAGCCAATGAGATCGCCACTGAAAATAATGCGCCCGCCGCAACGTCGAGCGCTGGCAATGCCAGCCATCCAGGCGTGCTGCTCGCGCTGGGATTGGCGCTGCTGGGTGGGCTCATCCTCAACTTGATGCCTTGCGTGTTTCCGGTGCTGTCGCTCAAGGCACTGGCGCTGCTCAATGCGCAGCACGTCAGCGCCCGCACGCAACGCGCACAAGCGCTGGCGTACACGGCGGGTGCCGTGCTCTCCTGCGTTGCTGCCGCCGGGGTGCTGCTGGCGCTGCGCGCAGGGGGCGAGGCACTGGGCTGGGGGTTTCAGTTGCAGTCCCCCGTCTTCATCGCCGTGCTCGCGTATCTGATGCTCGCCCTTGGCCTGTCGATGTCTGGCGTGGCCGAGTTCGGTGGCTCTCTGATGAACACCGGTTCTTCGCTGGCACAGAAGCAAGGTTTGAGCGGATCGTTCTTCACCGGTGTACTGGCCGTCGTGGTCGCCAGTCCCTGCACCGCGCCCTTCATGGGCAGCGCTCTGGGCTTTGCGGTGACGCAGCCCGTGCCCATCGCACTCGCCATTTTTGCCGCTCTGGGTCTGGGTCTCGCCCTGCCCTTCCTCGTATTGGGCTTCGTGCCTGCGCTCGCCAAGCGCTTGCCGCGTCCCGGTGCGTGGATGCTGACGTTCAAACAGGTGATGGCCTTCCCGCTCTATCTCACCGCGGCCTGGCTGCTGTGGGTGCTGACCCGCCAAGCCGGGGCCGATGCGCTGGGCCTGGTGCTGGTTGGCTGTGTGGCCATCGCCTTCGCCATCTGGCTGTTCGGGCGCACGGCACGCAGCTGGGTTTCCAGCGCGATTGCCGTGCTCGCACTGCTTGCTGCCGCAGCGGTGTTGGGCTCGCCTTTTCTCAGCGCCAGCGCTGCACCCAACAACAGCGCGCCCGCAGTTGCAGGGCACGAACCCTGGAGTGCCGCGCGCGTGGCGGCGCTGCGCGCCGAGGGCAAAACCATCTTCGTGGACTTCACCGCCGATTGGTGCATCACCTGCAAAGTCAACGAACGCGGCGCGCTTGCCAGCGACGCGGTGAAGGCTGCTTTCGCAGAGCAGGACGTGGTCTCGCTGGTCGCCGACTGGACCAAGAGCGACCCCGCCATCACCGAAGCGCTGGCCGCTTTCGGCCGTAATGGCGTGCCGCTGTATCTGGTTTATCCCAAGGGCGGGGAACCTCGCGTGCTGCCGCAAGTCCTAACGCCAGGCATCGTCGTGAGCGCCTTGAAGCCTTGATGAAGAACTAAACGCATATCGGCACGAAAACACTCAAAAGGAGACGCCATGAGTCTGTTGAAACGTATCGCAGCCACCACCGCCGCCAGCCTGTTCATCCTCACCGCTGAAGTCGCGATCGCTTCGGTCAAGGTCGGTGAAACCGCTCCCGCATTCAGCCTGACAGGCGAAGACGGCAAACCGCATTCACTCGCCGACTACAAGGGCAAGACGGTGGTGCTGGAGTGGACCAACGCCGAATGCCCGTTCGTGAAAAAACACTACGTCGGCAATATGCAGTCGCTGCAAAAAACCTACACCGGCAAGGATGTCGTCTGGCTCTCCATCAACTCCTCCGCCCCCGGCAAGCAGGGCGCAGTGGATGCGGCAGGGGCCAGCGCCATCGTCAAGGAAAAAGGCGCGGCACCTACACATGTGCTGCTCGATGGCAGTGGTGAAGTGGGCCGTCTGTATCAGGCCAAAACCACGCCGCACATGTTCATCGTCGACAAGGGCGGCAAGCTCGTTTACGCCGGAGGCATCGACAGCGAAGCCAGTGCAGACCCGGCCGATGTCGCCACGGCGACGCCCTATGTGAAGAACGCGCTCGATGAACTGATTGCTGGCAAGCCCGTGACCACGGCCGTTACCAAGCCCTATGGCTGCTCCATCAAATATTGAATGCGGCCGCCACAAAAAAGCCTCGCGATGCGAGGCTTTTTTGTGGGCTACTGCTTGGCCTCGTCCGCTTTGAGCGGCGGCTGCGGAACGAAACCTTTCACAATTTCCAGCATGGCGGCCGCACTCATTTTTTGTAGTGCCGCCTCGATCGGCGTGTTCTTGAAAATCTTGATGGGGTCTGGCAGCTGCGTAACGCCAAAGCCACGCGCCGCGGCCACCACTGCCAGATCCAGCCCGACCTTGGTGTTGCTGCCCTCGACCGCCGTGGTGCGCAGCACGCGGCCAGTCTTGGCATCCACGATTCGGATATCCATCGCCACATAGCCTTTCTTGTAGCCGAGATTGAGCACGCCAAGTGCGGCGACATCGCTGTTAATGACACCCGGAATCGGGATCGGCAAAGCACCGCCTTGACTACCGGTATCGAATGCAGTGATCGCAGCGGCGACCAGATACTGCGCGCCTTCCAGCGCACCACCAGGTTCGGTGGTTTTGGGGTCGAAGCGTGGGCTCTCGGCAAAGGCCTGCTCGGCTATCACCAGCGGCAGGGCGTCACGCTCCAGCACGATGAAGCCCTTGCTGTTGAACAGCTCGGTCACCAGCATGTCGCGCACGCCGCCGGTGAACTGCTCTTTGCTCACCTCCTGGTCTTTGGGGCGATACAGGTTGAGCAGCACCAGATTCAGATCGAGCGATTTGTTTCCGTAAGGCGCCGTCTTGTCGAGAACCGGCAGCACGGCGATGCGCGGCCGTGCGTTCTCGGGCAAGGCCTGAATCGCGGCGATGCTGTCGCCATCGCCGCGCACCACTTTGGATGACGTGGTGCAGCCACTCGCAGCGAGTGCGAGCATCATCGCCAGCATGACCGGGCGCATGAGCGCCTTTCGCCTCAGGTGCGCATCAAACCTTGGTGGCAGCGATGTGGTTCACCGCTTTTTCGATGGCCTGGCGAATGGCTTTCTCCATCGGCGTGTTGCTGTAGGCACCCAGGCCAATCGGCAGCGTGGTGCGCGTGAACAGCAAGCCCACACCATTGTTGGCGCTGGTCGCTTCCACCGTGGTGGCATTGACCACGCGGCCGGTCTTCACATCGACGATGCGCAGGTTGATGGCAATGCAGGCCTCGCTGGTGGAGGCGATCAGAATCGACCCGCCCGAGCACTTGGGTTCGAACTGCGTGACGGAGCCGCGGATGAGCAGCTGCGCACCTTCAAGTTCTCCCTTGGGCGCGACAGTCTCCTGCTTGAAGCGGCCGGTATCGCCCAGATCCTGCTCGGCGGTGATCGCGCCCAGCCGGTCACGCTCGACGACGATGAACTTGTTGGTGTTGAACAGCGAGTCCGTGAGCATGTCGGCCATGCCTGCACCGACGCCTGCACCCTTGTCGGCAGCGCGATACTCGAAGGGTTCAATGGCGATGCGCTGCTTCACACCGTTGTAGGGTTCGGCTTGCGCTTGTGCGACGGTCGGGCCGCTGCCGGAGGACGAAACGATGGTCGCGTCGGTCTGGCAGGCAGAGAGGGCGAGGGCCGCAAGGGCAAGGACGAAATGACGCATGGGAAACTCCGTAACGAGAATGACGCGAGAGGTGCGGCTAGACTGACGACAGTCCCGCAACGCTGCAAGCCTTGGCTTGTGCCCTGAACCCAAAATGAATCACGAAAAAACTGCCCAGTTGGCTGACTTCTCACGCATACGGCTGGTCATTCACGGCGGCGCGGGTGACTTGGCACCCGGTGCCGGTCCGCAGCCGGAACATCGGGCCGCACTCGACCGCATTGCCGCCTCTGCCAAGGCGCTGCTGATGACGGGTGCGACCGCACTCGATGCCGTCGAACATGCGGTGATGCTGCTGGAGGAATGCCCTCTGTTCAATGCCGGCATTGGCGGTGTGCTCAACCGCGATGGCCTGCCCGAACTCGATGCCGCCATCCAGCGCGGCAGCGACCGCGCCTGCGGAGCGGTGGCCGGGGTAATGCGCAGCCAGAGCCCGGTGCGGCTGGCGCGCGCGGTGATGGAGCGCTCGCCCCACGTCTTTTTCAGCGGCCCCGGTGCCGAACAACTCGGGCGCGAACTGGGTCTGCCGGAAGTGGCGCCGAGCTACTTCATCACCGCCGAACGGCTGGTGCAGTTGGAGGATGCGCGGCGCAAGGGCGTCATCACGCTCGACCACGATACCGATGATTCGCGGGTGCAAAAAGTGGATCGCAGCGATGCGGCTTTCGGCACGGTCGGCGCGGTGGCGCGCGATGCCTTTGGCGGGCTTGCCGCAGCCACTTCCACCGGCGGACTCACCAACAAGCATCCCGGCCGCATCGGCGACACGCCCATCGTCGGCATGGGCACTTTTGCGGACGATCGCAGTGCGGCGATCAGCTGCACGGGCACCGGCGAGAGTTTCATAAAGGCCTGCTTCGGGCATGAGGTGCATGCGCGCATGAACTATTCGGGCTGGGATCTGGCAAAGGCCGCGCAGCACGCGCTCGACGAGGTGATGCACTACGGCGGACGCGGTGGCTGCATTGCCATCGACCACGAAGGGCACATCACGACACCGTTCAACTCTTATGTGATGTATCGCGCCTGGGTGGCCGCAGATGGCGTGGTGCGCGTCGGCATCGAGCCTGTCGATGGACCTTGAAGGCGCTTAGGCGGGCTTCAACAGAAACACTTCATCCAGATCCCTGAAACCCTTGACCTCGACGCGGCGCTTGCGCTTGAGGTCTTCGCGGCCAGCGAGTTCGGCCGTGCGCGGGGCGACGAGAATCTCCTTGTCGCGTGCTTCTTCGCAGAGACGCGATGCGAGATTCACCGCCGGGCCCACCGCGGTGTATTCCAGCCGCGAGTCGGAGCCGATGATGCCGACCGTGACGAAGCCGCTGGCCACGCCGACGCCGATCCCGAGTCGGCCACGCGAGGTGCTCCAGCGCTTGGTGAGCGCCCTGCCTTCGTCGCGGATGCGCTCGGCAATTTCGAGGCTCACGCGCGCGTGGTCGGGGATGGCAATGGGCGCGCCGACCAGAATCAGTATGCCGTCGCCAGCGTAGTCCTTGATCGTCGCGCCGTATTCACCGACCAGCTTGCCCACCACGTTGTAGTAGTCGCGCAAAACCTCGATGGTTCGCGAGCTGGGATGTGCGGTGGAAAACGCCGTGAAGCCGCGCAGGTCGCAGCTGACGACGCTGATCTCGATGTGCGCCTGCTGCATGGCGGCCTTGAGGCCGCGCGAGTTGACGATCTCGGCCACTTGCGGCGAGAGGAAGCGACTCAAAAACTGCCCGCGCTGACCTTGCATCACGTGGTACTGCACGGCACCAACCAGTACGATCATCAGACCGACCATCACCGACAACGCGCCGAATGACACCGGCAGCACGAAGCTGGCGATGAGAAAAGGTGCCGCCAGGATGAAGCCCAGCACGCGAATGCTCTCGCTGCCGTCCGGTCTGCGGCGCATGAGCAGCAGGGTGGAGCTGGCACCCATCAACGACGAGAACAGCACCGGTGCTGCAAACAGCCAGAATCCGGGGCGCGAAAAACTGGCCCAGCCCTGAGAACCCACGGCGAGAAAATCGCGGATGCGGATCTCTGGCCAGATCAGCGCCTCGATGATGTAGGCCGCGCCTGCGGCCTGCCCCAAGCGCAGCATCAGATCACCGCCGCGTGTATCGAAGTTGCGGGCGGGCAATGTGTTGCGCACCCGCAACAGCCATTCCAGATAAAAAATGATGGCCAGCCCGTCGCTGAGTGACAGCACGCCTGCATACCGTGGCACCACCGTGCCTGCACGGGTGAGGCCAACATTGAGAAAAATGCCGACGCCCAGCGACAGCAATGTGGCTGCCAGGGCTCGCGAGGTGGCCGAGCGTCTATCTGCCGCAAGAAACGCCGCCGCCATGCCGGTGGAAACCACCGCCACCAAGGTGTGCGGCAGCGAGAACAACAGGAGGTCGATCATGTTCGCGCCACGCGCGGCGGGGCATCATCGATGGAAACCGCATCGGCCAGCTCGGCATCGGCTTCGAAAAGCTGTTCAAGTTCTTCGGAGTATTTCGCCACGCTGGCACGCAGCGCGGCTTCATCCGGCAGGCTGGCCTGCTGGCGCAGCAGAAAGTCTTCGTCCTTGCTGCGAAACAGATCGACTGCATTGGCGGCGGCGCGCGGCGTGAGATCGAGTGCGACCAGCACGCGGCGTGTCATTTCCAGACTGGAGAAGTAACTGCGGCGGATGAGGTCTTCCGGCTTGAGTCCCAGCGCCATGAGATTGATGGCGTGTTGGCGTGTGCGCGCGATGGCCATCACG
Source organism: Stagnimonas sp. (assembly GCA_030652575.1). GTDB lineage: Bacteria > Pseudomonadota > Gammaproteobacteria > Nevskiales > Nevskiaceae > Stagnimonas. Next base: position 3,946 of record JAUSQI010000121.1, on the reverse strand, counting down.
CGTACGCCCGGCGCATGCTTGCGAACGGCCTCGGTCACACGGATGTTCTCGGCTTCTTCGGCAATCGCCACGATGAAGAGTTTGGCGTGCGCCACATGGGCAGCGCGCAAGACCTCGGTCCGGGTGGCATCGGAATAGAACACGGCGTTACCGAACGTGCGCACGAAATCGACATGTGCGGCGTTCTTGTCGAGCACAGTGAAGGGGATTTTCTTCAGCCGCAGAATGCGACCGATGATCTGGCCGAAGGGCCCGAACCCGGCAATCACCACAGGTGTTTCAGCGGCGTTGATCTCATCGAAAGGCGGCGGTGTGGCATCGTCGTGCCGACTGATCCAGTGGCTCAACAACAGATAGATGGGTGCTGTGGCGATCATCGACAGCGTGACCGCGACGATGAGCACCTCCCGTGTGGCGACATCGACCAACCCGGCCGTGCCGATCACGCCGAACAGCACGAAGGCGAACTCACCACCCTGCGAGAGCGCCACACCCAGTTTCAATGCACTGCTGTGCTGCTGGCCGCTGACCCGGGCAATGCCATAGAGCGCTACAGTCTTGAGCAGCAGGATGGCGAGCGTGACGCTGATGATCAAGACCGGCTGCTGCAACACCAAGCCCAGTTTGGCGCCCATGCCAACGGCGATGAAAAATAGTCCGAGCAACAGGCCTTTGAAAGGCTCAAGATCAGCTTGCAGCTCGTGGCGATACTCGGAATCCGCTAGCAGCACACCGGCGAGAAACGCGCCGAGTGAGGCCGTCAGACCGACGGATTGCATCAGCAGCGAGACGCCGATGACGAGCAGCAATGCAGCTGCAGTGAATACTTCTGGCACTTCAGTCGTTGCGAGCACCCGCAGCACGGGTCGCAGCAGATAGCGCCCGATGACAACGACTGCGGCGATGGCGGCAATGGCGGCCACGGCCATGCGCCAATCCGCTGGCGTGCCGCCCGCTTGCGGTGCAAGCAGCGGCACCAGAGCGAGAAAGGGGATGACGGCAATATCCTGAAACAGCAGCACCGCAAAAGCCGCTCGGCCGTGATGCGCCGTCAGTTCGTGCCGCTCGCCCAGCAGCTGTAGTACGAGTGCGGTCGAAGACATCGACAGTGCAAAGGCGATGACGAGTGCAGTGTTCCAAGGCAGACCGGCAACATGTGCCGCTACTGTGAACAACGCGGTGGTGAGAAGCATTTGTGCACCGCCAAAACCAAAAACTTCACGGCGCAATCGCCAAAGACGAGCAGGTTGCAGTTCGAGTCCGATGACGAACAACAGCAGGATCACGCCGAACTCCGAGACATGCAGCACTGCCTCGGCATCGTCGGCCAACCCCAGGCCAGAAGGTCCGATCACCAAGCCAGCGGCCAAGTAGCCCAACACCGCACCCATTCGCGCACGCTTGAACAGCGGCACGAACAGCACGGCAGCAGCGAGGAACAAGGCAGCTTCTTGCAACATGGCGTGTGTTTTCGCGCTTACTTTGGGTGGTCGGCATTTTATGCGCTTATGCTTGAGACACTGACTTCTAATTCCACACATCGGCCTGTCATGACTGCATCCTTCGATATGTCCCGCTTCCGCCCTTGTGCCGGTTTCTTGATTGGTCTGTGCGCCAATACCGCCTGGGGGCAAACGGCAACATCGACGATTGCCGCGCCCGCAGTGCCCTTGCCGCAAGTGGTGCCGGTGGCGCCGGGTGATATTCCGCTGCAAAACCCGGCACCTGCACCCGCTGATGCACCAGCCAACTCGGCCGGCACCAGCCCGATCACCAACGTGACCAGTCCGGTCGTGGTGCCTTCCAGCAACCCAGCGCAGGCCCCGATATTGCTCACGCCTTCACGCGTGCAAACCGGCTGTTCGCTGCGCGACTACGGCATTTCGGTGGAGCGCGGTCAGTTGGCGGCAGCGATCTACAACACCTGCTCTGGCTTTTCGCTGCACAAGCCCACTTTCTTGATGCCGTTTACCTACTCGTCGCTTTATGAGGGCAAGGAATCCGAGTTTATTTTTCAGATCTCGGCGAAGGCGCAACTCTGGGATTACGGCCCCGGCGCGCTCTATTTTGGCTATTCGCAAAAATCATTTTTTCAGGTTTACAACACGACGAAGAGCAAGCCCTTTCGAGAGAACAACTTCAACCCTGAAGTGTTCACGCGCATTCCGAAGCCCTTCGACTTTGCACCCAGCTGGTCTTTTGACGTTGGCGCGGAGCATGAATCGAATGGCAACGAGCTGCCGGATTCACGCAGCTACAACCGCGTCTATTTCCAGCCGTACTGGACACGCGGACGCGAAGTTTGGCAGCTCAAAACCTGGTATCGGTTACCTGAAGATAAAAACCGCGCTGCTGATGACCCTAAGCGCGACGACAACCCAGACTTGAGTGACTACACGGGCTACGCCGAGCTGCGTTATCGCCGCGACTTCCCCTGGCGCAATGCGCTGCTCGACGTGATGTTGCGCGGTAATGCCAGCACCGGCCGCGGTGCAATTCAGGCCGACTACAGCGTTGAAATTGGGCCCGTCGGAGCATTGTTTGTGCGTGTTTTCAATGGCTATGGCGAGAGTCTGATCGACTACAACCACAGCATCACCCGCATCGGTGTAGGTATCGCCCTTCAACGCTAGGTTCGCGTAGCCATCCTATGCCTACTGCACTCTCACGCACGGCCTTCCTTCTTGGTGGCCTGTTTGTTTCGACTCTGGCGCAGGCAGTACAGCCTGGACAGCAGGCGCCAGATATTTTTGGACGCAGCCTGCTGGAAGATCGCAAATATCGAATCTCCGACTTTCGCGGCAAGGTTCTCATCGTGGATTTCTGGGCCAGCTGGTGCGGGCCCTGCATCATCTCGATGCCCGAGCTTGAAACCTTACGCAGCCGGATGATCAAGGCCGGGCATGGAAAACGCTTCGAGATTTTGGGGGTGAATCTGGACGATGACCCGGATAGAGCGATCGCTTTCCTCAAGGAGCATCCAGTTCACTATCCTGTAATCATGGACCTGCTGGGTCTTGGAACTCGTGAGTTTGCCCCACGCAAACTACCCAGTGCCTATATCATCGGTCCTACCGGCGTAGTGAAATTCATCTATTACGGCTATGGCAAAGGCTATGGCGCAGATCTGGAAGCGCGCGCGCTTGAAGTGCTGGAAATAAAAACCGACACGCATTGACTTTTTAACCAATAAAAACAGAAACAACAAAAAACCCCAATTCATCAGAATCGGGGTTTCGTGTTTGGAGCTTGGCAGTGTCCTACTCTCACATGGCTAATGCCACACTATCATCGGCGCTAAGTCGTTTCACTTCTGTGTTCGGGATGGGAACAGGTGGTTCCAACTCGCTATTGCCGCCAAGCAAACTGTTATCTAACTGACGCCAGTGGGCCGTCAATCAGCGTAATAAATAGATCTGTAGTTGAACAAGTAATCGTTTGTATATTCTCAATACTTAAAGGTTTGGCTTAACGGCTCTCAACAATAGAATGTTTGAGCGTTATATGGTTAAGCCGCACGAGCAATTAGTATGCGTTAGCTGAAGGTGTTACCACCCTTACACACCGCACCTATCAACCATGTGGTCTACATGGGCTCTTTAGAGGGATTAAATCCCTGTGAAGTCTCATCTTGAGGTGGGCTTCCCGCTTAGATGCTTTCAGCGGTTATCCCGTCCATATTTAGCTACCCAGCGATGCCACTGGCGTGACAACTGGAACACCAGAGATATGTTCAACCCGGTCCTCTCGTACTAAGGTCAACTCCTCTCAAACTTCAAACGCCCACGGCAGATAGGGACCGAACTGTCTCACGACGTTCTGAACCCAGCTCGCGTACCTCTTTAACCGGCGAACAGCCGGACCCTTGGGACCTGCTACAGCCCCAGGATGAGATGAGCCGACATCGAGGTGCCAAACACTGCCGTCGATATGGACTCTTGGGCAG
>JAUSQI010000116.1 GCA_030652575.1 Stagnimonas sp. | reverse complement strand
ATCCTTGGCGCGATGGAAGTGGCGGAAAACGGCGATCTGGCGAACTGGATGATCCCCGGCAAGCTGGTCAAGGGCATGGGCGGCGCGATGGATCTGGTGGCGGGTGTGAAGCGCGTGGTGGTGGTGATGGATCACTGCGAGAAAGCGGGCGAAAGCAAGTTCAAGAAAACCTGCTCGCTGCCGCTGACCGGCAAGGGCGTGGTGGATTTGCTGATCACGGATCTGGGCGTGTTCGCCATTGACCGCAAGGGCGGCGGTGTGGCGCTGATCGAGCTCGCCAGCGGCGTCACGCTGGACGAGATCAGGTCCAAAACCGAAGCACGCTTTGCCGTGCGGCTTGCCGACGCATCGAACGGCGGCTGATTGCAGCCGCAAGACCGCCCGATGTTGAGTCTTGGTCTATTTCGGAGGCTACAATCCCGCTGGTGAAGTGCTCGGGCTGTGCGTGGTTTTCCAGGGGGCATCGTGAACGACAAGGACAATCGGCGTTGGGTCACCGACGCCCACCGAAAACTGGCTGAAGCCGAAAAGGCGCGCTATCGCTGGCTGACCGAAACCTCCCAGTGGCACGTCAACGGCGATCCGCAACGTGTCGATTTCGCTCGCGTCGGCAACATCAGCAAACTGGTGATTGCCGTCATCATCCTGATTCTCATGCAGGTCATGTTGCAGCGTTCGGTGGTGGAGTCTTCCGTCACCGACGAGTTGATCGGCATCGAGCCCAAGACGTCGGCACAGTAACGCCGGTGCCGGCCTGAGCCGCTCAGACCAGCGCCAACCGGGCCAGTCCCAGCAAGGCCGGTTGCGGATGCCGCACTTGCCACACCGGCACGGCGGCGAGGTCCGATGAGAACGGCGCCTTGTCCTCGAAACCTTGGCGAAAGGCCTGGCCATCGAAGGCATCACCTAAGCGCTCCAGCACGCCGCCCGCCAGCACCACGCCGCCCCAGGCCCCGTGGCTCAGTACCAGATTGCCGACGGTGCGGCCCAGCCAGGTCGAGAACGCCGTCAGCGTGCGCAGTGCGGCCGCCTCGCCCTGGGCGTGGGCAGCACGCAGGTCTTCGTGCAGCGCCATCGGCTTTTGTGCGATCACCGCGTGCAGCCGCAACAGGCCGGGGCCGGACAACACCTGCTCGATGGCGCAGCGCCCCAGCGGTGCCAGGTTGTCGAGCCAGCGACGCTCGCTGGCGGTGACGGCGGCGAGGTCGGCATGACCGGCTTCGGTCTCGATCAAGTTGCCGTCGGCGGTCAGTGCAGCAGCCCCAAAGCCGGTGCCGATACCCACCACCAACCGGTGGCCGGGCACCGCCGAGCGTGCGCCGCCGACGCGAACCAGCTCGCCATCGGACAGCCACGGCAAGGCAGCGGCGATGGCCGCGAGATCGTTGAGCAGCATCACGCGCGCGACGCCGAAGCTCGTCTGCAACTCCTCGCGCTCGATGGTGAGCGCCGCATTGGTGAGGTTGACCGCGGTGCGGCCGGGCAGGCGGCGCACCCGGCCGGCAGCGGCGATGGCGATGGCGGTGAGCGAGACCTCGGCATGCCTGGCGAGAAACTGCCGCATCGCGTCGTCCAGCGTGCCGCGCGGCGTGGCGATCACTTCCACGGCAGAGAGCCGCACGCGGCCGTTGGCAGGCCAGGCCAGCGCCAGCCGGGTGTGGGTGCCGCCCACATCCAGCACCAGGGTGGCGTCGGTAGTGGAGGTCGCTGTGGATGTGCTCATGGGTTTTGGCTCAGGACGTCGAGATAGTCGTGCTGCCAGCGGCGCGCGTCGTAGTCGTGCAGTCCTTTCAACAGCTCGGCATGGCGCTCGCGGCGTTCGGCCAGCGGCATCACGCGCGCGGTTTCGAGCGCGTCGGCGACGGCATCGCTGTCGTAGGGATTGGCGATCACCGCGGCGTTCATCTGATGCGCCGCGCCGGCAAACAGGGAAAGCACCAGCACGCCGGGGTCTTCAGGGTCCTGGGCTGCGACGTATTCCTTGGCGACCAGGTTCATGCCGTCGCGCAGCGGGGTGACGAAGCCGATGGCGCTGGCGCGGTAGAGCGCGGCGAGTGTGGCGCGTGACAGCGGGCTGTTGAGGTAGCGCAGCGGTGTCCAGTCGTAACGCGAGTAGCGGCCGTTGATGCGCGCCGCGTCGCGCTCCATCTGCTCGCGGAAGTCCTGGTAGGCACCAACCTCGCCACGGCTGACCGGGGCCAGTTGCAGATACTCGACGCGGCCGTGGGCGCGCGGGTGCTGCTCCAGAAAACGCTCATAGGCTTCCAGTCGCCGCAGCAGTCCCTTGGCGTAGTCGAGGCGGTCGACGCCGATGATCTGCGTGCGGTTGCGCAGCTCGGCGCGCATTCGATTCACGGTGCGTACGGCGCGTGGCTGGGTGGCAAAACCCTCGAAGGTCTCGACATCGATGCCGACCGGAAACACGCCGGTGCGCAACGTGTGCGTGGCGGTCTGCCAGCAGTTGCCATCTTGCGGCAGGCCCAGCAGATGGGTGAAGCAATCGTGCAGGCGATCGAGATTCACCGGCGTCTGCACGCCGATCAGGTCATAGGCGCTGAGCTGTTGCAAGAGTTCCAGATGGTTGGGCAGCGTCAGCAGCAGGTCCAGTGCGGGGAAGGGGATGTGCAGGTAGAAGCCGATGCGCTGGCGGCAGCCGCGCGCGCGCAGCATCGAGGCGAGCGGGATCAGGTGAAAGTCGTGGATCCAGAGAATGTCGTCGTCCTGCAGCAGCGGTGCCAGCGCATCGGCGAAGCGCTGGTTGATGCGCAGATAGGCGGCGTAGTCGTCGCGCCGGTAATGCACGAGGTCGGGGCGGAAATGGAACAGCGGCCAGAGACAGCCGTTGGCGTGTCCGTTGTAGTAGCTGTGGTAGTCGGCCGTATTCAATTCGATGGTGGCGGTGTGCAGGCCCTCGAAGCTGTCCAGCTGCACCGCCTCGCGCGGGTGCGCCGCCAGCTTGCCGCCGAAGCCGAACCACAGACCGCCGCGCTCGCGCAGCGCGTCGACGAGTGCGACGGCCAAGCCACCGGCCTGCGGCGTGTCACGGATGGGCCCAACGCGGTTGGAGACGGCGATCAGCCGACCCTTGCCGCCACTCACACCGACTGCTCCCAGGGCGGCGAAAGCCGCATCGCCGCGTTGATGATGCCAACCAGCGAATAGGTCTGCGGATAGTTGCCCCACAACTCGCCGGTTTCGGGATGCACGTCTTCAGAGAGCAGACCGAGCGGGTTGCAGCGCTCCAGCATGTTCTCGAACAACGCCTTCGCCTCCTCGCGGCGACCGACGCGGGTGAGCGCATCCAGATACCAGAAGGTGCAGATGTTGAAGGCGGTTTCCGGCTGGCCGAAGTCGTCGGCCGCCGCGTAGCGGAACAGATACGGCCCGCGCCGCAGGCGCTTCTCGATGGCCGCCAGCGTGCCGAGAAAGCGTGGGTCGTCCGGCTGGGAGTAACCCACCTCGGCCATCAGCAGCAGCCCCGCCTCCACGTCCTGCCCACCGAAGGATTCGGCGTAGCTGTTCAGGGTCGGGTTCCAGGCCTCGGTCTCGATCGCGTCGCGGATGGTGTCAGCACGCAGCTGCCAGTAGCTGGCGGTGGCGTGCTCGCCGCGATGCGCCGCGATCTTCGCCAGCCGGTCGCAGGCGGCCCAGCACATCAGGGTCGATGAGGTGTGCACGCGCGCGCGGGTGCGTAGCTCCCACATGCCGGCATCCGGCTCGCGATAGACGAGATAGGCCTGCTCGCCCACGGCTTGCAGGCGTTGCCAGTCGGCAGCCGTCGGTTTGCGCAGCAGGCGTTCGTCGAAAAAGGCCTGCGAGGCGGCGAGGATGACGTTGCCGTAGGCATCGTGCTGAAAGTGCTCATGGGCCTGGTTGCCCACGCGCACAGGACCCATACCGCGATAGCCCGCGAGCGCGGTGGCTTCGCCTTCGATCAGCGCTTTTTCGAGCGCGATACCGAACACCGGCTGCAGATGCCCGCCGCCGCTCGCGCCGACCACGTTGGCGAGATAGCGCAGGTAGTTCTCCATCGTCTCGACTTCAGCCAGCGAGTTGAGCGCCCGCACCACGAAGAACGAATCGCGCAGCCAGCAGTAGCGGTAGTCCC
>JAUSQI010000098.1 GCA_030652575.1 Stagnimonas sp. | reverse complement strand
GTCGAACTGGCTCTGGCCGGCGTAAAGCACGGCGAGGTTGTTGTAGGGCTCGGGCAGCTGCGGATAGTCGCGGGTGAGGTCGGCAAACACCTTGATGGCGTCGTCGGTCTTGTTGAGCTTGACCAGCACCAGACCACGGGTGAAACGCGCCTCGGCGTCCTGCGGTGCGCTGGCCAGATACTTGTCGAGCGTCTTCAGCGCGCCCGGCAGATCGCCGCTGTTCAGCTGGGCCTGCGCCTGTTCCACGGCAGTGGCGGAAAACGCCGGGCCTGCGAACACGGCAGCGGCGGCAACAAGGGCAAGGCGGGTCAGGGTTTGCTTCACGCCGTCAACCTCTAGCGATGAGTGGATTTAATGCCGCAGATATTAAAGCAAAGGGTCGCGGGACGGTGACCGTACCAGTGATACGGTGCGGGATTCAGGGCGATTTGCGGTAGATGTCCGGCTCGCCCCGCGGCACCGATTTGAAGCGGCGATGCACCCAGAAATACGCCGCCGGGGCATAAGTGCGGATGCCGGCCTCCAGCACCTGATTGATGCGGGCGGCATCCGCCACCTCGTCCGGGCCGGGGAAATCCGCCAGCGCCGGTTCGATCACCACCCGATAACGGCCGTGGCCGAGATAGGCCGGGAAATACGGCACCACTGCGGCCCGGCCCATCGCCGCCAGCTTGCTGGTGGCCACGATCGTGGCCACGTTCTTGCCGAAAAACGGCACGTAGACGCTGATCTTCGGGTCCAGCGTCTGGTCGGGCGCGTACCACACCGCGCGGCCTTCGCGCAGCGAGCGCACCAGTGGCCGCAACTCCTCGCGTGGCAGGGCCGGCAGCTTGCTGCGCCGCTGCCGCCAGTGGTGCATCAAGTAATCCATGACCGGGTTTTCATAGGGGCGATACATGGCGTGAAACTCCACGCCCGCCAGGGTGAGGAAACGCGCACCGAGTTCCAGCGTGGTGAAGTGGCCGGTGAGCAGCAGCGCGCCCTGGCCTTTGCCCTGCACCGCACGCAGGTTCTCCAGCCCTTCGACGATGCCGGCCTTGGCGATGCGCGCGTCCGAACTCCACCAGGCAATTGCCGCCTCGAACACGCCGCGTCCCAGCGCGCGGAAATGCGTGTGCAGCAGCGCGCGTCGTTGCGCGTGCGTACGCTCGGGGAAGGCCACGAACAGATTGGCGGCGACGATGCGACGCCGCCCCGGCACCAGCCGCGACACCAGCGCGCCCAGGCCCTCGCCCAGCTTCAGTTGCACGCGCAGCGGCAACAGGTGCAGCAGGCGCATCAGGCCCAGGCCGATCCACACCGGCCAGTGGCGGGGGGCGATGAGGGCGGGGCGGAAGGCGGGGGGTGTCATGGTCGAGCCGGATTGTAAGGGCCGCGACCTTTAAGCTAGAGCGATGCGAATGCTCTACACCCTGCTGTTGGCCGTGCTCACGCCGCTGATCGTGCTGCGCCTGTGGTTCAAGGGCCGGGTGCAGCCGGCCTATCGGCAGCGGATTGGCGAGCGCTTTGGCCGCGTGCCTGCGCATCCAGTGGCGGTGTGGGTGCATGCGGTGAGCGTCGGTGAGTCGCTGGCCGCGCTGCCGCTGATCGAAGCACTCATCCAGCGCCACGGCGAGCGACGGGTATGGGTCACCACCACCACGCCGACCGGCAGCGAGCGCGTGGTGGCATCGCTCGGCACGCGCGTCATCCACACCTATGCCCCGTACGATCTGCCGCACGTCGTCGCCCGCTTTCTCGACCGCGCCCAACCAAAGCAAGTGGTGGTGATGGAAACCGAGCTGTGGCCCAACCTGTTTGCCGCGCTCAAGACGCGCGACATCCCGCTCACCATCGCCAACGCCCGCCTCTCGCCACGCTCTTTCAAGGGCTATTCGCGCGTGGCCGGATTCACCCGCAGCGTGCTGGGCAAGGTCACCACCGTCGCGGCGCAAAGTGCGCTCGATGCCGAGCGCTTCACCGCACTCGGCGCACCCCATGTGCAGGTGATCGGCAATCTCAAGTTCGATCTTGCCCTGCCCAGTGCCCCGCACCCACTCACGGCGAACATCGCGCGCCTGTGGCATGCCGACCGCGCGATCTGGATTGCAGTCAGCACGCACGAAGGCGAAGAAGACATCGTGCTCGATGCCCATCACGCCCTGCTGCAGCACGACCCCTACGCCCTGCTCATCCTGGTGCCGCGTCATCCGCAACGCTTCGACGAGGTCGTGCGGTGCATCACTGCCAAGGGTATGAGCTTCGAGCGCCGCTCCACACTCGCCGAACACCCTGACGTGAGTGGTCAACGCCACCCCACGCCCGTGCTACTCGGCGACTCGATGGGCGAGGTGATGGCCTATCTCGCGGCGGCACAAGTCGCCTTCGTTGGTGGCAGTCTGGTGCCTGTCGGCGGCCACAATGTGCTCGAACCCGCAGCCCTCGGTGTGCCCGTGCTGTTCGGCCCGCACATGCACAATTTTCTCGACGCCCGCACGCTGCTGCTGCAAGCCGAATGCGCGCGCGAAATCACCGATGCCGTCACGCTGAGCGCCGCGCTGCTCGACTGGCTGCCGTGGCAAAAAGCGCAAGGCCATCTGCAAGCCGAACGCGAGGCGCGCCGTGCGCGCGCCGCAGCGGCTGTCGCAGCCAATCGCGGCGCGCTGAAGAAACTGCTCGCGCTGCTGGAGCCATTGGTATGAGCGATCTCGTCATCGCCACCGACAGCGGCCTCTACTGCCCCGCTGGCGACTTTCACATCGACCCGCACCGCAAGGTGCCGCGCGCCGTCATCACCCACGGCCATGCCGACCACGCGCGGCCCGGCATGGGCCATTACTGGGCCACGAAAGCGGGCGAGGGCCTGATGCGCGCGCGCGTCGGGCGCGACAGTGCGATGACGCTGCTCGACTACGGCGAGCGCATCACGATGGGCCGTGCGACGGTGTCACTGCACCCTGCCGGCCACGTGCTGGGCAGCGCGCAGGTGCGCATCGAAGTTGCAGGGGAGGTCTGGGTTGTGAGCGGCGACTACAAGCGCTGCGCCGACCCGAGTTGTGCGCCGTTCGAGCCGGTGGCTTGCGACACCTTCATCACCGAGGCAACGTTCGCCTTGCCGGTGTATCGCTGGGATGCACCCGCCGTCGTCGCGCAGGAAATCTTCGACTGGTGGCAGCAGTGCAAGGCCGAGGGCAAGACCGCAGTGCTGTTCTGCTACGCGCTCGGCAAGGCGCAGCGCGTGCTGGCCGAACTGACCCGCTTCTTCGACGCCGATGCCCTCGCACGCGGCGAGGTGGAGCCAGTGCTGCTGCACGGCGCGATGACGCCGCTGGTCGAGGTCTATCGCAAGGCCGGTGTGAAGATGATGCCGACCGAAGCCGTCGGCACGCCGCCCAAGGGCGCGGTGTTCGCGGGCCGCTTGATCCTCGCCCCGCCGGGGGCCAGCGGTACCCCGTGGATGCGCCGCTTTGCGCCGTACAGCAGTGGCTTCGCCAGCGGCTGGATGCGCCTGCGCGGCACGCGTCGCCGCGAGGCCTACGACCGCGGTTTCACGATGAGCGACCACACCGACTGGCCGGGGCTGATCCGCACCATCGAGGAAACCGGGGCGAAGCGCGTGCTCGCCACCCACGGCAACACCGATGCCTTGATCGCCTATCTCAAAGAAAAAGGCATCGACGCCGCCGAACTCAAGACCGCGTTCGAGGGCGAGCAGGGCGCGACGACGACAGAGACGGCATGAGCACGCTCGCACACCTCATCCGCTGCCATCGCATCCTCAGCAATCGCCGCACGCCCATCCCGTTTGCGGAATTGCAGCAGCGGCTGGAGTGCTCCACCGCGACGCTCAAGCGCGTGCTGACACAGCTGGAAGAAGAGTTCGGCGCGCCGCTGATCCGCGCGCGCAGCCACGGCGTGTTCTATGCGCGAGACGCGGCGGTGCAGTTCGAGCTGCCGGGCTTCTGGCTCAATGCCGGCGAGCTCACGGCGCTACTCGTGTTCGAGAACCTGTTGCAAGGTACCGCGCCTGGCGTGTTGTCGGAGCAGCTCGCCCCCATCCGCAGCAAGGCACGTGCGCTGCTCGGTGCGCAGGCTGCCCTGCCGGACTGGCCGCAGCGCCTGCGCCTGCTGGGTGCCACGCGCCGCGAGGCAGGCAGTGCCTTCGGCACCGTCGCCAGCGCACTGGTGCGTCGCCGTCGCCTGAGCGTGCGCTATCACGGCCGCGAGTCCGACGAGATCACCGTGCGCGAACTCTCGCCGCAGCGCCTCACCCATTACCGCGACCGCTGGTATCTCGATGCCTGGTGCCACACGCGCAACGCGCTGCGCAGCTTCGCGGTGGAGCGCCTCGGCGAAGCGCGTGAGCTGCCGACCCCGGCGCAGGAAGAACCCGCGAGCGCGCTCGATGCCGTGCTCGCCAGCAGCTACGGCATTTTCTCGGGGGCGGCGACGCACACTGCGGAACTGCTGTTCTCGCCCAAGGCTGCGCGCTGGGTCGCCGACGAGCAGTGGCATCCCGCACAAGTTGGCGAACGCAGAGCCGATGGAAGCTGGCACTTGCGCTTCCCCTATCACCGCGACGAAGAACTGGTGATGGATCTGCTGCGCCACGGCGAAGATGTGGAAGTGATCGGGCCACCTGCCTTGCGCAAGGCCGTCGCCGCTCGCCTCAAGGCCGCGCTCGCGCAATACGAGAAGTGAAAATTGCGGCTCAGGATTTGAGCCGAAGCGTAGAGATAGTGGGTGTCCCCGCCCCACGGAGAACCCGAAATGCCCTACGACTACGCCCCCCGCCTCGCGATGCTCGCCCGCGCCCGCAAGCGCCGCCACATCGGGTTCACCGTCTGCCTGCTGGCGTTGCCGGCGCTGTCCTTCCAGACCGCGCGAGGCGCACCGGACGCCACGCCCGTGGCCAGCGTGCAGCTCGCACAAACCACTCGCTAGTGCGCGGCGTTCTCCGCCGCGGCCAGTTCGTCCGCAGCGAGCAGAATGCCCGGCTCGGTGAGCGTGCCGCCGGCAACTTCCGGCAACGCCAGCCAGCGTAGTGCATGACGGCCATCGGCAAGGTATTCGGCCTTGCCGGTGGCTTTTGCCAATGCGGCGTAGAAGCGCGCCGCATCGATGTTTTCCGCCGTCACCCGTGGCGGTGGCAAGGTTGCACCTTCAGCCACTGCGGTGAGATAGCCGCCGCCCTCGGCTGCGAAGTGCAGGGCCATTGCCGATGCCGCGCGCTCGGCAACCGCAAGCCAGTCGGCATCACGTGTGACGCCGTGCAGGGCGAGTGCGGCGCGTGCCATGTAGAGCGTGTCGCCCAGATAGAGGCCGACATCGGCTTCGTGTGCGAAGCGGCCGTCCGGCAGCGCGCGATGGGCCAGCGCCCACTGCGCCGCACGGGTGGCGGCACAGAGGGTGTCGGCATCGCGCCCGGCGTTGTAGAGCGCCACCAGGGCCTCGATCGCCAGGCCGTTTTCCTGCGCATACAAATGCGGGTCGATGCGCGGCAGGCCGATGCAGCGGCGCGCGGCGTCACCGAGCTGGAAGTAGGCCTGCGCCTTTTCGCCCGGCACCGCATCGGCATCCTGCGTGCCGTGAAACGCGCCGGTATCGGCATCGCGCAAAAAGTTGAGTAAGTAATCGCGGATGGCGTTCGCGCTGCGCAGGTCGCGCGCGTTTTTCGTCAGCGCATACGACTGCGCATACAGCCGCAGCGCCCCCGCCTGCGTACGCATGATCTTTTCAAAGTGCGGATGCACCCAGTCACCGTGCGTGGAGTACTGATACATGCCGCCCCACACCGGGTCGATCAGCGCGCGTGCCGCGTCGAGCGTCTGCCGCGCGCGCCGCGCTTCGGTCCGGTCGCCGGCTGCTGCGAGCGTCAGTGCGTACTCGACGCTGTCGCGGTCTGGGTATTTCTGCGCCAGCTTCAGGCTGCCTTGCTTGGTGTCGTAGGCGGTGCGATGCGCTGCTTCAAGCATGGTGCGCAAGTCCTTCGGCAAGGTGGTGATGGGCGGCGCGCGGACCTGCTCCTCGCGGGCGGATTGCTCCGGCGTCGGGTCGGCCACCACCGCGTCGAGCAGCGCGCTGAAATCCGCCGCGCTCAGGAAGCCCGCACGCTTCGCCACCTCCTGCCCCTGCGCGTTGAAGAAGATCAGCGCCGGCCAGCCGTAGTCGCGATAGCGGTTGGCGAGCAGCGGGTCGGCATCGTGGTCGACACTCGCAATCAGCCATTGCTCACCAAGCCGCTTCTGCACACCAGCATCGGGAAAGGTCTTGGCCTGCATCACATGGCACCAGTGGCACCACACGGCTTCGAGGTAGAGAAACACCGGCTTGTTCTCGGCTCTGGCCTGCGCGAACAGCGCGGGTGTGAACGGTCGCCAAGGCAAGTCAACACGCTCGGCCGCCAGCAGCGGGGCTGCGCACAGCAACAGCCATCCAGTCAGTGCGATGCGTAGGATTTTGCTCATGTGGAACTCTACGATGCGGCGTGATGCGCAGATGCCTGAGAGCATTCAGATCGCATCCTGCAAAATTGCTTATGCGCCGCTTTGCCCAGCTCTACCAGCAGCTCGATGCCACCACCGCCACCGGTGAAAAAGTGGCGGCCCTGCGCGCGTACTTTGCGGATGGCGAGGTGGCCGATGCCGACAAGGCTTGGGCCTTGTGGCTGTTGCTCGGCAACCGTCTGAAACGCTTGATTGCGCCGACGCTGCTGCGGCAATGGGTGGGCGAAGTCACGTTGCTGTCCCCCGCCTTGGTGGAGGCGAGCTATGCGCAGGTGGGCGATCTGGCCGAGACCATCACACTGTTGCTCGACACCGTGCAGCCCGTTCCACCCCGCGAACAGGTGCCTACGGTGAGTGCCGCGATTGCCGCCCTGCAAGCGCTCGCCTCACAAACGCCCGAACAACAGCGCGAAGCCGTGCTGCACGAGTGGGCGACGCTGCCGCGCGAAGCCTGCTACCTGTTCACCAAGCTGCTGACGGGTTCGCTGCGCGTCGGCGTCTCGGCGGGCCTAGCCGCGCGCGCGTTGGCTGAGCAGGCGGGCTTGCCCGCGCCGCTGGTGCAGCAGCGTCTCGCAGGCGACTGGCAGCCCAGTGCGGCAAGTTATGCCGCGTTGCGCGCACCCTTGGGCGAGACGGTGCAAGACCCCAGCCAGCCATATCCCTTCTGCCTCGCCTCGCCGCTCGAAAATACGCCGCAATCACTGGGCGAGTCGGGCGACTACTTGGCGGAGTGGAAGTGGGACGGCATCCGCGCGCAGGTGATTCGTCGCGATGGCCAGACCTGGGTGTGGAGCCGCGGCGAGGAGCTGTTGAACGGACGCTTCCCTGAAGTCGAAGCACTCGCCGCGCAACTGCCTGAGGGCACCGTGCTCGATGGCGAAATCCTGGCGTGGCGCGATGACGCCGCGCTGCCGTTTGCCTTGCTGCAAAAGCGCATCGGCCGCAAGACGGTTGGCAAGAAACTGCTCGCCGATGCGCCGGTGACCTTGCTTGCTTACGACTTGCTCGAACACGCGGGCGAGGACTGGCGCGAACGACCCTTGAGTGCGCGCCGCGCCCAGCTCGAAGTGCTCGCCGCCGCGCACGGCCTGCGCATCTCGCAGCGCGTCATCGGCGACTGGCCTGCACTCGCGCTGTTGCGAGACGAAGCCCGCGCGCGCGGCGTCGAAGGGCTGATGCTCAAGCGCCTCGACAGCAGCTATCAAACCGGCCGCAAGCGCGGCGCCTGGTGGAAGTGGAAAGTCGGTGCGCTCACCGTCGATTGCGTGCTGCTCTACGCCCAGACAGGGCACGGGCGGCGCGCCAATCTCTACACCGATTACACCTTGGCGGTCTGGAGCGGCGAGCTGCTGGTGCCGGTCGCCAAGGCCTACTCCGGCCTCACCGACGAAGAGCTGCTGAAGATGGACCGCTGGATCCGCAGCCACACCCGCGAGACCTTCGGCCCCGTGCGCAGCGTCGAGCCGCTGCAGGTGTTCGAGATCGCCTTCGAGGGCATCCAGGTCAGCACGCGGCACAAGGCGGGCGTGGCCTTGCGCTTCCCCCGCATCGCCCGCTGGCGCACCGACAAGCCGGCGGCGGCCGCCGATACGCTCAACAGCCTGAAGGCACTTCTGTCCCAGCCGTAGCAAAGCGGGTGGCATGCTTCTCGCGCATGGCAAGCACTGCTCTTCGACGGTTGTTGCCATGCGCGTTCTGCTTGCCTCCCTGCTGCTGCTTACCCTCGCCGCCTGCGGCGATTCGCAACCGGTGCTCATCGGCACATCGCCAGCGCCCACACCGGCACCCGGCGCCACGCCCAAGGTCTACGACCAGATCGCCCCCGACAGCACCCGGCCCGGCGCGTATGCGGCGGTCAGCAGCGACTACAACTTCGGCCGCATCACCGTCAGCGACGAAGTCAGCGGCGGCAGCTACGAGAGCGATGTGCACGGCATTGCCTGGATGCCGCAGAACCTGCCCGCCGGCCTGCGCGTGCCGGTGCTGGTATGGCTGCACGGCCGGCACCAGACCTGCCAGCTCGCGATCGGCGGCGTGGCGCTGATCGGCATCGGCGACGACGACTGCCCGACGGGTCTCGGGGTGATCGAATCCGCGCCCAGCTACACCGGCTACAACGCGGCGGCTGAAAAGCTGGCGACGCAGGGCTATGTCGTGCTCTCCATCGACTTGAACGATGTGAACGACAACGACAATGCCCCGCCCACCGATCGCGGCGCACTCGCCCGCGCGCAGCTCGCACTCGAACATCTCGACCGCTTTCGCGCCATCGACGCAGCGGGCGGCATGGGCTTCGATGCGCTCAAGGGCCATCTCGATTTCACCCGCGTGGGCCTCATGGGCCATTCGCGCGGCGGTCTCGGCGTGCTCAAGGCCGGGCAGGAAAACTTGAAGCGTCCGGTCGCGCAGCAGTTCGGCATCAAGGCGCTGTTCGGCCTTGCCGCCGACACCGGCGGCCTCAACATCGGTGCCACCGATTACGAGGTGGCACCGGGCGTGGTCTGGGGCGCGGCGCACGGCTATTGCGATGGCGATGCCTCGGATTTCTTCAGCGCCTTCTATCTCGACAAGAACCGGCTGCGCACCGATGCCGGCGGCCTGCGTTTCCTGTTTGTGCCGATGGGTGCCAACCACAACTACTTCAACACCGAGTGGACCGGCAGCGACGACTGGTCGCTGCAGGATGCCTCGCAGAGGGATGCCCAGTGCGGCAGCAGGGCCGCCACCGGCGCCCGCGACGACGTCGCCGCGCAGCAGGCGCAGCTGGTGTTTTTCATGACCAGTTTCTTCCGCCATTTCGTCGGCGGCGAAGCGGCGTTCGCACCGCTGTGGGCAGGCCGCACCGGCTTGCCCGGCAGCCTGTGCCCGGATGGGACGGATGGCTGCCTCTCTCGCTTTCTCACCGTGCGCAGTGCACCACCTGCCGAGCGCATCCTGATCTCCGCGTTCGATGGCGACGCGGCGCTCACCGCCAACGCACTGGGCGGCAGTGCCAGCTTGAGCGGCTTCTCGGCCAGCACCTTCTGCACGCCGGACGACGGTGGCGACAACCCGCCCAGCGGCGGCCACGGTTGCCCGGCCGACCCTACCTTTTCGCGCATCCCGCAACTCGCGCTGACGTGGACGAGCACTGGCGCAAAACTGACCCAGCAATTCCCCACACAGGACCTGCGCGGCTATCGCCTCTTCAGCCTGCGCATGGCCGTGGACTTTGCAGCGGGCGCGAACCCCGCAACGGGGCAGGACTTTGGCATCGTGCTCACCGACGCCACCGGCAAAAGCGCGCGCATCGAAGCCGCGCAATGGACCGATGCGCTGGGCCTGGCACCGGGCGACCCCTATGCCAGCAGCGGCAGCCAGCGCACGCTGCTCTACAGCAGTCACTTTCCGTTGGCGGCTTTTACGGGGGTCGACCTGGCGCGCGTCACGGGTGTGACGCTGGTGTTCGACAAGACCGCAACGGGGCGGGTGCAAACAGCCGACTGGCTGTTTGCACGTTAGGGGGCTAGATCTCGTGCACGAACAGGCTGCGCTCGAAGCGCACCTGCGGCCAGAACACACCGTCTTCCGCCCGCTCGCCCGCACCGACAACCATGATGGGGAAGGCAGCACTGCCGAGCTTCAAGAGCTTCTTCACGCGCACCTCGTCGAAGCCTTCCATCATGCAGCTGTCGTAGCCGTGGGCGCGAAGTGCTAACACCAGGTTTTCGCAGGCCAGCGCGGTGCTCTTGGCGGCCCACAGCTTCACTTCCTCGCGCGTGTGCGGGCCGCGCGGCACGGGGGCCACGAAGCCGCCGAGCGTGAACGCCGCCTTCTTCGCCAGCGCCAGGCTGTTGAGCGGCCCCGGCGTGTAGAGCGTGGGGATGAGCTGGTAATAACGCTTCACCAGCGGCGGCACGTCCGGCATCGGCCAGTCGCGCAGCATCTTCTTGCTGAACTCGTTGACGCGGTCGGTGCGGGCGACGCAGACGATCAGCTCCTGCGCCGTCTTGGCGGCGAGCTGGCTCATGCAGGCTTTCACCAGCTTGGCTTTCTTCTCCGCCGACTTCACCACGTAGAACTCCCAGGGCTGCAAGCCGCTGGAGCAGGGTGCGAGCATCGCCATGTCGAGGCAGTCGTCCAACACCGCCTTGGGGATGGCCTTGTCGGTGAACTTGCGCACCGAGCGGCGGCTGATGACGACCTGGCGAAAGTGCTCGACGTCGATGCCCTTCGGCGCGGGCTCGTGGTAACGGGCCTTGCCATCTACCGACACGCTCTTGGGGGCCACCGGTGCTGCGGCTTTGCGGGTAGCAGGCTTGCGTGCGGCGGGCGGGGTGGATTTGCTCTTGCTGACGGTGGGCATGGTGGCTCGTGGTGATGAAGTAACTTCAGTCGCGCAGCGCGGGCAGCGGCTCGCCGTCGGGCACGAAGGTCAGCGCCTCGCCGTTGTTGCAGTAGCGCAGGCCGGTAGGCTTGGGGCCGTCTTCGAACACATGGCCGTGGTGGCCGCCGCAGCGGGCGCAGTGGTACTCGGTGCGGGCGTAGCCGATGTGGTGGTCGGTCTTGGTTTCCAGCCGGCCGGGGATGGGGTCGTAGAAGCTCGGCCAGCCGGTGCCGCTCTCGAACTTGGTCTTGCTCTCGAACAGCGGCAGGTTGCAGCCCGCGCACACGAAGGTGCCGGCGCGCTTCTCGTTGTTGAAAGGATGCGTGCCGCACATCTCGGTGCCTTCACTGCGCAGCACGCGGAATTGCGCGGGCGTGAGCAGGGCGCGCCATTCGGCCTCGGTCTTTTGCAGCTTGTCGCCGGTGTAGCTGGTGCTGAGGGTGCTCATGGGGTTCTCACGGTGAGGCCGCGTTGAAGTCGGCAATCTTGTCGGCCATCCATTGCGGGTTGGACAAGGGCAGCCAGTGCCGGGCTGCGATGCTTTCACGTTGGAGTCCCGGTGCCCATTGCTCAAGGCCTGCGAGCAGATGGGCCTTCACGAAGGCGTCCTTGCTCGCCACCAGCAGCTGCACGGGGGCAATGGCGTGGCGCGCACGCGGCCTGAGCAGGCGCGGCAGCACGTTGGCGCGGTAGAGGTTGATGCCGTTGACGCCATCGCGCAGTTGCGTGCTGTGGCGCGCTGCGGATGGCAAGCCCTCGATGCGCGCCAGTACGCGCGGCCACTGGCGGGCAAGGCCGAGCTTCCACACCGCCGGGCCGAGCAGCGGCAGATGAAACGCGCCGATGTACCAGCTCGCCGCCAGCTCGCGCGGCGTGCGCCGGCTCAGGCCCTGCGCGCGCAGCGCATGGCCGATGTGGTCGAGGCTCGGCCCGCTGATGGTCGTGAAGTGGCTGATGCGGCCCTTGAGCGCCGGTTCGGTGGCGAACTCCCAAGCCTGTATCGAGCCCCAGTCGTGGCCGACGAGATGCACCGGCGCATCGGGGCTCAAGGTGTCGATCACGCGGCGGAAATCTGCCAGCAGCTGCGTCAGGCGATAGCCGCGCGTCGATGGCGGCGCATCGCTCGAGCCCGCGCCGCGCACGTCGTAGCGGATGATCCGGTAGCGGCCTTCCAGCAGCGCCACCACGCCATCCCAGACGTGCAGGTTATCGGGGTAGCCGTGCACGAAGACGAGCGTGGGGCCTTTGGTCTTGCCTTCGACCAGCGCACTCAGGCGCAGGCCGTCGGTGGTGGGGATGTTGATGCGCGTGTCTTGGGTTTTCATGGCTTCAAACTATCGTTTCGCGCTTTCATAGGTCAACGCTCCCTAGTGCCAAGAGCGCGCCTTCATCACGATGGTGCGGATGGCAAGCGATCAAGCTGGATCGTCACGTGGACCAGTTCCTCGTGAATCGCGAGTTGGCGATGAAAGTCCTCGGCGGTTGCGGCTTCGGAAACCGTTAACGCAAGAATGCAGGCGTACTTGCCGCCCGCTACGCGCCACACGTGTAGATCAGAGATCGAGGCCTGGATGGGGCTTTCGGCGATCACCTGCCGAATCTCGTCGACAACCGGAGCATCCATCTCGGCATCGAGCAAGACCCGACCTGTCGTCTTGAGCAATCCCATCGCCCAGGTGCCGACCAAGATGGCGCCGACGATTCCCATTGTCGGGTCCAGCCAGTTGGCGCCCCAGAGCTTGCCGCCGAAAAGCGCAATGATGGCCAGCACTGAAGTGGCCGCATCCGCCAGCACGTGCAGATAGGCGGATCGCAGGTTGAGATCTTCGCCGTGATGGTGGTGCTGATGACCATCACCATGCCCATGGTCGTGCCCCTGCTTGCCACCCACGTGCAGCAACCTGGCGCAGATCAGGTTCACCAGCAGGCCAACGAAGGCGACGGCAATGGCTTGGTCATACTGGATCGCGGTCGGTGAGAACAACCGCTCAATCGATTGGTAAGCCATCGAGAATGCCACCAGCAACAGCAGAAGGGCGCTGGTGAAGCCTCCCAACACTTCGATCTTCCAAGTGCCGAATGCGAAGCGAGGATTGTTCGCAAGCCGCCTCGCAAGCACATAGGCCAACGCCGCCAAACCGAGAGCCAATGCATGGGAGCTCATATGCCATCCGTCGGCCAGCAGTGCCATCGAGTTGTAGATCCAACCACCGGCGATCTCGGCGACCATCATGGCGGCAGTCAGCACGACCGCCCACCGAGTGCGTGTCTCGGCGAGTGGGTTGCCCTCATTGAAAGCGTGAGAATGCAGATTCATGGGTAGCTGCTCATCAAGATTTAATATACTCACCCCCAGTATATAAGGAGATGTTGGCGTGGCCCACACCATCGAGAACAAAAAGCCCCTGCTGAACCGAGTTCGGCGTATGCAAGGTCAGCTCGGCAGTCTCGAAAAGTCTCTGGAGGAAGGCGGCGAGTGTGGCGCTGTTTTGCAGCAGATCGCCGCGATTCGTGGCGCAGTCAATGGCTTGATGAACGAGGTGCTGGAAGGCCATCTGCGCACGCATCTCGTGCCGGCTAACGGTGGTGGACCTGAGGAACTGGAAGACCTCGTCAGGGTGATACGGTCCTACATGAAGTAACCACGGGCAGTGACCGCTTCGGGCTGGAGCGGCAGTGCCAACGGCTAGCAGCAGGCGGAATTGAATCCGGCATATAATCCGGCATCAACATTGAGTTAGAAATATGTTTTATCTTCTAAAAACAATGTTTTAAATAAAACTAACAACCGGCATATCTTGCCATTCTCCCGGCTTTCTTTCTATCTGCTCGACACGCCCGCAATCCGCGAGCGTGAGACGGCACTTGCGCGCCTGAGCGGGGAGCTCCTCGGGCGGTTGCCCCAGCCCACCTGTGCGGCGCTGGCAGAGACGCTGGAAGGCATCAACAGCTATTACTCCAACCTCATCGAAGGGCAAGGCACGCGCCCCATCGAGGCCGAGCGCGCCCTGCAGCGCAATCTCGCGCAAGCGCCCGGGGCCGAGCCTGCCGATCTGGCGCTGCTGGCCGTGGCGCACATCCAGACCGAACGGTGGCTGCGGCTCAAGTTGCGGCAAGAGCCTGCGCTCAATGTGGCGGGCGCTGACTTCATCTGCGCCTTGCACCGGCACTTCGTCGAACAGCTGCCGCCGTCGATGCGCGTCGTCATCGGCACCGATGGTGAGACCGCCATCAACGAGCCCGGCGCATTGCGCTTGCGCGATGTGGTGGTGGGCAACCATCTGGCGCCGGATGCCGCGGAAGTGCCGGCCTTGCTCGCGGCATTCACCGAAACCTGGGCACGCCTGCCCAAAACCCCGGCGCACATCCTGCTCGCGCACCATCGCTTTGCCTGGGTGCATCCGTTTCTGGACGGCAATGGCCGCATCGCCCGCCTGCTCACCACCGCCATGCTGGCGCAGCAGGGGCTGGATGCCAGCGGACTGTGGTCCCTGAGCCGTGGGCTGGCCAAGCGCAAGAGCGACTATTACCGGCACCTGGCCAATGCCGATGCAGCGCGCCGCGGTGACCTCGATGGCCGTGGCACGCTCTCGCAGAAGGCGGCCTACGAGCTGGCGAACTTCATGCTCGATGTGTGTGAAGACCAGATCCGCTTCATGTCCACCCGCCTGCAGATCGAGCACCTCAAAGACCGCATGGCCCGCTTCTGCGCCGAGCGCCAGCTGGTGATGGGCCGCGATGCCCGCGCCGCCCCCTTGCTGCTCGAAGCCCTGCTGATGGGCAAGCTGGAACGCGGTGCGGCGCCCCGCCTGCTGGGCCTGGGCGAACGCGCCGCCCGCAAGGTGGTGGCCGAGTGCGTCGACGACGGCTTGCTGGTGGCCGATAGCCACCGCGCCGATCTCACGCCGCGTTTCCCCGTCTACGCCGCTGCCTATCTCTTTCCGCATCTCTTCGAGATCGACGACCCCCAAGCCGCCATGCGCGAAACGCTGCAACGCTGACTTCGGGTCGAGCAGGTTCCCTACGCCGGAACCGCTTTCGGCAGCCGCGCTTCCCGAATCGGCAAATTGACCACTGCCGCCAGCAGCGCAAACACCATGTCGGCGATCCACATCCACTGGTAGTCGCCGAAGCGCGAGATGCTCACGCCGCCCAGCCAGGCACCGAAGAAGCCGCCGATCTGGTGCGACAGCAGCGTCAGACCAAATAGGGTGGCGAGGTAGCGCGTGCCGAAGAGCTTGCCGACCAGGCCCGCAGTGGGCGGCACGGTGGCGAGCCAGGTGAAGCCGAGGCTTGCTGCGAACACATAGAAGGTGAGCGGCGTCCGCGGTGCCAGCAAGAACAGCCCGATGAGCACGGCGCGGCTGGCGTAGATGGCGGTGAGAATCCACTTCATGCGGTAGCGCGAGCCGAGCCATCCGGCCGTGAGGCTGCCAGCGATGTTGAACAGGCCGATGAGCGCCAGCGACAGCGCCGAAACATTGGCCGAGAGCCCGCACAGCTGCACCTCACCCGGCAGATGCGTGACGAGAAATGCGATATGCAGGCCGCAGGTGAAAAAGCCGAGGTGCAGGCACCAGTAGCTGCGGTCCTTGAGCGCGCGGCGAATCTCGCTGCCCAAGCTCGGGCCTTCGACGACCACGGTGTTGCTTTGGCTTGAAGCCACGGGCGCGCCACCGCGCAACGCACGCGCCAGCGGCAAGGTCAAAAGGCTGCTGGCGGCGAGCGTGAACAGTGCCGCCGCCCAGCCGAAGGCTGCGATGACCGCCTGTGCCAGCGGCGCGAACACGAACTGCCCGAACGAGCCGCCGGCATTGATGAAGCCCGCCGCAAAGGCGCGCCGCTCGGGTGGCAGCTGACGTGAGGTGGCGCCGATCAATATCGAGAAACTGCCCGCGCCAGCACCCGCAGCCGAGAGCACACCGAGGCACATCAACAAGCCCCATTGCGTGGGCATGAAGGGCGTGAGGGCGAGTCCGGCCGCGAGCATCAGCCCGCCCACCTGCACCACGCCCACCGAGCCGTGCTTGTCGGCATAGGCACCGAACAGAGGTTGGGCGATGCCCCACATCAGCTGCCCGATCGCGAGCGCGAAACTGATGCTGACCACGCCCATGCCGGTGCTGGCGTTGATGGGCGCGATGAACAGCCCCAGCGACTGCCGCACGCCCATCGTCAGCGTGAGGATGGTCGCCGCTGCGATCATCAGCAGCCAGGCCGAGCGGGCGCTGGTGTTCACGAGCGTGCGGCCGACGAGGCAGTGGCGACGGCGGCGGCCGGTGCGCCGCTATCGGCGAGTGCTGCGGTGGTCTTCAGGCGGCGGTTGCGCCACACGCCCTCCAGCGCATACACCACGAGTGCGGCCCAGATCAGCCCGAAGCCGACCAGCTGCGTGTGCGAGAACGGCTCGTGAAACACGAACACGCCGGTCAGCAACTGCAAGCTCGGCCCCACGTATTGCAGGATGCCGACGGTGCTGAGCGGCACGCGCCGCACGCCGTAGGCAAACAGCACTAGCGGGATGGCGGTGACGGCACCGCTGGCGATGAGCATCACGTCCACCTTGAGGCCCAAGGTGCCGAAGGCGAAGCTGCCGGTGTGCAACGTCCAGAAGAGATACGCGAGCATGATCGGCGCGATCAGCAGCGTCTCCACGCCGAGGCCAGCGACCGACTCCACCACCACCTGCTTGCGGATCAACCCATAGGTGCCGAACGAAAGCGCGAGCGAGATGGCGATCCACGGAAACTGCCCGACGCTGAAGGTGAGCCACAGCACGCCGAGGGCCGCGAGTGCCACCGACACCCACTGTGTTTGGTTGAGCGATTCCTTCAACACGAACACGCCCAGCAGCACGCTCACCAGCGGGTTGATGAAGTAGCCGAGGCTGGCATCCACCACATGGCCGTTGCTCACCGCCCACACGTAGACCAGCCAGTTGATGGTGATGAGCACGGCCGATGCTGCGAGACGGAGGCGCGCCTTCGCATCCGCAAGCGCCGCCCACACCTTGCCGAGGTCGCCCTTGATGGCGAGGTAGGCGAACACGAACACGCAGGCCCAGATCACGCGGTGCGCCATGATCTGCACGCTGGGCATGGGCGCGAGCTGGTGGATGTAGATCGGCAGCAATCCCCAGATCAGAAACGCCACGAAAGCGGCGATGAAGCCGCGCCTTGCTTCCGCTTCTTGCACGCTCATGGCGTCACTCCGATTTGGAACAGGTGCGTCGGCCGAGGCGGCAGCGCATCGGTGAGGTTGATGCGTTCGTCGTTGAACACGGCCTGCACGCTCTCGCGGGCCAGCGTGCGTTCGCTGAGCGCGGCCCAGCGCGGGTAGTGCGACTGCGGCGTGAAGCCATAGCGCTTCGCCCAGCGGTAGAACACGATCAGCATGGCGTCGACCGCGCTGAAAGCGCCTAATGCAAAGCCCTCTGCGGGCAAGCGCGATTCGAGATCAACCCAGTGCTGCGTGAGCAGCGCGCGGCCCTTGGCCTCGACCTCGGCTTGTGCAGCCAGCGACTCGGCAAAGCGCGCGGGGTAGAACACCATCATGAAGGCGAACGAATGCACGTCGGTGGCGAGCCAGCTCAGCCACTCCCAGGCGCGCGCCTCGTCGGCCGGGGCGCTCGGCAGCAAGCGTGCTTCGGGGTGCTGCTGCAAGAGAAACTTCAGGATGGCGAGGTTCTCGGTGAGCACGCCCTCGACGCCCTCCAGCCGATAACTCAGCACTGGCACATGGCCGCGCGGATTGATGGCGAGAAACTCGGGCTTCTTCTGGTCGCCAGAGGGCAGCACCAGCCGCGTGCTGGCGTAGTCGGCCAGACCCGCACGGCGGATTTCCTCCAGCACGATATGGGTCGCCAGCGAGCAGGCGCCGGGGGCGTAGTAAAGGCGGTAGTGGGTCATGGCAGGGTCTCCGCGAAATGCTTTTCCATCACGATGTTGCAGCGCGCATACACCGGGTGCTGGCACTCGCTGACAGTGACGAAGCCATGCTTGCGATACAGCGCGATCGCGGCCGTGAGCACGGTGTTGGAGAGCAGAAATACGCTCGTCGCGCCGCGCTGTTGGGCAAGGGCGAGAGCGGCGGTGATGAGCTGCTCGCCGTAGCCGAGGCCGCGTGCTTCAGGGGCCACCGCCATGCGGGCGAGCTGATAGCGGCCGTCGCCCTCCTTGAACAAGGCGCAGACGCCGACCACCCGGCCAGCCTCGACCAGACTCAGAATGTGCCCGCCGTTCTCGACGACCTTGAAGGGGTGTGCCGCCAGCGCCCGGTCGGCGGCTTCGAGCACAAAGTGCGTGCTGATCCACTGCTCGTTGAGCCGGATGAAGTCGGCGGCATGCGCGGGATTGTCGAACTCGATGGCCATGGCGCGAACGCGGGTTGGATGAAGGCGCGGAGTCTGCGCGCGCGACTCTTCAGCGGGAAACGAAGAGTTTTGCCCTTAGGTGTGAGCCAAATTCACAACGCACCTAAAATGGCGGCATGTCCACGCGCCTGCCCCCACTCGCCACCCTGCAGGCCTTCGAGGCGGCGTTCCGGCACCAGTCGTACACGGCGGCGGCGAAAGAGCTGTCGCTGACGCACGGCGCCATCAGCCATCACATCACCAGTCTCGAAGAGCGGCAGGGCGTGAAGCTGTTCGCGCGCGAGAAGAACCGCATGGTGCCCACCGAACACGGGCGGCTCTTGGTGACCAAGGTGCGGCAGGCGCTCGGCTTGCTGGAGCGCAGCTTTGCCCACGCGGGGCCCACCGAACACGTCACGCTCAACGTCAGCGTGCTGCCGTCCACCGCCAGCCGCTGGCTGGTGCCGCGACTGTCGGGTTTCGTGGCGCTGTATCCGCAGATCGATCTCTTCGTGGATGTGCGCGCGACCCTTGCCGACCTGGCAGCCGGCGATGCCGATTGCGCGATCCGCTTCGGCAACGGCGGCTGGCCCGACGTGCAGCAGGTGCGGCTGATGGGCGATTCGAGCTTCCCCGTCTGTGCGCCCAATTACCGAGACGGCCTGCTGCCCAAGAGCCCGAAAGAGCTGGCCGACTGCACCCTGCTGCGCAATCCCTGGCTGCCTTGGGAGCCCTGGCTGCACGCCGCCGGTCTCGACTTTCGTGAGCCAGCCCGAGGCCCCTCGTTCACCGATTCGTCCGTGATGATGGATGCCGCTGCGGCGGGCCTGGGCATTGCTCTCGCGCGCCGCTCGCTGGCCGAGGGCGAGCTGCAACGCGGCCGGCTGGTGCGGCTGTTCGAGCTGGCCGTACCCGACCCGTACTCGCACTACTTCGTCTGGCGCGCCGACCATCCCAAGCTCGCCGCCATCTTCGCGCTGCGCGACTGGCTGCTGGCCGAGACGCGCGGCGTGGCATGAGCGACCCAAAGCGTATCGAGCGCTGGTTCGCAGCCAATAAGTGGCGCATCGCAGACTTCCAACGCGAGGCCTGGGCTGCCTATGCGGCGGGCGAGAGCGGGCTGATCCACGCGCCGACCGGTACCGGCAAGACCCTCGCCGCCTGGGGCGGACCGTTGCTGGAGGGCGTCAGTGCCGATGAGCCGATCCGCGTCGTCTGGGTCACGCCGATGCGCGCGCTGGCAGCCGACACCACCGCAAATCTGCAAGCGGCAGCCGATGCGCTCGGCGTGCCCTGGCGCATCGAGCGCCGCACCGGCGACACCACCGCAGCCCAGCGCGCCAAGCAGCGCAAGCGGCTGCCGCAGTGCCTGGTCACCACGCCCGAGTCGCTCTCGCTGCTGCTCAGCTATGCCGATCTCATCCCGCAATGGCGTGGGCTCAAGGCGGTGATCGTCGACGAGTGGCACGAGCTGCTGGCCACCAAGCGTGGGGTGCAGACCGAGCTGGCGATCTCGCGGCTGCGGGCGCTCGCGCCGACGCTGCGCGTGTGGGGCGTTTCGGCCACGCTCGGCAATGTCGACGAGGCGATGACCACACTGCTCGGGCCCGGGCATCGTGGCCGCGTCATCGGCGCCGACCTGCCCAAAACCTTGAACGTGCGCACGCTGATCCCCGACAAGGTGGAGCGCTTCCCGTGGAGCGGCCACATGGGGCTGGAGTTGCTGCCGCAAGTGGTGCAGGCGCTGCACGCGAAGCGCAGCACGCTGGTGTTCACCAACACCCGCGCCCAGGCCGAGCGCTGGCACGACGCGCTCTCGATGGCCGCGCACGAGCTGCCCATCGCCCTGCACCACGGCTCGCTCGACAGCACGCTGCGTGCCGCCGCCGAGCAGGGTTTGCGCGATGGCAGCCTGCGCGCGGTGGTGGCGACCAGCTCGCTCGATCTGGGCGTGGATTTCTCGCCGGTGGATCAGGTGATCCAGATCGGCGGGCCGAAGGGCATCGCGCGGCTGGTGCAACGCGCGGGCCGCAGTGGCCACCAGCCGGGGGCGGCGAGCGAGATCTTGTGCGTGCCGGCCAATGCGCTCGAGCTTGCCGAGTTCGCGGCGGCGAGGTTGGCACTCGAACACCGTCGCATTGAATCGCGCCGGCCGATTCGGCTCGCGCTCGATGTGCTCGCGCAGCATGTGGTGACGCTGGCGCTCACCGGCGTGCTGCGTGCCGACGACATGCTGCAGGAAGTGCGCCGCACCCACGCCTATGCCGAGCTGAGCGAGCGCGAATGGCAATGGGTGCTCGACTTCGTGCAGCGCGGCGGCGCCTCGCTCACGGCGTACCCGCAATACCGCAAGGTGGTCGAGCGTGAGGGTCTGCTGCGGGTGGAAGACGCGACGCTGGCGCGCCGCCATCGCATGAGCGTCGGCACCATCACCGCCGACAGCATGATGCGCGTCGCCTTCCTGAGCGGCGGCAACATCGGCCAGGTGGAAGAGAGCTTCATCGCACGGCTGAGCGTGGGCGACAGCTTCCTGTTCGGCGGCCGCAAGCTGACGCTGAGCAAGGTGGAAGACATGACGGCCTTCGTGAAGGCCGGCGGCAAGGGCCAGACCACGCCGCGCTATGCGGGCGGCAAGATGCCGCTGTCGTCCGCACTCGCCGACTCGCTGCTCGAACTCTTCGGCCGCATCGCCGACGGCGAGCTGCCCAACGAAGAAGCGCGCGTGCTCAAGCCTTTGCTCGATGTGCAGGCCGAATGGAGTGCGCTGCCACGCCCCGGCCTGCTGCTGATCGAGCGCAGAAAATCGCGCGAAGGCGAGCACCTGTTCGTGTTCCCGTTCGCGGGCCGCCACGCGCACGAGGGCCTGAGTGCGCTCATGGCCTGGCGGCTGGCGCGTATCAAGCCCACCACTTTCACTTTCTCGGTCAACGACTACGGCTTCGAGCTGCTCGCACGCGAGCTGCCGCCGCTGGACGAGGCTGCCTTTCGCGCCGCGCTGTCGCCGCAGAATCTCGAAACCGATCTGCCGCTGAGCCTCAATGCGGCGGAGATGGCGAAGCGGCGCTTCCGCGAGATCGCGCGGGTGGCGGGCCTGGTGTTCGAGGGTTTCCCCGGCAACAACAAATCGGTGAAGCAGGTGCAGGTGTCGAGTGGCCTGCTATTCGATGTACTCAGCAAATACGACGCCGACAATCTGCTGACCAGGCAGGCGCTCAGCGAAGTGCTGGAACACCAGCTCGACTACCAGCGCCTCAAGCTCGCGCTGGAGCGTGCGCAGTCGGCAACGCTGCTGCTCAGGCACACCCCGCGTTTCAGCCCGCTCGCCTTCCCGCTCTGGGCCGAGCGCATCAGCCAGCAGCTTTCCAGCGAAGACTGGCGTGACCGCGTGCAACGCATGGTGGCGACGCTGGAGAAGGCGGCGAACTAATTCGGCATTCATGCCCAGATGATGTGCTCCTTTTACGCAGCATTCGCTGCAAGGAGAGAGACATGAAAAGCAAGCAAGAAGGTGGCGTGGGCTGGGGCATTCTGGCGTGGCTGGTGGGCGTGCCGATCCCGATCATCCTGGGCTTTTACGTGCTGAAGAGCTGCACCGGCTAATCGCGGCGCAGCTCATTCGGGCACGTTGTACAACTCCAGAATTCCGCAGGCGGCCAGCAGGCTGAAGGCGGTGACGCCACGGTCGCGCAAGGCGCCGACGAGGTTGACCTGTGCGGCCAGCAGCTCGCGTTCGGCATCGAGCAGATCGAGCGTGGTGCGGCTGCCGACCTTGAGTTCCTTCTGCACGCCATCCAATGCAGATTCGGCCGCGGTGACCTGCACGCGCGTCGCCGCAATCACATCCTCGCTGGCGCGCAGCAGTTCCCAGTCCTGGGCTGCGGCCTCGCTGTACGAAGCCGCTTCGTCATCGGCATTGGCGGCAGCACTGGCGGCACGCGCGACGGCTTCGCCACGACGCGCGGCAGTCAGGCCACCGGTGAGAATCGGCACGTTGAGCTTCAGCTGCACCGCCCAGGTGCTGAGCCGGTCGTAGCCGAACTCGGTGTTGTCCTGCGTCGTGGCATGCGCATCCAGCGAGAGCTGCGGACGGGCGGCGGCCTCGGCGATCTTGATGGCGGCCTTCGCCGATTGGCGCTCGTGCGCAGCGGCCACCACGGCCGGCGCGCGCCGTGATTGCTCGACGGCCTCTTCGCGCGTTTTTGCGGTGGGCAGAAACTCCGGCCAGGCGACATCTGCGGCATCCGCCGGCAAAGGGCCGGTGAGTCGTGCGAGGCGGATTTCGGAGGCGCGCAGCTGGGCCTCGGCGCGGCGCACATTGGCGCTGGCTTCGGCGCGGCGGGCATCAGCCTGGGCGAGATCGGTCTTGGTGGCCTCACCCGCCTGATAGCGCTTGTCGACATCGCCGCGCGCGGCATCCAGCGTGCTGCGGCTGGCTTGCGCGAGCTTCAGCGTCTCGCGGTCGCGCTTCAGGTCCAGCGTCGCCGTGAGTGCGGCGAGGATGATCTTGCCGCCGACCTCGCGCCGGTGTTCACCCGCGGCGTCGAGTGAACGCGCGGCGGTCTCGCGTTCGGCGCTGCTGCGGCCGCCGTTGTAGAGCGGCTGGCTGGCAGCGAGGCCCAGCGAGTTGGGCGTGCGATAGCCCGACTGCGGAAACGGCGCATCGGTGCGCAACTCCGAGCGGCCGATATCGGCGGCGAGGCCGAGCGTGAACTTGTCGCCGGCATCGGCCACCGCAGCGCCGTATTTCGCCACCTCGATGCGCGCCGTGCTTTCGGTGAAGCGCGGATCGTGGTGCAGGGCGGTGAGCGCGATTTCGCGCAGCCCCAGCGCATGGGCGTTGACGCTGGCGAGCAGCAGTGCGGCGATGAGAGGGCGCTTCATGGGCGGCTCCGGGTTCTGGTTTTTGGAGTGGTTGCGGGTGCCGCGCCGCAGCCGTTGAGGAAGAGGCGCACGGCGCTGTCGATGAAGACCTCCTGCGAGATCGGCAAGGCCAGCGGCGAGAGGCCGAACAGGCTGCGAAGCTGGCAGTGGCCCTTCACCAGCGTGATGAACTGGATGGCGGCGAGATCGGGGTTGGGTGTGTGCAGCAGGCCATCGGCATGGCACTGCCGGAAGAACGCCGATAGGCCGATGCGCACCTGCTGCGGGCCCTCGTGATAGAGCTGATGCGCAAACTCGGGGAAGCGCGTGGCCTCTGCAATGACAGCGCGCATCAGCTTGACGCGGCCCGACTCGGTGTAGATCTTGAAGAAGCGCAGGCCGAAGGCGTGCAGTGTTTTTTGTAGCGTGCCGTCGACGGTGGTCGGGATCGCGATATTGCGCAGGAACTCCTTGCAGCCCGCGCTCACCATCTCGCCGAACAGGCCCTCCTTGCTGCCGAAATAGCTGTAGAGGCTGGCCTTGCTGCCGCCGGTGCGGCTGACCACATCTTCGATCGAGGTGCCTGAAAACCCGTTCTCGAGAAAGGCATCCCGTGCCGCCGTCAGCAGTGATTCGCGCCGCAGTTCGCCGCGACGGTTGCCGCGCAGGGGCAACTGCCCGCCAGCGACGCCGGCCGTGCTTTTTTTCTTTGCGCGGGGTTTGACTGCGGTTGCCATCGTCGCCTAAAGTGAACTGTAACGTTCGTTACAGTAACAACCGCAGTGATGTGCCGCAAGCAGCATCTGCACTCTCAAGGAGTTTCAAGCGATGGCCGCAAAACAAATCGTCCGGGTTGTGGTGCTGGTAGCCGTGGTTGTGGGTGGTGCGCTGTGGGCGCACCACTACTACAAGGTGGGCCGCTGGCAGCAGAGCACCGACAACGCCTACGTGCGTGCCGACATCGCCAGCATCACGCCGCGCGTTGGGGGCGAGATCATCGAAGTTGCGGTGCGCGATAACCAGTCGGTGAAAAAAGGCGACGTACTGGTGCGCATCGACCCGCGTGATTACGAAGCACGCCTCGCCAATGCCCGCGCCAAGGTCGCCGAGGCCGAAGCCGCGCTCATCACCAACGAGCGCCAGCAGGCCATGCAGGCGGCGATGGTGGACGAAGCCCGCGCCGGCCTGTTGAGCGCCCAGGCCGATCAGGGCCGCATCAAGAAAGACTATGTGCGCGCCGATTCGCTGGTGCGCGAAGGGGTTGCGACCCAGGCGCGGCTCGATACCGCCACCGCCGCGCAAAGTGCGGCCAACGCGGCTGTGACGCGCGGCAGCGCCGGCGTGAAGGCGGCACGCACACAGGTCGATACGGTCGTCGCGCAGCGCGCCAGCCTCGAAGCACAGGGCGAGGCTGCCCGCGCCGCCGTGAAGCTCGCCGAACTCGACCTCGAAGCCACCACCCTGCGCGCCGCGACCGATGGCCTCGTCGGCAATCTTTCGGCCAAGCTCGGTGAGCGCATCGCCCCCGGCCAGCGTCTGCTGTCACTGGTCTCACCCACGGTGTGGGTCGAGGCCAACTACAAGGAAACGCAGCTCACCAAAGTGGTGATCGGCCAGACGGCAGAGGTTGAAGTGGATGCCTTCCCCGACCAGAAGATCACCGCGACGGTGGAGAGCGTCGCACCCGCCAGCGGTGCCGAATTCGCGCTGCTGCCACCCGACAACGCGACCGGCAACTTCACCAAGATCGTGCAGCGCGTGCCGGTGAAGCTGACGCTGCAAGTGCCCGAGCAGCTCGCCGGCAAACTGCGCGCCGGCATGAGTGTGGAAGCCGTCATCGACACCAAGCCAAAGGATTGATGCGATGAGCGCCGCGCGCATGCTCAGCCGCGAGGAGGAAGACGCCAAGCGCAAGCTGCGCATGGCGTGGTTCGGCTACATCGGCATGATCTTCGGCAACTTCATGGCGATTCTGGATATCCAGATCGTCGCGAGTTCGCTGCGCGAAATCCAGGCCGGGCTTTCGGCCAGCGCCGACGAACTCACCTGGGTGCAGACCAGCTATCTCATCGCCGAAGTGATCGCCATTCCGCTCAGTGGCTATCTGTCGCGGATGATGTCCACGCGCGTCTACTTCGTGACCTGCGCGATCGGCTTCACGCTGGCCAGCCTGATGTGCGGCCTGGCCTGGAACATCGAGAGCATGATCTTCTTCCGCGTGCTGCAGGGCTTCCTCGGCGGCGGCATGATCCCCACCACGCTGGGGTCGATCTATCTGTTGTTCCCACCCGAAAAACGCACCTTGCCGACCGTGCTGGTGGGCCTCGCGATGACCACCGCGCCTGCGCTGGGGCCGACGATCGGCGGCTATCTGACGGCGACCTTCAGCTGGCACTGGCTGTTCTTCATCAACGTGGTGCCCGGCGTGCTGCTGAGCATGGTGGTGTGGAAGAACGTGCGCTTCGACCTGCCGGACTGGAGCCTGCTGCGCACCATTGATCTATTCGGCCTGGCAACGATGGCGCTGTTTCTCGGCAGCCTGGAGTTCGTGCTGGACGAAGGACCGCGCCACGACTGGCTGCAGGACGAAACCGTGCGCAACATGGCGATTGCGATGGTGATTGGTGGTGCGCTGTTTTTCTGGCGCGCCTTCACTTCGGCCAACCCCATCGTGCAGCTGCGCACCTACGGCAATCGCAATTTCGCCTTCGGCTCGGTGGTTGCGTTCGTCGTCGGCGTGATGCTCTACGGCATGGTGTTCATCGTGCCCACGTTCCTGGGTGGCGTGCGCGACTACAACAGCTTGCAGATCGGCAAGGTGATGATGGTGATGGGCGTCTGCATGTTCATGACCGCGCCGCTGGTCGGCAAGCTCGCGGCGAAGGTCGATCTGCGCATTCTGCTCGCCTATGGCCTGTCGATGGCCGCCGCCGGCACCTGGCTCAATGCGCATCTCACCGCCGACGCCGGCTTTTGGCAGTTCTTCTGGCCGCAGGTGATGCGCGGCCACGGTTTCATGTTCTGCATGATCACCATGACCGGCCTTGCCATCGGCACGCTCAAGCCGGAGGAGGTGAAGAACGGCTCCGGCCTGTTCAACCTCATGCGCAATCTCGGCGGTGCGATCGGCCTCGCACTCATCAACACCAACCTGCACGACCGGCAGTGGTTTCACTACAGCCACCTGTCCAACTCGATCAACGACGCGCGCGCGCCGGTGCGCGAAATGCTCGCCCAGGGCAGTGCCTACTTAAGCCCCGAGCTGGGCGCGCAGGGCAGTGCCGCCACGCTGGGCTACATGCACCGGCTGGTGCAGCAGCAGGCGGCGGTGATGAGCTTCAACGACACCATGCTGATGATGTCCGCGCTCTGTGCATTCGCGGTGCTGCTGCTGCCGTTTGCCGACAAGCCGCCGAGCCCGACGGCCGGTGCGGAACCTTCCCATTAGGTGGTGACGTCAAATGGATAGCCCTGCGTTCCCGCTCAACGCACTCGTCACCGGTGCAAGCCAGGGCTTGGGGCTGGCACTGGTGCGCGCCCTGCTGGCGTTGCCGCACTGCAATCTCGTCTACGCCGCCTGCCGCAAGCCCGGCAGCGCGACTGAACTTGCCGCGCTCGCGCAGCAACATCCAGAGCGTCTGCGCGTGCTGGCACTCGATGTCACGCGCGAACAAGACTTTGTGATCGCTGCCGACACCGTGCGGCGCGAGACCGACCGCCTGCATCTGGTGCTCAATGTCGCAGGCCTGCTGCACGACCCGGCGCGCGGCATCAAGCCCGAGCGGCGGCTGGAAGACTTCAATCCCGACGCGCTGCTGGCCAGCATCAGCGTCAACACGCTAGGCCCTGCCCTGGCCGCCAAGCATTTTCTCAAACTGCTGACGCACGACCAGCGCGCGGTGTTTGCCAGTCTTTCTGCCCGCGTCGGTTCGATCGGCGACAACCGACTCGGTGGCTGGTACAGCTATCGCGCTGCCAAGGCGGCGCAGAACCAGATCACCCGCACCTTCGCCATCGAGGCCGCGCGCCGCGCACCCAATCTCATCGTTGCGGCATTGCATCCCGGCACGGTCGATACCGCGCTCTCCAAGCCGTTCAGCGCCAATGTCGCCGAGGGCAAGCTCTTCAGCACCGAGCAGTCCGCGACTCATTTACTGGCGGTGATGGATGGCCTAAGCGCAGCCGATACCGGCGGTTTCTTTGCCTGGGACGGCAGCCCGGTGCCTTGGTAGGCCGCATTGCGAATAAACTGCGCGTCCGCAATTCACCGTTAACGCGCCTCGTGCGCCGGAGTTTTCATGCAGATCGGCCCCCGCTGTGTTGTCCAGTTCCATTACACCCTCACCGACGACGCGGGCACGGTCATCGACAGCTCGCGCGGCGCGGAGCCGCTGACCTACCTGCACGGCGGTGGCAACATCGTGCCCGGCCTTGAGAAGGCGATGGCGGGCAAGGTGAAGGGCGATGCTTTCAAGGTCGACGTCACACCGGAAGAAGGCTATGGCCCGCGTATCGAAGCCTTGCTGCAGACGGCACCGCGTTCGATGTTCCCTGACGACATGACGCCGGAAGTCGGCATGCAGTTCCAGGCCGAGAGCAACATGGGCCCGGTGCTCGTCACCGTGATGGCGGTGGAAGGCGACACCGTGACGCTCGACGGCAACCACGCGCTGGCGGGTCAGACGCTGCATTTCGACGTGGAAGTGACCAGCGTGCGCGACGCGACCATCGAAGAAATGCAGCACGGCCACGCCCACGGTCCCGGTGGTCATCACCACTGAGTGCGATGCAGCGGGAACGCTGCGCGCGTCTGCGGGTCAGAACGACACCTCAACACGGAGTGCCTGGAATGAAATCGAATCTTGTGATGCGCGCAGCGTTTGCCGCGGTACTGTCGCTCGGGGCCACGGCGCATGCCGCACCGATGCCAACGGCGCTGGCCGATGCGATTGCCGCGCCCGAACGCACGGCCGCATTCCGTGCCCGCGATGTCTATCGTCACCCGCAGGAGACGCTGGCATTTTTCAATGTGCAGCCGAACATGACCGTGGTGGAAATCTGGCCGGGCGGCGGTTGGTACACCGAAATCCTCGCGCCTTACCTGAAGGACAAGGGCCAGTACATTGCCGCCGGCTTTGCGCTCACCGAAAAATCACCGGCCTACCAGGCCAAGGGCATGACCAGCTTCGTCGAAAAGCTGCGCGCTGACCCGGCGCGCTACGGCAACGTGGCCATCACCACGCTCGGCGAACCGGATCACTGGACCATCGCGCCCGCGGGCACGGCCGACCGCGTGCTGACCTTCCGCAATGTGCACAACTGGATGGATGCAGACATCGCGCCGCAGGTGTTCGCCGCGATGTTCAAGGCGCTGAAACCGGGTGGCGTGCTGGGCGTGGTGGAACACCGCGCCGCACCCGGCACCAGCCTTGAGAAAATGAAGGACTCAGGCTACGTCACCGAAGACGAAGTGAAGCGTCTGGCACTGGCTGTGGGGTTTCGCTTCGAGAGCGAAAGCGACGTCAACGACAACCCGAAAGACACCAAGGACTACGCCAAGGGCGTGTGGACCCTGCCGCCGCGCCTGGCCGAAGGCGAAACCGACAAGGCCAAGTATCTGGCAATCGGCGAGTCCGACCGCATGACGCTGCGCTTCGTCAAACCCTGAGTTGAGTTAGCGATTGCTGGGGATTGGGATGGTGCCGTAGCGCGCATCCCAATCGTCGCGCTGTGCAATCAGTCGCAGGTCTTGCCACAGCACCATGCCTTCGGTGCCGAGGGAGCGCCCGACTTTGCTCTTGGCCAGTTCCACGCTCGACCACATGCGCAGCGGTGCGGCCGTCGCCTCGGCGTGACCGGTGCCGGTGCTGCGCAATATCGGATAGGCGCGACGCAGGCGCGGGGCGTAGCGTGCGGCATCGTCGGGACGAAAGTCGGCTTCCATCAGCCGGTCGTTGAAAAATTCCAGTATCAGCGTGCCTTCGCAATCGAGATGCTTGTAGCTCAGCACCGTGAAGGTGGCCATGCGCCGCAAGGGATAACGCGGGTCTTCGGGCCGTTGCTGCACCTTGCGGATTACGGTGAGGCCTGCGGCTTCCAGTGGCGTGGCAACGGCCGCTTCGCTGTCGTAGCTGCGAAACACGTCGGCGAGCACGACACGAGGCTCTTCAATGTGACGGAACAAGGCTGTTTCAGGATGCGGCGGCGGTGGCCGACGCGCGTGCATGAACCACCAGGTCACGGCGATGCCGACCAGCAAGATCGCCCCTGCCAGAAGCATTAGAGGTTTTTTGGGCAAGGTGGCCAATCGACGCCTGGAGTTGGGTTTGTTCATGCGGCGAGTATGCCGGGCGAGACATTCAGTGGCACTTCATGGGGTGCGCGCACTGTGTCTGCACTCGCTGCGGCGAGCATCAAAACCCCACGGAGAAGATCAATGCAAACCCAGGAAAAGTCTGTCAAAGAAAAAGTGGATGACGTGCTCGGTAGCGGTACGTCCGACAAGGTGCAAGGCCAGGTGAAATCCGCCGTGGGCAACGCCAAGGCAACGGTTGGCAAATGGCTGGGCGACGACGAAATGCGCGCCAAAGGGCATCGCGAACACGCCGAAGGCGAAGTGCAGAACACCGCTGGCGAAGTGAAGAGCTTTGCCGCCAAGGCCGTCGACAAGGCTGAGGAAGCCGCCGATACCCTGCGCGAAAAAGCACAGGACGTGCGTGAGAAAGCCGGCGTGATTTTTGACGAAGCCAAGGCCAAGGCCAAGGAACTCGCCGATGAAGCCAAGCAGAAGTTTGCTGGCGTGAAAGAAGAAGTGAAAGGTGCGAAAGACGAAGCCAAGAAGCACGTCTAGACCTTCAAGAAAAAGCCCCGCAGATGCGGGGCTTTTTTGTGCGTGCGGTATCAATCCTCAGGCTCGTATCCCAGATTGGGTGCGAGCCACTTCTCGGCCTCCTGCAAGGTCCAGCCCTTGCGCTTGGCGTAGTCGGCGGTCTGCTCCTTGTTGATGCGGCCGAGCACGAAATACTGCGCCTGCGGATGCGAGTAATACCAACCGCTCACCGATGCGCCCGGCCACATCGCCATGCTTTCGGTCAGCGTGATGCCGGTGTTCTTTTCGGCATCAAGCAACTGCCACAGCGTGAGCTTCTCGGTGTGCTCTGGGCAGGCCGGGTAGCCCGGTGCAGGACGAATGCCTGCATATTTTTCGTTGATGAGGTCTTCGTTGCTCAAGCCCTCGTCATTGGAATGGCCCCAGAACTCCTTGCGCACGCGCTGGTGCAGACGTTCGGCAAAGGATTCCGCGAGGCGATCTGCCAGTGATTCGAGCAGGATGGCGTTGTAGTCGTCGTTGTCCTTCTTGAACTGCGCCACCTTCTCGTGGCAGCCCAGGCCGGTCGTCACGGCAAAACCGCCGACGTAATCATGCAGGCCGGTTTCCTTCGGGGCGATGTAATCCCCGAGTGAACGGTTGGGCACGCCGTCGCGGTGCTCGGCCTGCTGGCGCAGGTTGCGCAGGGTGGCTTTCACGGTGCTGCGTGACTCGTCCGTGTACACCTCGATGTCGTCCCCCACCGCATTGGCCGGGAACAAGCCGATGACGCCATTGGCCTGAATCCACTTCTCCTTGATGGCCACATCGAGCATGGTCTGCGCATCGGCGTAGAGCTTGCGCGCCGCCTCGCCCGAGGCCGGGTTGTTGAGCAGGTCGGGGAAGCGACCTTTCAGCTCCCAGCTGATGAAGAACGGCTGCCAGTCGATGAACTCGCGCAGCTCGGCGAGCGGATAGTCGGTGAAGGTCTTCACGTACTGCACGCCGTGGTCGTGATGCACGTGATCGCAGTGCGACGCCGACACGGTGCCTGAGCGAAGCGAAGTGGGTGCGGGAGGCGTCGCAGAGCTCGCGCTCACTCCCTCTGCTTCGACGGGCTCTCTGGCGCGAGCGTGGCCTTCACAGACATCGTGCGTCTGCTGCAGCAGCATGCGCGGCCTGAACGGGTGATAGCCCTTCCACTCGATGGGCGTGCGATTGGCGCGCGCTTTCTCCAGCGGCAGAAATCGCTCGGTCTGATTCTTGTTGGCATGACGCTCGCGAATCTGGTCGTACTCGGCTTTCGTTTCGGCCATCAGCTTCGGGCGCTGCTCGTCGCTCAAGAGTGCAGCAGCGACCGGCACCGAGCGCGAGGCGTCCTTGACCCACACCACCGGGCCTTCATATGCCGGGTCGATCTTCACACTCGTATGCGCGCGACTTGTTGTTGCCCCACCAATCAGCAGCGGAATGGTGAAACCCTGGCGCTGCATCTCCTTCGCCAGATGCACCATCTCGTCGAGGCTCGGCGTGATGAGTCCGGAGAGGCCGATGATGTCGACGTTGTGTTCGCGCGCGGCATCGAGAATCTTCTGCGGTGCGACCATCACGCCCAAGTCGACCACATCGTAGTTGTTGCACTGGAGCACGACGCCGACGATGTTCTTGCCGATGTCGTGCACATCGCCCTTCACCGTCGCCATCAGGATCTTGCCCTTGCTCGATGCCACATCACCGGGCTTCTTCTCGGCCTCGATGAAGGGGATGAGATAGGCCACAGCCTTCTTCATCACGCGCGCGCTCTTCACCACCTGCGGCAGGAACATCTTGCCCGCGCCGAACAGATCACCAACGACGTTCATGCCCTCCATCAGCGGGCCTTCGATCACCTCGATGGGGCGACCGCCGCGTGCAGAGATTTCCTGCCGCAGTGCTTCAGTATCGGCTTCAACGAAGGCGTCGATGCCCTTCACCAGTGCATAGGTGATGCGTTTGCCGGCCTCCTGATCGCGCCAGGCGAGGTCTTCGACCCGCGCCTCCTGCTTCTCGCCCTTGAACTTGCCGGCAATGTCGATCAGACGATCGGTCGCGTCTTCGCGTCGGAAGTGGATGACGTCTTCAATACGTTCGCGCAGTTCCGCATCGAGACTGTCGTAGACCATCAGCGCGCCCGCATTGACGATGCCCATGTCCATACCCTCGCGGATCGCGTGGTAGAGGAACACCGAGTGGATCGACTCGCGCACGTGGTTGTTGCCGCGGAACGAGAACGATACGTTCGAGACGCCACCGCTGATCTTGGCGTGCGGCAGGTTGGCCTTGATCCACTTCACCGCCTCGATGAAGTCCTTGCCGTAATAGTTGTGTGCCTCGATGCCGGTCGCGACCGCGAAGATGTTCGGGTCGAAGATGATGTCTTCCGGCGG
>JAUSQI010000093.1 GCA_030652575.1 Stagnimonas sp. | reverse complement strand
AAGAGACGAGAAGCGGGGATGGGGGATGGGGGATGGGGGGCGGCAAGCAGTGCCTTGACGATCTCGTCCGTCGCAGTCACCCAGGCCTTGGCCCGCGCCGCTTCGCCCATGCGGATCAGCGCGGCGCGATCGGCAAGCAAGCGCTGCAATTCGTCGGCGAGACGCTGCGGCGTCAGTTCGCGCTCAGGGATCAGCAGTGCGGCACCCGCGTCGGCGAGGTAGCGCGCGTTCGCGGTCTGATGGTCGTCCACTGCGAACGGGAACGGTACCAGCAAGCTCGCACAACCAGCTGCGGAAAGCTCGGCGATCGTCGAGGCGCCACTGCGGCAGATCACCAGATCAGCTTCCTCATACGCGTAGGGCATGTCAGCGATGAACTCCTGCACATGCCTCAAGTCATCCACCCAACTCATCAAATCCACTGCGATGTAAGCGGCACACGCCGTAGTCAAAGTGCGACCTGCCTGGTGGCGCACCTCGGGGCGTTCTGTAGCAGGAATGAGCGCCAAAGCACGCGGCACGATCTCGTTGAGCGCCTTCGCTCCTTGCGAGCCGCCCACTACAAGCAAGCGTGCGCGACCCTCGCGTGCCAGACGTATTGCTGGTGCAGGCAATTCGGCAAAGCCCACACGCACCGGATTACCGACCGTCTGCGCCTTGCCCTTGAAGGTATTCGGGAACGCCTGCAACACCGTGGTGGCAATGCGCGCGAGCAGGCGGTTGGTGAGTCCTGCGGCGGCGTTCTGTTCGTGAATCACCAGCGGCGTGCGCTTGATCCACGCGGCCAGGCCGCCAGGCCCGGCGGCAAATCCGCCCATGCCGAGCACGACATCGGGCTGCACTTTTTGAAGCACTCCGAAGGCATCGCGCAGTGCGCGCAGCAGCAACAGCGGTGCGGCAAACAACTTCAGTGCACCCTTGCCGCGCAAGCCGCTGACCCGCACCAGCTCGATGGGGAAGCCCGCCTCCGGCACCCGCTTTGACTCGAAGGAATCCGGCGCGCCCATCCAGGTCACGACGTGGCCCAGCTCGCGCAGGCGTACGGCGACCGCGAGTGCGGGGAACACATGCCCTCCAGTTCCGCCAGCGCAGATCAATACGTTCATGCGCCATCCCTCCGCGTGCGCACTGACGTCCAGCCGCTGCGCAGCGGCGACAGCAGATCTTTCAGGCCCCAGGCCGGCTGCGTGGTCTGCACGGCGCGGCCGCTGAAGGTGCGGTTGCGGGGCTTGGGCAGCAGCGCGAGTGCGGCGCGGTTTTCGTAGTCGACGCGCAAGATCAGGCCGATCATCAGGCTGACGGTGACCAGCGACGAGCCGCCGTACGAGATCAGCGGCAGCGTCAGGCCCTTGGTGGGCAGCGCGCCCATGTTGACGGCCATGTTGATGAGCGCCTGCAAGCCCAGCCAGCCGGCAAGGCCGTAGCAGAGGTAACCGGCGAATCGGCGGTCGAGCAGCTCGGCCTGCTGGCCGATCTTGAAGCCGCGCCAGACGACGATGCCGAACAGCGTCATCAGTATCAGCACGCCGACCAGACCAAACTCCTCGGCGAGAATCGCGAAGATGAAATCGGTGTGCATTTCGGGCAGGTACATCAGCTTCTGCACGCTGTTGCCGAGGCCCACGCCGAACCACTCGCCACGGCCGACGGCGATCAGCGATTGGGTGAGCTGAAAGCCCGAGCCCAGAGCGTCTTCCCAGGGGTTGGTGAACGACAGCACGCGCTTCATGCGGTAGGCGACGGTGAGAATCAGCACCGTGATGCCGCCCGCGGCGATCCCCGCCAGCGCCCCCAGCCAGATCAGCCGCGCGCCACCCAGGAACAGCATCAGGAAGGTGACGGCGAGCAGGATGACGGTCGCGCCCAGATCGGGTTCGATCAGGAAGAAAAACAGCAGCGGTGCGAGAAAGATCATGGGATTGATGAAGCCCATGAACGTGGTCTGGATCTGCGCCTGCCGCTTCACGATGTGGCCGGCGAGCCAGACGATGAAGGCGAGACGCGCGGGCTCCGAGGCTTGCAGGCGGAACAGGCCGGGCATATCGAGCCAGCGGCGCGCGCCATTGACGCTCACGCCGGTCACCGCCACGGTGGCCAGCAGGGCGATGGCGAGGGCCAGCAGCCACCAGCGGCTCTTCTGCCACCAGAGGGTGGGCACGCAGAACATCACGCTGCACGCAGCAATGCCCATCGCGATGAACATCAGTTGCCGCCAGAAAAAGAACATCGAGCTGCCGCCGAGTTTCTCGCCCACGGCGACGCTGGCAGACGCGACCATCACCAGGCCCCAGCACATCAGTGCGGCCAACGCGAGGCAGAACGGCGCGTCGAGACCGTACTTCGGATTGGGCAGGCTGAAGTCGTTCATTTCATCGCCCCCACCGCGGCCTCGAACTGCTCG
Source organism: Stagnimonas sp. (assembly GCA_030652575.1). GTDB lineage: Bacteria > Pseudomonadota > Gammaproteobacteria > Nevskiales > Nevskiaceae > Stagnimonas. The sequence goes on along the minus strand of JAUSQI010000093.1, from coordinate 19,509 downwards.
CCGCGATCCACATAGCTCTTGAACTGATCGAAGCTCGCACAGGCGGGCGACAGCAGCACCGAAGCGCCGGGCTGCGTCAGCGTGCGGGCGCGCTTCAGGGCATCGGCCATCGTCGCTTCGCGATAGACCGGCACGCTGCCGAATATGGCGGCTTCGATCTTGTCAGCGTCTTCGCCGAACAGCACGGCGGCACTGCCCTTCTGCGCGAGGGCTGCGGCGAGCGGGCCGAAATCCTGCCCCTTGCCCTGGCCGCCGCCCAGCCACACCACCGGCGCAGGCAGGCCACGAATGGCAGCGAGCGTGCTGCCGACATTGGTGCCCTTGCTGTCGTTGTAGTAGCGCGCGCCGTCGATCTCGCCCGCCAGCGCGCAGCGGTGGGGCAGGCCACGGAACTCGCTCAGCGCCTTGAGCGCGGTGGCGCGCGGCAAGTCCGCCGCCTCGATCAAGGCCAGTGCGGCCAGCGCATTGGCGGCGTTGTGCAGGCCGGCGATCTTCATCTGGTGCAGCGGCAGCAGCCGGTCACGCGCGGTGGCGAGTGCGACTTCGCCACGCTGGTCGGCCAGGCCGAACTCGCCCGGTGCACGCGGCGCATCCAGACCAAAGCTCAGCTTGCGTCGCGCCTGCTCGCTGCCCTGCCGGGTGGCGGCGTCGTCGCGGTTGATCACGGCCACTTCGCAGCCGTTGAAGATGCGCGCCTTGGCGGCGCTGTAGGCCTCCATCGTGCCGTGACGGTCGAGATGGTCTTCCGACAGATTGAGAAACGCTGCCGCCTTGCAGCGCAGCGTGTGGGTGGTATCGAGCTGGAAGCTGGACAACTCCAGCACATAGAGCTTCGGCTCTTCCTGCAACAGCTCCAGCGCGGGCTGGCCGAGGTTGCCGCCGATGGCGACCTTGATGCCGGCCGCCTTCGCCATCGCACCCACCAGCGTGGTCACCGTCGACTTGCCGTTGCTGCCGGTGATGGCGATGACTGGCGCCTTGGCAGCACGCGCGAACAGCTCGACGTCGCCGACGATGGGCACCTTGGCGGCGCGCAGTTTCTGGATGAAGGGATCGCGCAGATCGACGCCGGGAGACACCACGGCTTCGACGAACTGGCTGAGCGGCTCGGGGGCATCGAACGCGCCCAGCTGGAACTCGGCGTTCTGGAACATCGCCTTCAGGGCCTCGATGCCAGACGGTGCCGGGCGCGAGTCGGTGACGACGATCGACGCACCCTCGCGTGCGAGATAGCGCAGTGCCGAGGCTCCAGAGAGCCCCAAGCCCACCACCAGCATGCGCTTGCCCCCATAGAGTTGACTGGTGCGGCCCATGATCGTCTTACCTCACCTTGAGCGTGGAGAGGCCGATCAGCACGAGGATCAAGGTGATGATCCAGGCGCGGACGATGATCTTGGGCTCGGGCCAGCCCTTCAATTCGTAGTGATGGTGCAGCGGTGCCATACGGAAAATGCGCTTGCCGCCGGAGTACTTGAAGTAGCCCACTTGTAGCGCCACCGAGATGGTCTCGGCCACGAACACGCCACCCATGATGGCGAGCACGATTTCCTGCCGCACCAGCACTGCCACCACGCCGAGTGCGGCGCCTAAGGCCAGTGCGCCGACATCGCCCATGAATACCTGCGCGGGGTAGGCGTTGAACCACAAAAAGCCGAGACCCGCACCGGCGATGGCGGTGCAGAAGATCGCCAGTTCGCCGACACCGACGATGTAGGGGATGCCCAGGTATTCGGCGATCTTGACGTTGCCGGTGCAGTAGGCGAACACCGCGAGTGCGGAGGCGACCAGCACGGTGGGCATGATGGCGAGGCCGTCGAGGCCGTCGGTGAGATTCACCGCATTGCTGCTGCCGACGATGACAAGATAGGTCCAGATCACGAACATCCAGCCGAGCGGCAACGAGACGTTCTTGAGGAAGGGCACGATCAGTGCGGTCTCCATCGGTGTCTTGGCACTCAGGTAAATCGCCACGCTCACCGACATGCCGACCAGAGACAGCCAGAAATACTTCTTGCGCGACGGCAGTCCCTTCGGATTCTTGTATTTGATCTTGATGTAGTCGTCCGCAAACCCCACCGCACCGAATGCCAGCGTGACGATGAGCGAGAACCACACGTACTTGCTGGTGAGATTGCCCCACAGCAAGGTCGAGACGGTGATGGCGGCGAGAATCAAGAGCCCGCCCATCGTCGGCGTACCGGTCTTCTTCAGGTGCGACGCGGGGCCATCGCTGCGGATCGGCTGACCGAACTTGAAGCGGTACAAACGCTCGATGAGGATCGGCCCGAACACGAAGCTGAAAATCAGCGCCGTGAGAATGCCCAGCATCGCGCGCACGGTGAGGTAGTTGAACAGGCGCAGCCAGGAGTAGTCGGCCTGCAACCATTGCGCGAGGTGGTACAGCATCAGTGCGCTCCCTCTGTGGCTTTTTGTTGTTGGGCTTGCGAGTCGAGCAGCGCCGTAACGACACGCTCCATGCCCGCCGAGCGGGAGCCTTTAACCAGTACGGTGGTGAGCGCTTTCAGCTGCGGACGCAGCGCGTCGATCAGCGCATCGAGCGTGCCGAAGGCCTTGCCACCGATGCCGAACGTCCGGGCGGCGTGCGCCGAGCGCGGGCCCAGCGTGAGCAGCGCATTCAGGCCCAGTGCTTTGGCCTCGATGCCGGCGCGGGCATGCAGCTCGTCGGCGGTGGGGCCAAGTTCGGCCATATCGCCCAGCACCAGCACGCGCTGGCCTGGTTCCTTGGCGAGCAGCGCCATCGCGGCGGCGAGCGAGGTGGGATTGGCGTTATAGCTGTCGTCGATCAGGCGCGCGCCAGTGGGCGTGGTGTGGATGACAACGCGGCCTTTGGGACGCTCGACGTTCTGCAGGCCGCTCGCGATGGTGTCCACACACAAGCCGAGCGCGTAGCCCGCCGCAGCCGCAGCGAGTGCGTTGGCGATGTTGTGTCGGCCGGGCAGCGGCAGGTTGACGGTGGCACTGCCATCCGGCGTCAGCAGCGTGAAGCGATTGCCATCGGGCGTGCTCAGCAGGTCTTCGGCGCGCACTTCCGCATGCGCGGCAAAGCCGAAGCTGACGATGCGGTTGTCGCCGGCGAGTTTTTTCCACAGCCCGGCATAGGCATCGTCGGCGTTGATGATGGCCACACCATCCTGCAGGGCGCTCAGCAGTTCGCCCTTGCCGCGCGCCACACCTTCGCGATTGCCAAAGCCTTCCAGATGCGCGTCGCCGGCCTGGGTAATGAGGCCCACGGTGGGCTGCGCCAGGCGCGCCAGCAGGGCGATTTCACCTGCGCCGCTCGCGCCCATTTCGATCACCGCGGTGCGGTGTTCGGCGCGTAGTTTCAGCAGCGTCAGCGGCATGCCGATGTGGTTGTTGAGGTTGCCCTCGGTCGCCAGCACCGGGCCGCGCGCGGCGAACACGGCCGCGAGCAACTGCTTGGTCGTGGTCTTGCCGTTGCTGCCGGTCACACCAATCAGGGGCAGGTCGAAGTCCGCGCGCCAGCTTGCCGCATAGGCTTGCAGCGCGAGCAGCGTGTCGGGTACCACGAGCTGTGCGATGGCGGCATCGCAGCGCCGCGACACCAGCGCGCCGACCGCACCCTTGGCGGCGGCTTCCGCCACGAAATCATGGGCATCGAAACGCTCGCCCTTCAGCGCCACGAACAGATCGCCCGGCTGCACCGCGCGGGTGTCGGTGACCACGCGCAGCACGCGCGCATCGGCACCTTGCAGCGGCACGTTCAAGCGGCGGGCGGTGGCGCTGAGCATTTCCATCAGACTCGTTCCTCGGCGCCGACCAGCGCTGCCACGAACGCACGATCGCTGAATGCACGCACGTCGGTACCGACGGTCTGCGTTGTCTCGTGACCTTTCCCGGCGATCACCACCACGTCGTCTGCGCCTGCGGCCTGTACGGCAGTGCGAATGGCTTCGGCACGGTCATGAATCACGCGTGCGCTTTCAGCATCGGCAAACCCAGCGACGATGTCCGCCACGATCGCTTGCGGCGCTTCGCTGCGCGGGTTGTCGTCGGTGATGATGGCAATGTCGGCACCCTCTTCTGCTGCCGCCCCCATCAATGGCCGCTTGCCGCGATCCCGGTCGCCGCCACAGCCGAACACGCAGATGAGCTTGCCGGCGCAGTGCGCGCGTGCGGCTTTCAGAATCTGTGTCAGCGCCTCCGGCGTGTGGGCGTAATCGACCACCACCAGCGGTGCGGCCTTTGGCCCCTTGAAGCCTTCGATGCGACCCGGCACGGTGCGCAGTTGCGCCAGCACGGTCACGGCATCGGCCAGCGTCACGCCCTTGGCCAGCAGCGCGGCCAGTGCGGCGAGCAGGTTGTAGACGTTGAAGTGGCCGAGCAGGCGCGAGCGTATGGTGGCGCTGCCCCAGCTGGAATCGAGTGTGAATACCAGGCCTTCGGTCGAGAGTTGCAGCGTGCGTGCAATCAGCCACTGGCCATTTGCCGGTGCGGCACCTTCGATGCCATAGACGATGACGGCGTCGAACTGCGACGCCCAGACAGCACCCACCGCATCGTCGCGATTAATGACCCGCACGCCCCGCGTGTGCTCGGTGAAGAGCTTTTTCTTTGCCGCCGCATAGGCCTCGACGGTGCCGTGATAGTCGAGGTGATCGCGGGTGATGTTGGTGAGAATGCTGACGTCAAACCCGATGCCGCTGACCCGCGCTTGGTCGAGCGCATGGCTGCTCACCTCCATCGCGCAGGCCTTCAAGCCCTGGGCAACGAAGTCGGCGAACAGCTCTTGCAGACGGATGGCGTCGGGTGTGGTGTGGCTGGCTTCTTTCAGCGCGCTGACGCGGCCGTAACCGATGGTGCCGAGGTAGCCGCAATCGACACCCAGCACGTCGAGCGCCTGCGCGACGAGATAGGCGGTGCTGGTCTTGCCATCGGTGCCGGTGACGCCGACGGTGAACAGTTTTTTCGCGGGCTCGCCGTGAAAGCGTGCGGCGATGGCGCCGACTTTCTTCGAGAGACCCGCGACGGCGATCTGCGGCACCGACAGGTCTTCGGGCTCGGCGATGCCGGGCGCGGGCTCCCACACCACGGCCGAGGCACCGCGCTCCATCGCCAGCTCCACATGCTGCAAGCCGTGGCTGCCAATACCCTTGACGGCGAGAAACGCATCGCCGGCAGTGACGCGACGCGAGTCGATTTCCACACCCGTCACTTCCAGCTCCGGCGCGCGCGCGTAGCCATCGAGCAGCACGTTCAAGAGCGCGCTCATGCGTGTGGCTCTTTCATCGCGGGCGCGGCCTGCACGGTCTGCGCACCATCGGTCAGCGGCAAATCTTGGGGAATCTGCAAGAGACGCGCGGCACCACCCATCACCGCCGAGAACACGGGTGCTGCCACCGTGCCGCCGTAGTAGCCGCCCTGGGTCGGCTCATCGACGAAGACCAGACCCACCAGCTGTGGATCGTTGGCGGGGATCAGGCCGACGAAAGCCGACCAGTGGCGGCGGTCTTCGTAACCACCGGTCAATTTCAGTTTGCGCACGGTGCCGGTCTTGCCCGCCACGCTGTAGCCGGGCACGGCGGCTTTAATACCCGTGCCGTCGAGCGAAACCACGCCGCGCAGCATGCCGAGCACGGCGTTGGCGCTGGCAGCAGAAATGGCGCGGCGCGGCGGCGGCAGCGCGTCTCGCTGCACCAGCGAGAGTTGCGGCATGAGGCCTGCATTGCCGAGTGCGGCATAGGCGCGCACCAGATGCAGCGCGCTCATCGACACGCCATAGCCGTAGGCGGCGGCACTGATGTCCGACTCGCGCCACTTGTTCGGCGCACGCAGCACGCCAGTCACTTCACCGGGAAAGCCCAGCTCGATCGGCTCGCCGATGCCGAAGTTCTGGTAGCCCGACCACAGCGATTGCGCGCCCATCTTCAGGCCCATGATCGCGGCACCGACGTTGCTGGACACCGCCAGCAGTTCAGGCAGATCCACCACGCCATGCGGATGGATGTCGCGCACCGTCCAGCTGCCGATCTGCATGTAGCCGGGGCCGGTGTCGATGCGGCTCTGTGCGGTGAACGCGCCGGATTCCAGCGCCTGCGCGACCATCAGCGGCTTGATGGTGCTGCCGGGTTCGAGGCGGTCGGTGATGGCGCGGTTGCGCAGGCCAGTCTTGCGGTCTTCCGGGTTGTTGGGGTTGTAGGCCGGCAGCGCGGCGACGGCAAGGATATTGCCGGTCTTCACCTCGGCCACCACGATCATGCCGCCCTGCGCCTTGTTGCGCTCGACGGCTGCTGCCAGCTCGCGATAGGCGAGATATTGCACGCGCAGGTCGAGCGTGAGCTTGAGATCCTTGCCGGGGCGCGCGGCTTTTTCGGTGCCGGTGTCTTCCACCACCTTGCCGTCGCGCGAGCGGATGACGCGACGGAAACCGGATTCGCCGGTGAGGGTGGTATCAAGCGCTTTTTCCAGCCCTTCGAGGCCATGGCCTTCCAGCCCGCAGAAGCCGACGACCTGACCCACCACTTCACCCGAGGGGTAGTAGCGCGAGTAGCTGCGCTCGGCGAATACCCCCGGCGCTTTCAGCTTGAGGATGCGCGCGACCACATCGGGATTCTGGTTCTTCAGCAGATAGACGAAGCGCTTGTCGGCGTCGGCCTGCTTGCGCAGGAACTGCTCCAGCACCTTGGGCTTCTTGCCGAGCATCTCGGCGAGTGCGACGCGATAGGGCTCGGCGGCGGGCGTGAGCAGGTCTTCCGGCACGGCCCAGAGCGAATCCACCGGCGCCGAGAGCGCGAGCGCGTTGCCATTGCGGTCGAGCACCGCGCCGCGCAGGCCGGGCAGCGAGAGGTTTCGGATGTGGCGCTTGTCGCCCTCCGTCACCAGAAACTCGCGGGTCATCACCTGCAGGTAGAAGGCGCGCGACACCACGCCGAGCGCACCGAGGCCGAGCAGCCCGAGCACGAACCAGCGGCGCCAGGCGGCGACCGGCTGCGGTGCGCCGGGCGCGACAGGCTTGCGCGGGGCGTTCATGGCGTCCCGCCGATGCCGCTCGGCACCATCACTGTCTCACGCGGCTCGACCATCTTGAGCTGGTTGCGGGCGATGGTTTCGATGCGCGAGTGGCTGCTGTGCGCGGCCTCTTCCAGCTGCAACTGCGACCACTCCACGTCGAGCTGGTCGCGCGCATCGCGCAGCTGCGTGCTCTCGTTGGTGAGGCGGCGGTTGTCATTTTTGACTTGCACCACCAGCACTGCGGAGCACAACGCGAACGTGCCGAGAAACAGGGGCAGCAGCAGGCCGGGACGCGGCTTGCGGGCAGCGAGGCGGCGGGTGAAGTCGCTGTCGCTCATGGCGATGCCGCCACGGTTTTTTCAGCGATGCGCAGCACGGACGACCGCGCGCGGGGATTGATCGCCAGCTCGGCTTCACTTGGGAACACGCGGCCGATCTCGACCAGTCGCATCGGGCCCTTCTCGTCGGTCACTGCACCCTCTTTAAGGTGCGCATATTTATCGACCGCCGCACGCTTGCCGCCGGCATCGCGCAGGAACTGCTTGACCATGCGGTCTTCCAGCGAATGGAAGCTGATGATGGCAAGGCGACCCTTGGGCGCGAGCAGGTTGAAGCTGACCGAGAGCGCGACCCGCAGCGCGTCCAGCTCCCCGTTGATGAAGATGCGGATGGCCTGGAAGCTGCGCGTCGCGGGGTGGATCTTGTGGCTGCGCGGGCCGGGCACGCTGGCAATCAGCGACGCCAGTTGTGCGGTGCTGCTGAGCGGCGTTTCGGCACGCGTCTCGACGATGCGCGCGGCGATGCGGCGGCTGTTCTTCTCGTCGCCGAAGTTGAACAGCACATCGGCGATTTCGGCTTCGCGCGCGCGCATCAGCCACTCGGCCGCACTCTCGCCGACGCGCGGGTTCATACGCATGTCGAGCGGGCCGTCGTGGCTGAACGAGAAGCCGCGCGCGGCATCGTCGAACTGCGGGCTGGAAACGCCGAGATCGAGCAAAAGGCCGTCGACCTTGCCGGCGAAGCCGTTGCTGGTCGCCACCGTCATCAATTGGGCAAAGTTGCTCGAATGAAAACGGAAACGCGCGTCATCCACGAAGCGCGCGGCATTGGCCTCCGCCTCCGGATCGCGGTCGATGGCGTGCAGCACGCCCTTGGGCGAGAGGGCGGCGAGGATTGCGCCCGAATGCCCGCCGCGTCCGTAGGTGCCGTCCACATAAAGGCCGTCGGGACGCTCAGCGACCAAGAGCCCGGCAAGTGCTTCGTCGAGCAGAACCGGACGGTGCGTGTGCATGGCGTCAGGTCGCCGCAGCGCGGGCGGCGGGATGAGGGGCGAGCCATCCACGGGCATGGCTCACAGATCGAGCGCCGCAAAAGCGTTGGCGTAATCGGCTTCGCTGGCGGCGGCGTGGGCCATCCAGGCGGCTTCGCTCCACAACGCGAAATGATCGACCTGCCCCACCAGCACCACGGCGGTGCCGAGCGCATCGCGAAACTTGGGCGGCAGCAGCATGCGGCCCTGGGCGTCCATCTCCAGCGTCATCGACTGGCCGACGAAGAGATTCTTCAGCGCGCGGCGCTGGGCGATGTCGGGGTGCCTGGGGATGACGTTCTTGGCGATGTTCTCGAACACCGGCATCGGATACAGCTTGATGCCCTCGGGCGTCGGCGTGATGGCGAGCTGGCCCTGCGCATCGGCCGCGAGCGCCGCGCGAAAACGGGCGGGGATGGCAAGCCTTCCCTTTTCGTCGATGCTGGCGGTGTGCGACCCAGAAAACATGTGCTGCCCCATGAAAGAGAGTGGAGCCCCGGTAGCTCCATTTCACTCCCTTTCGTGGGCGATTATCCCACTTCGCTCCCCAAAGGCAAGGCCCGGAAGTGCGAAAACCTCAATGTCGTCAAAGACTTAGCTTTCCTGAAAAGTTCACTTTTTGTACTTGAATAAAATCAATGAATTGCAGCTGACTCTTAAAGTAAGAGACGAGCTTTGCAGCGCCTCAAAGGCAGCTGAGTCGAGAAATAAAGTGGGAGTCGGCCTGTAAGCCGGGTTCTGTCGTACCCGCCGCCCTTGCGAGCGACGACCGAGACAACCATTCCTCTACGCGCCGTGTCGCCACGGCGCTTTAGCAACCTACCCGGCAGGCACGCGGGCCGCGCGTTATGCATCTTGCGATGCACTCCTGCCCTATTTGGTCTTGCTCCGTGTGAGGTTTGCCGTGCCGGCTTGTTACCAAGCTCGCGGTGCGCTCTTACCGCACCATTTCACCCTTGCCTGATCCCTCTCGATCACCCCACAAAGTGAACAGCTACTTTGCGGGGAACCCCGATCACGAAGGCCATCGGCGGTATCTTTCTGTTGCGCTATCTGTCGGCTCACGCCGCCCAGCCGTTAACTGGCACACTGCCCTTTGGAGCCCGGACTTTCCTCCCCTATCAACGTGATAGCGGCGGTTGTCTGGCCGACTCCCGCGTGCATTATCAAGCCGACCACGCGCTATAGATAGGTGCTGCCCTATCGAAGGCTCATGCGATGTGAGAAATGAAGACCGATGTGGTTGGTTTGATAATCAATGATCATCAGCGCCGTAACAAGACAAACATTCTTGGAGGAGACCAAAAGATGTCCCAGCAGAGCGTCCGCTTCACCGAGCATTTCAATGCCGCACCCGCCAAGGTGTTCCCCTACTTTGCGAGCCACGAGACCTTTGGCGCGATGGCGGGCGGGCCGCTGGCGGCCAAGCTCAAGTTCATCCGCCGCGTGCGGCTGGGCAAGGACATCAAGCACTCGGACGGCGAAGGCTCGGTTCGCCGCATCGGCTACGGTCCGATCGCGTTCGAGGAAACCGTGCGCACCAGCACGCCGGGCAAGCTGATCGAGTACTACATCAGCAAGGGCTCACCGCTGAAGAATCACCAAGGTCGTATCGAGTTTCACGCCGACGGCACTGGCACCCGCGTGGATTACGTCATCACCTTCGAGCCAAAAGTGCCGGGCACCGGCCCGCTGCTCAAGGGCGTGCTCTACGGCATGATTTCGCCCGCCTTCGGGCGCATCCGCAAGGCACTTGCCGGGCGTTGATGCGCATCGTCTCGCACACCTGCTCGAACACCGAGATCGTCTGCGCGCTGGGCTGTGCCCACTGGCTGGTCGGGGTCGATGACGACTCCGACTTTCCTCCGGCGGTGGTGCGCGCGCTGCCGCAGCTCGGCCGCGACCTCAACCTCGAACTCGACAAGGTGCTGGCGCTCAAGCCAGACCTCGTGCTCACTTCGCGCACGCTGCCCGGCCACGACGCCATCGTGGCGCAACTCGATGCGGCGGGCCTCAACACGCTGGTCTGCGAGCCGCTGCGGCTGAGCGATGTCTACGACGACATCACCCGCATCGCCGCCGCCCTTGGCGTGCCCGAGCGCGGCGCGGCCTTGGTCGCCGACATGCGCGCTGCGATGCCCGCCGTCCCGCCGCAAGCGCATCGCGCAAAAGTGTTGGTGGAGTGGTGGCCCAAGCCGGTCATCGCGCCGACGCACGACAGCTGGGTGACCGATTTGATCGAACTCGCCGGCGGCTGCAATCCTTTTGCCGCACGCGCGGGCAAGAGCACGCCGCTCACCGATGCCGAGATCATCGAAGCCGCGCCCGACGCCATCGTAATGAGCTGGTGCGGCGTGCCGCTCGCGAAATATCGCAGCGCGGTCGTTCGCCGCCGCGAGGGCTGGAGCGCGCTCGCCGCCGTACGCGACAACCACATTCACGCCGTGACCGAAGCCTATCTCGGCCGCCCTGGCCCCAGGCTGGTCGAGGGCTATCGCGCACTGCGAGGCATTGTGGAAGACCTCAGCGACTGAGCTTGCGACGCAGCGCCGCAAATCCGAACAAGCCCAGCATCACGCTGCCCAGACTGCCGCCGCCGAATCGGCCGCTGGCGGTGTCGGGGGCTGCCACCGGTACGGCCGGCACTGGCGTGACCGAACCAGCACTCGCGCTCTTCAGCTGCACGCCGCGCAGACCGGTTGGCTCCCACACATCGCCGGGGCCATCCTTGCTCGTCACGCGGCCGGCGATACCGACGCAGCCATGCGCGAAGTTCTTGGGATTGTTGCGCTGCTCGGGCGTGGTGCCGCTGCCCTTGGCGTCGATGCGCGCGCGCAGCACATCGCTGTTGTTGGTGAACAGCGCATCGACGCCGAGGCTCAGCAAAAGGTCCATCTGGTTCGCATCGTTCACTGTCCAGGTGTGCACATCGTGTCCCGCCGCGTGGTAGCGCTGCACCAGCGTCGGGTCGATGAGGATCGCCGCCGAGTTGGGGATGAAGAAGTCGATGTAGTCCGGGCCATCGCCGGTGAGCTGGTATTGCAGGATGTCGATACTCGTCGGCGCGGTGTAGAGAAAGCCGGTCGGGATGGTGCTGTTGAGCGAGCGCATGCGCTGCAGGCTGCCGGGGTCGAAGCTCTGCAAGACGATGGTTGCCGTCTGCACCCGGTTCATCGGGTCGCCGGTGTCGATCAAGCCCTTGCGCGTGAGCATCTCCTGCAGGATCTGCTCGGCGCGGCCGCCGGCGGAATCCTTGGTCTCGGGGTAGAAACGCAGCTTGGGGTTGTGGCGCAGATAGCAGTCGAGTTCTTCCTCGAAGGGCACGATCTTGGCGCCCACATACTCGGACTTCGCCAGCGTCGGGTTCGCCGTGTTGAACCAGCTGCCGAAGTCGAACTCGCGTAGTTCCGCCAGCGTGTAGCTATCAACGCGACCCGTCTTGCCGTCGGCCACGGTGCGGTCGATGGTCTCGTCGTGGATGCACACCGGCACCTCGTCCTTGGTGAGGATCACATCGCATTCGAGCAGGTCGGTGTCCTGCTCGATGGCGAGGTCGTAGGCGAACAGGGTGTGCTCCGGCGCGTAGGCCGAAGCGCCACGGTGCGAGGCGACGAGCTGCGGGCCATTGGCCGGCGCGGACAGCTGCGCGAACGCAGGCAGGGCCACCACGAAGGCGGCGGCGAGAACAATCTTTTGCATGGGTCAAAGCTCCGTAGTTGCGCGGAGGCTAGACCCGAGGCGTGACGCGGTTATGAAACTCCGGTGACAGCGCGCTGCGTTTTAGCCGCGGTCGCGCGCACTGGCAGCATGGGCCTGCAAGCCTTCGGCATCGGCGATGCGGCCGGCGATGGGCGCAAGAGCCTTTGCACCCTCGGGCGTGCATTCGATGAGGCTGGTGCGCTTCTGAAACTCGTACACACCGAGCGGATTGCTGAAGCGCGCCGCGCGTGAAGTGGGCAGCACGTGATTGGGGCCGGCGCAGTAATCGCCGAAGGCCTCGGGCGCATGTCGGCCGAGAAAGATGGCGCCGGCGTGGCGGATCAACGGCAGCAGCGCGTGCGGATTTTCCACCGACAGTTCGAGGTGCTCTGCGGCGATGCGATTGGCGAGCGTGCAGGCCTCTTCGAGCGAGCGGACGTGGATGAGTGCGCCGCGATCTTTCAGCGCCGCCCGCACGATGGCATCGCGCGGCAGCTCGGCGATGCGGCGGTCGAGTGCGGCCTGCACGGCATCGAGAAACGCCGCATCGGGCGACAGCAGAATGCTCTGCGCGTCTTCGTCATGTTCGGCCTGACTGAACAGGTCCATCGCGATCCAGTCGGTGTTGGTGAGGCCATCGCAGATCACCAGAATCTCCGACGGCCCGGCAATCGCATCAATGCCGACGCGCCCGAACACGAGGCGCTTGGCAGCGGCGACGTAAGCGTTGCCGGGGCCGAAGATCTTGTCCACTGGCGGCACGGTTTCGGTGCCATAGGCGAGTGCCGCCACCGCCTGCGCACCGCCGATGGTGAAGACGCGATCCACACCCGCGAGATGCGCCGCCCCCAGCACGGTGGTGTTCGGCTCACCGCCCGGCGTCGGTGTAACCATCACCAGTTCGCCCACCCCAGCCACTTTCGCGGGGATGGCGTTCATCAACACTGAAGACGGATACGCGGCCTTGCCACCGGGCACGTAGAGACCGGCGCGATCGAGTGGCGTGACGCGCTGACCCAACGTGTTGCCCAGGCTGTCTACGAAGCTCCACTCGGCGATTTTCTGATGCTCGGCGTAGGCGCGGATGCGCGCCGCAGCGGTTTGCAGCGCCTGCTGCAAATCAGCCGGCAGGCTGTGCCACGCGGCTTCGAGGGCAGACTTGGGCAACTCCAGTTCGCTGGCGCTGCCAACACTGCGGCGGTCGAAGCGATTGGTGTAATCGACGAGTGCCGCATCACCGCGCACGCGGATGGCCTCGACGATCTCTATCGTGCGCGCGGTGACGTCCAGCGACGACTCTGGCGCACGATCGGTGAGCGCTGCAAAACGCACTTCAAAATCAGCCTCGGCGGTGGCGAGGCGGTTGATGAGCACAGTCATCGCCTAGCCCGTCGTCTTTTCAAACTCGGCCAGGAGCGCCCGGATGCGCGCGTGCTTCATCTTCATCGCCGCCTTGTTGACAACGAGGCGCGAGGTGACCTGGCAGATGTGCTCGATCTCGACCAGGCCATTCGCCACCAGCGTCTTGCCGGTGGCGACCAGATCGACGATCACATCGGCGAGGCCCACCAGCGGCGCGAGTTCCATCGAGCCGTAGAGCTTGATGATCTCGACTTGTTCACCGCGTGCAGCATAGTGGCGCTTGGTGATTTCGGGGTATTTGGTGGCGACGCGCAGCCGCTTGCCGGGCCGGTATTCAAACCCCTTGGGGGCCGCGACCGAAAGGCGGCAGCGGGCGATGTTCAAATCCAGCGGCTCGTAGAGCGCGGCACCGCCGTGCTCCATCAGGATGTCCTTGCCGACGATGCCCATATCAGCCGCGCCGTACTCGACATAGGTCGGCACGTCGGTGGGGCGGATGATGAGGAAGAACACGTCCGGCTGGGTGCTGGGTACGCGGAGCAGACGGTCGATATCGCCTGCAGGTGCGAGGCCGATCTTGGCCAGCAGCGGCAGCGATTCGTCGAGAATGCGGCCCTTCGAGAGGGCGATGGTTAAATTGGAAGCCATAGCGCACATTGTATCGACTCGCCTCACTATCGCTCATGGATTGCGCCTCCACCGCCACAAGGAAATGCTCATGAAACTGGTCATCGGCAACAAGAACTATTCCTCCTGGTCGCTGCGCCCCTGGCTGTTGATGCGGGTGCTGGATCTGCCCTTCGAGGAACTGCTGGTACCGCTCTACGGGCCGGAGTCGCGCGAGCAGCTACGGCTGCACACGCCCAGCGGCAAGGTGCCGACGCTGCACGATGGCGACGTGGTGGTCTGGGACTCGCTCGCCATCGTCGAGTACCTGGCCGAGCAGTACCCGGGCGTGGCGGTGTGGCCGCAGGATGCCGAGGTGCGCGCACTCGCCCGCTGTGTGGCCGCCGAGATGCACTCGGGCTTCACCGCCTTGCGCACCCACATGCCGATGAACTGCCGCGCCTCGCATCCGGGCCGTGGGCACACGCCGGAGGTGCTGGCCGACATCGAGCGCATCGCGGCGGTGTGGACGGAATGCCGCGCGCGCTTCGGCGGCAGCGGGCCTTTCCTGTTCGGCGACTTCACTGCCGCCGATGCCTTCTATGCGCCCGTGGTCACGCGCTTTGTCACCTATGGCGTGACACTACCCGGGGTTTGCCAGGACTACGCGGATGCGGTGCTGGCACTGCCCGCCCTGCAGGAGTGGTATGCCGCCGGCCGCGCCGAGAGCTATCGCATCGCCGCCAGCGAGCCCTACGGCTAGGTCCGCTTTCTGGCCTCGCCGGTCACCAGCCGATCGCCGACCTGCCGCGTGACGTAGCGCCAGGCCCAGGTGATGAACACGCGCACGCGCTGGCGGCCCTGGATCAGCCCCATGACGTGAACCAGCGCCCACAGCCACCAGCCGATCCAGCCGCTGACCTCCATGAAGCGCAGATCGCCCACCGCGCGATGAGTGCCGATCACCGCCATGCTGCCGAGATTGCGGTAGCGGAAAGCGGCCGGCGCCTTGTGTTGGAGCAGTTCGGCATCCAGTCTTTGGGCGACATAGGCGCCGGTCTGCAGCGCGCCCTGCGCAAGGCCGGGCACGGTGGCGCCGGTGCGGTCCTGCAAAGCGGCGAGGTCGCCGATGACGGCGATGTTGGCAAAGCCCGGCACGCGGCATTCGCCATCGACCTGGATGCGGCCGGCGCGATCGGTGGCGGCCTTGCAGCGCTGGGCCAGCAGCACGCCGAAGGCTGAGGCCGCCACACCCGCCGCCCACAGCACGGTGGGCGCGGCGATGCGCTCGCGCACACCGCCCACTTCCACCTCCACCCCCGTGGCGTCGATGCCTTTCACCAGCGCCCCCAGCCGCACCGTCACGCCGAGCGATTGCAGATGCGCCTGGGCCTTGGCGCGCAGCTTGGCGGAATAGGCCGGCAGCACCGCCGGCCCGCCTTCGAGCAGCAGCACTTCCGCCTCGCGCGGGTCGGCGCGGCGGAACTCGCCCGGCATGGTCACGTGCGCCAACTCGCCAATGGCACCGGCCAGCTCCACACCGGTGGGCCCGGCACCCACCACCACGAAGCGCAGCGCCGCGCGGCGGGCGGCGGGGTCGTCCAGCAGTTCGGCCGCCTCGAAGGCGCCGATCACCTTGCGGCGGATCTCCAGCGCGTGTTCGAGCGTCTTCAGCCCCGGCGCATGCGCGCGCCACTGGTCGTTGCCGAAGTAGGAATGCTTCACACCCGTCGCCACGATCAGCTGGTCGTAGGCGAGCAGGCCATGCTCGTGGGTGAGCGTCTGCGCCACCGGGTCGATGTCGGTCACCTTGCTCTGCAGCACGGTGACGCTGCGGTGCCGCTTGAGCACCACGCGCAGCGGTGCGGCGATATCGCCTGTAGGCAACAGACCCGTCGCCACCTGATACAGCAGCGGCTGAAACAACTGGAAGTTGCGCTTGTCGAGCAGCGTCACCCGATGACCTTTCGCACCCAGTGCCTGGGCTGCCGCCATGCCGCCGAAGCCACCCCCGACGATGACGATGTGCGGATCTTCAACAGGGCTTTGCGCGGGCGATGCGGTGTTCATCAGATTTGCTGGGGCATGGTCATGCGCACATTATCGAACGCCTGCGGCCGGGCATGCAGCACCGCCAGCGCGTAATCGAAGTCGCTGGCGGACGCAGGTTGCCTAGAACACCTTGCCTTCGTCGTAAGCGAGCGTTTCGGCGACGGTGAGGCGCGGCTTGCGCGGCCAGTTGTCGGCTTCCTTCGCGTAGCCGACGGCGAGCGTCATCACCGGCACGTAGCGCTCGGGGATGTTGAAGGCCTTCTGCACGCCGGCCGAATCGAAGCCGATCATCGGCCCGCTCACGAGGCCCTTGGCATCTGCGGCGAGCATGAGGTTCATCGCCGCAAAGCTGGCGCTGCGGATCACTTCATCACGCACCAGCCGCTCGTTGGTGTAGTTGCTGTAGAAACCTGCCGCGCCGTTGACGAGATAGTCCGCCACACCCTGCTCGAACACGCCGGCTTTCACCGCACGGCCAAGCAAATCCGGCAATTTTTCGTGGGCCAGCGTGTCGCCGAGGATGATGAAGGTCACCGCCGCGTCGGTGACCTTGGCCTGATTCCAGGAGAGCGCTTTCAGCTTCTCCTTCTGCGCCTGATCCACCACGGCGATGAAGCGCGCGTGCTGGATGTCGAACGACGAAGGCGCTTCGAGTGCGTAGCTCACCAGGTCCTCGATCTCGGCCTTTGAGAGCGGCTTGGCGGTGTCGAAGGCATTGGCGGAGACGCGGTGCTTGATGGAGTCGAGGGTGTTGGTGCTCATGTTCGCTGTCCTGGTGAGGGATGAAAGTGCAGCGAGACTAGACCTCGCGCATGAAACGCGAAATCAATTTGTTCTGTCGCCATCGTTCGGATTTTTTGAGGGCGCTTCCCGCCGGCTTCAGTCGATCTGCACCGTCATCATGCTGATCGCACCCAGCTCGATGCCGTCGATCACGATCTCGGCGCGCTCGTCCACAGCCTGCGTGCCCAGCACCGGCAGCAGCGGCCAGTAGTGCTCTGGCGTGGGCGTCGCCAACGCCGCATCGGCACCCTGCGCCCGCCAGTCGATGAGTGCGGCATGGTCGCGCGCCCGCACGGCCTGCCTGGCAAAGGCCTCGAAGCGCGTCGCCCAGTCGTGGGCCGCACCGGTCTGCACGTCGAGTCGCCGCAGGTTGTGCACGACGTTGCCGGTGCCGAGAATCAGCACGCCCTCGTCACGCAGCGCCGCCAGTTGCTGGCCTATCGCGTAGTGGAAAGCCTCGGGCTGCGTGGCATCGAGGCTGAGCTGCACCACCGGCACATCGGCGCCGGGGAACAGATGCACCAGCACCGACCAGGCACCGTGATCGAGTCCCCATTCGGTATCAAGCGCCACCGGCAGTGGCTTGAGCAACTCGCACACCCGCCCGGCAAGCGCAGGGCTGCCCGGCGCGGGGTACCGCACATCGAACAAGGCCTGCGGGAAGCCGCCGAAGTCGTGGATGGTGCGGGGCTTCGGCATGGTCGTAACGGCCAATCCACGCGTGAGCCAGTGCGCCGAAATGCACAGCACGGCCTTGGGCTTGGCCAGCGACGCACCGAGTGCGCGCCAGGCCTCGGTGTAGCGGTTGCGCTCCAGCGCATTCATCGGTGAACCGTGGCCGATGAAGAGGGCGGGCATCTTGGGTGTGGTGGTCATGCCGATTGAGATGCGGGCAGATCAGAGCCGCGCAAGGCTGCCGACGTTGGCAGCGGCGGTCGCGCGAAAAGTGGTGGAGATGAGTGGCTCATCCGCCACCGTCCGCCAGAACCGCTGTGCCGGTTCGCGCATCGCTTGATAGGCGTCGATCAGTCCACCGACAGGGGCGGGCACCGTGAAGCTGGGCATGGAAACTTCGCCGCCCACCGGGGCGTAGCGCATCGGCAGCATGTCGTAGACGGGGGCCAGGGCGAACTGCCCATAACCGGGTCGCTGGAGGCCGTCGTGCAGCAATCCGAGGTTACCGGGGTGCATGTCGGTGTTGGCGATGAGATGTCCGAAGGCGCTGATGCGCTCGATGCGCTCGACATCCGCCGCATCAAGTCGCTTCTCGGCCTGCAAGGCGCGTGCAATGAGAGGCCAAGCAGCGCCGATGCCGGTGAACTCGTTGTCGGCCACGCCGATGCTGACCACGCCGCAGCGTCCCCACAGGCCCACACGGTCGAAGCGTTGCACCTCCAGGAAAGTACGGCCTGCGGCCTGGATGATTTCGCTTTGCGCCGCTTCAATCCCTGCATTACGCAAGGCTTGCAGCGCATGATGTTCAGCGATCAACAAGTCGGACCAGCGCTGGCCGATGGTCTCGCCAACGGGCGGTGAGAACTTGACGATGACTTCCCGGCTTTGAGCGCCACGCTTGAGCCCAAATAAAAACTTGGGCTGCTCTCCTCCAGCTGAGGAACCAGCCACTTCGCCTTGCATCACCTCATTTGCAAGCTGCGGGTAGATTTTTTCACGATGCGTGTCATCGAACCGGAATTGCTCGTTTTCCGGTTGCCGCTGACGTTCCCACCAGCGTGAATAGGCACCGTCGCCGATCAGCAGATCGCCGGGCAGGTCGTCGCCACGCCGGGTCAATGCGTAGAGGATGGTGGCGGCATCCCAGTCACGGATATCTGCCGGCAGTTGCAAATCCGCATGCCGTCGCGGGAAAGAGCGCCCGAGAAAACCCTGCGGGCGCAGGTCCTGAATCCACCACGGCAAATCAGGGTAGAGCCGCGTCGCCAGCTTTTGGCCGATGCAGGACTCAAACCAGAACTCACCCGCGGCGAGGCTGTAGAGCGCGCCGATCTTGTGCGCCTCACCGGCTTCGCTGACGCGATAGACAGGGACTTCTGGCGGCAGATCGCGGATGCCGCTCAGCAGTCCGTAGCGCCTCAGCTTGGGCGCCCCCATTGGCAACACCTGGGCACGCAAAGCCGCCAGCCGACGCGAGAGTGTGGGTTGCGGCAAGCCTGTGAGCAGGGCCAGTTCGGCAGCACTGGCAGTGCTGCGCGCGAGGCGGTTAAGAATGGCGACGGACATAAAATCAGGGCTTGACTGCATAGTAAAAGCAGTGCGATTGAAAACTTAGTTTCCTGATATTACGACACTTATCCCATTAAATGAGATGAAAATGAATTGTATTTTAAATACTAAAACTGCTTACCAACACGCTTGATCTGCGCCCCGAGCGCGGCGAACTTGCCTTCGATGTCCTCGTAGCCGCGATCCATGTGGTAGACGCGGTCGATCACCGTCTCGCCGTCGGCGCAGAGTGCGGCCATCACCAGGGCGGCCGAAGCGCGCAGGTCGGTGGCCATGATGGGCGCAGCCGTGAGGCGCTCCTTGCCGGTGACGATGGCGGTGTGGCCGTCGATGCGGATATCCGCTCCCAGCCGCAGCAGCTCGTGCGCGTGCATGAAGCGGTTCTCGAAGATGGTTTCCTTGATCACGCTCACGCCTTCCGCCAGGCAGTTGAGCGCCATGAACTGCGCCTGCATGTCGGTGGG
>JAUSQI010000090.1 GCA_030652575.1 Stagnimonas sp. | reverse complement strand
GGCCGGAGCGGCCGCGCAGCTGGTTGTCGATGCGGCGCGATTCGTGGCGCTCGCTGCCGATCACGTACAGACCACCGGACGCCTTCACGGCATCGTGGCGAACCTGCCAGTCGGCCTTGATCTTGGCGCGGGTGGCAGCGTCTTCTTCCGGCACACTGTGAAGCTCGGCTTCGAGCGAACCACCCAGCACGATGTCGGTGCCGCGACCGGCCATGTTGGTGGCGATGGTGACGGTGTTCGGGCGGCCGGCGTTGGCGATGATCTCGGCTTCGCGCTCATGCTGCTTGGCGTTGAGCACTTCGTGCTTGATGCCTTTTTCGGTCAGCAGTTTCGCCAGCAGCTCGCTGGTCTCGATGCTGGCGGTGCCGACCAGCACCGGCTGCTGGCGCTTGTTGGCCTGCTCAATTTCGGCGATGACGGCGTCGAACTTCTCCTTGGCGGAGATGAAAACCTGATCGCCCTGGTCCTTGCGCACCATCGCGCGGTTGGTGGGGATCACCACCACTTCGAGCTTGTAGATGTTCTGGAACTCGAAGGCCTCGGTATCGGCCGTGCCGGTCATGCCGGCGAGCTTCTTGTACAGGCGGAAATAGTTCTGGAAGGTGATCGACGCCAGCGTCTGGTTTTCCTGCTGGATGTTCACGCCTTCCTTGGCCTCGACGGCCTGGTGCAGACCATCGCTCCAGCGGCGGCCCGACATCAGGCGGCCAGTGAACTCGTCGACGATGATGACCTGGCCGCCGCGCACGATGTACTCGACATCGCGCTTGTAGAGATGGTGCGCGCGCAGCAAGGCATTGAGGTGATGCACGAGGATGATGTGGCTGGCGTCGTAGAGCGATTCCTCTTCACCCAGCAGGCCCACCTCGCGCATGAAGGCTTCGGTTTTCTCGTGGCCCGATTCGGAAAGATGTACTGCCTTGCCCTTTTCGTCGGTGAAGAAATCGCCTTCGCTTTCTTCCGTTTCCTGCGGCTTCAGACGCGGGATGATGGCGTTGATCTTCTGCCAGAGCGCCGGGTCGTCATCGGCCGGGCCACTGATGATGAGCGGCGTGCGCGCTTCGTCGATCAGGATTGAATCGACTTCGTCGACGATGGCGTAATGCTGGCCGCGCTGCACTTTCTGGTCGAGCGCGAACGCCATGTTGTCGCGCAGATAGTCGAAGCCGTATTCATTGTTGGTGCCGTAGGTGATGTCGGCCTGGTAGGCAGCCTTCTTTTCCTCCTGCGACTGGCCCGAGACGACGACGCCGACGGTGAGGCCGAGAAAGCCATAGAGCTTGCCCATCCACTCCGCATCGCGGCGGGCGAGGTAGTCGTTGACGGTGACGACGTGCACGCCCTGACCTTCCAAGGCGTTGAGATACACCGGCAGGGTCGCCATCAGCGTCTTGCCTTCGCCGGTGCGCATCTCGGCGATCTTGCCTTCGTTGAGCACCGAGCCGCCGATGAGCTGCACGTCGAAGTGACGCATGCCCATCGCGCGCTTGCCCGCCTCGCGGCACACCGCAAAGGCGTCGTTGCGGATGTCGGCAATGCGCTCGCCCTTGGCAAGGCGCTCTTTCAGCACCCGGGTCTGGTCGGTGAGGTCGGCGTCGCTCAGTGCGGCGTACTGTGCCTCAAGGCTGCCCACCTGATCGACGACTTCCTTGCGGAAACGGGTGACGAGACGCTGGTTGCGGCTCCCGAAGATTCGGGTGAGCAAATTGTTGATCATGTAGAGAGTTCACAGGCGCAGTGATGGGCGCAAAAGCGCCTCGCGCGGGTCGGTCAAAGTAAGCCCGCATTATGCCTCATGGTTGCGGGCCGGCCCTTTTCAAGGGCCGGCTGTTTCACTGTATCCAGCGGGGCGCTTTGCGCCCCGTGGATTATCGCGAGGCTTCGATGTACTGCGAGGGGTTGACCGGCGAGCCGTTGAGCAGCACCTCGAAGTGCACATGCGGCCCGGTGGAGCGGCCGCTGCTACCCATCAAGGCTACGCGCTGGCCCTTGCGGACGGTTTCGCCGGCTTTCACCAGCGAAGCGGCGTTGTGGCCGTAGCGGGTCACATAGCCATTGCCGTGATTGATCTCGACCAGGTTGCCGTAGCCGCTGCGCTCGCCCGCGAAGCTGACCACACCGGCGCCGACGGCCATGATGCCGCTGCCTTCCTTGCCAGCGAAGTCCATGCCTTCATGGAACGCACCGCGACCACTGAAGGGATCGGTGCGATAACCGAACAGCGACGAGATGAAGCCGTTGACCACCGGCCAGCCCGAGGGCACGACCTCCTGCTGCATGCGGCTCGCCATCAATAGGTCTTCGAGCACGCGCATCTGGCGCTCGCGCTCGGTGAGCTTGCTCTCGAACTTCTCGATGGACTGCAGCAGCGGATCCTGACGGGCGTCCGCCATCGCGACTTCGATTTCTCCGGTCTCCGGGCCACCCACGGCGGGCGGGCGGTTGAAGTTGAACTCCTTGGGGTCGAGGTCGGCGACCTTGACCATGCGCTCGCCGGCGGCGTCCAGCCGCATCATCTGGGCATTGAGCTCGGCCATGCGGCGCGCCAGCGCGCGGGTGTTTTCTTCTGAAGACGACTTCGCCGTGGCGAGGTCCTGACGCTGCGCCTCGATCTCGGCGTTCCAGCGGGTCATCAGGTGCTCCGGCAGCAAGCCCGACTGGCCACGGTTGGCGTAATAGCCCATCGTGAAACTGATGCTGAGGGCGCCGACCACCAGCAGGGCCATCGGCAGCCAGAGGTGAAAATGCGCAACATCGAACCGCAACTTCCAGGTTTTGCCACGGGCGTGGCTGACTACAATGACATCCATAAAAACTTGACCCTCTTCAACATATCTCGTGAACGCCGGTCGGCTCGACACACATCTCGAACACTCTGTGGCACTGCCGCAGGGCTTGGTGGCCCATGCGCGGCAGCTCATTCAACTCAATCAGGCCCTCAAGGGCTGGATGGCACCCTGGGGTGCCTGGTCGCAACAAGTCTCACTGGCTAATTTCCGAGCCCCGGGCGCGACGTTGATTGTCAGCAGTGCCGCCGTGGCGACACCCCTACGCTACCGCCAGCAGGAAATACTGACTTGGCTCGGCGAGCAAACCGGCGAGCGGTTTACGCGTCTGGAGATCAACATCCGAGCCCAGCCCGGAAAACGTTAAGCCGGAAGTTTAGGCGTCGGTTTTAGCTGAACGCAACCTTTCTGTTCAGTTGGCGGGCAAAAATCAAGCCTAATGGAGCAAAAAATGCTCAATTAACGGCAATTATTTCAGGCGGCCAAGGCGTGCATCGACGCGATGTTGGGTGCGGGCTGGCGCCCCTCTTCAAAAGTCGCCCATTCCCAGGCGTTTTCATCTTTGAGCACGGCGCAGGCCAGCTGATTGTTGAGCGCATGGCCGGATTTGTAAGCCGTGTAGGCCCCTAAAAGCGGCGCGCCGATCAGGTACAGGTCGCCGACCGCATCGAGAATCTTGTGCCTTACGAACTCATCGTCGTAGCGCAGGCCATCGGGATTGACGACCTTGTAGGCATCGAGTGCCACGGCGTTGTCCATGCTGGCACCCAAGGCCAGATTCTTGGAACGCAGCGCCTCGAAATCCCGCATGAAGCCAAAGGTGCGGGCGCGGGAGACTTCCTTCACGTAGTTGGCAGGCGTGAACTCTAGCACTGCCGTCTGCGCCGAAGTCTTGAACGCCGGGTGCTTGAACTCGATGCCGAACGACAGCCTGTAGCCCTCGTAGGGTTCGATGCGGGCGTACTTGTCGCCCTCGCCCACCTGCACCGGCCGGGTGATGCGCATGAAGCGGCGCGGGGCGGCCTGCGCCACCACGCCAGTGCTCTGCAACAGATAGATGAAGGGTGCGGCCGACCCATCGAGGATGGGGATTTCCGGCGAAGACAGCTCGACGATGCAGTTGTCGACGCTCATGCCAAACAACGCCGACATGATGTGCTCGACCGTCGCGACCTTCACCCCGTCCTTAATAAGAGTGCTGCACATGGTGGCCTCGCCGACCAGCAGGGCGCTGGCGGGGATCTCGACCACGGGCGAGACATCGACGCGACGGAACACGATGCCGGTGTTGATATCCGCCGGCAGCATCGAGATATGCACCTGCCGCCCGCCATGCAGGCCGATGCCGCTGGCGCGGATGGGAGCTTTGAGGGTGCGTTGCGGAATCATGGTGGCGAGGACTGTAGAGCGATCGGCGCGGAGTGTACTGCCAGAACGCCACGTCTCTTCAGTGCAAGCGTGGCTATGTGCTTCATAGCCAACACCCTACGCTTGCTTGCCGCCCACAAAAAAACGCTGCGAAAGCGCATGGCTTTCGCAGCGTCGATACGCGTGCCGAGCGGAGACGGCCGACCGTCAGCCGCCTGTTTTAGAGGCGGCGGCGGCACGGGCCGGGGCGGGGCTTGGGGCCGCCGCCGCCCGGCAGGGGCGCTTTGCCTACGCGATCAGTCGGCCTGCGCGCGCAGAAAGGCCGGCACGTCCAGCACATCGTCAGACAGCTCTTCCAACCAGTTCTTGCCGTGGGTGCCGGTGGCTGCCATCTGCGGACGGGCGTAGGACGAATCCGCACCCATCGGGCGCAGGCCCGGCACACGCGGCGTCATCTGCGGCTGGCGCGGCTGCACCGGTGCGGCGGGATGTCCCATGTGACCCATCTGCGCGACGCCACCCAGACCCGGCACCATCGCGCGGCGCGCGTTGGCATCGGGGAAGCGCGCCACGTGCGCCGGCAGAGCCTCCTGACGGCTGCTGGCGAGGCCGGTAGCCACCACCGTCACGCGCAGCTCGCCGTTCAAGCTCGGGTCGATGGAGGTGCCGCACTTGATGTCGGCCTCCTCGCTCGCCACGTCGCCGACGTGCTGCATGATGTGGTCGTGCTCGTCGAGGGTCAGCGTCTCGTCGCAGGTGATGTTGACGAGGATGCCGCGCGCGCCGCGGATCTCGATATCGTCGAGCAGCGGGCTGGAGAGCGCCGCCTCCACCGCACGCTTGGCGCGGTCTTCACCGGTGGCCTTGCCAATGCCCATCATCGCCATGCCGCGCTGGCCCATGACGGTGCGCACGTCGGCGAAGTCGAGGTTGATCTCGCCCGGACGGGTGATGAGGTCGCTGATGCCGAGCACGGCGTTCTGCAACACGTCGTTGGCGGCCTTGAAGGCATTCATCAGGCTCACCGAGCCCCCGAGCACCAGCTTCAGCTTCTCGTTCGGGATCACGATCAGCGAATCGACATGCTGTTGCAGCTGGGTGATGCCCTGGGTCGCCTGCGCCATGCGCTTCTTGCCCTCGCTGGGGAACGGCTTGGTGACGACGGCGACGGTGAGGATCTTCATCTCCTTCGCCACTTCCGCAATCACCGGTGCCGCACCCGTGCCGGTACCGCCGCCCATGCCGGCGGTGATGAAGAGCAGGTCGGTGCCTTCGAGCATTTCAGCAATGCGCTCGCGATCTTCATCCGCCGACTGGCGGCCGATCTCGGGGTTGCTGCCTGCGCCCAGGCCGCGCGTGAGCGCCGCACCCAGTTGCAGCTGGTTGGTGGTCACGCATTTTTCGAGGTGGTCGCGGTCGGTGTTGGCCACCACGAACTCGACGCCGTTGATGCCGCCCTGCGCCATCTGGTTGACGGTGTTGCAACCACCACCGCCGACGCCGATGACGCGGATCACTGCGGTTGATTTCAACCCGTCCACCAGTTCAAACGTTTCTTGAATTGCCCCTGCCATAACACTCTCCTTGAGTAAGTACATCAATGGCCATGCCCCGGCCCTAAACCACTAAAACTGCTCGTCAATGGCGCTGTCCTTCACGAGACAACGCCGCCAAAACCTGTTTAGAAACTGCCCTTGAACCAATCCTTCACCCGCATCAGAAAATCACCGCCACTGCCGCCACTCGCAGCCGAGCGCGCCAGTTCCGGTTTCATTTTCTTGGCGTAGAGCAACAGCCCTGCACCAGTGGAAAGCCCCGCATCGCGGCTCACGGCCTCGATGCCCTCCAGCCCGTGGGCAAAGCCCAGGCGCACCGGCACTTCGAGGATTTCTTCGGCGAGCTCGACCACGCCCACCATCTGTGCCGCGCCGCCGGTCAGCACCACGCCGCCGGGGATGCGTTGCAGCATGTCGGAGCGGTGCAGCTCCTTCGCCACGTAGCGGAACAGTTCCTCATAGCGCGGGCGGATCACCTCGGCCAGCACGTGGCGCGAGAACACGCGCGGCGGGTTGTCGCCCACACTCGGCGCTTCGATCTGCTCGTCGGCCTGCACCATCCAGGGCTGTGCACAGCCGAATTGCAGCTTGATTTTCTCGGCGTGCAGCGCCGGCGTGCGGAAGGCCACCGCGATGTCGTTGGTAACCTGATCGCCCGCGATGGGCAGCACCGCCGTGTGGCGGATGGAACCGCTCTGATACACGGAAATATCACTGGTGCCGCCGCCGATATCGACGCAGCAGATGCCCAGTTCGCGTTCGTCGTCGGTCAGCACCGCATCGGCGCTGGCGAGATGCGAGATCACCAGTTTCTCAATGACCAGCCCGCATTTCTCCACACACTTGTGCAGGTTCTGCGCCGCCGACACCGAGCCGGTGACGATGTGCACATTCACGTCCAGCCGCACGGCGCTCATGCCGACCGGGTCCTGGATGCCTTCCTGGCCATCCACCACGAACTCCTGCGGCAGCACGTGCAGCACCTGCTGGTCGGCCGGCACCGGGATGGCCGAACCATTCTCGACCACCGCATCGACGTCCTTCTGCTGCACTTCACGGTGCTTGATGGCGGCGACACCCGACTTGGTGACGCTCTTGATGTGGGTGCCGGTGATGGCGACATGCGCCATGCGCGCACGGCAGTTGGCCATGTGCTCGGCGTTCTCCACGGCGCGCTGGATCGCCTGCACCGTGGCGTCGATGTTCGCGATCACACCCTTCTTCAAACCCTTGTTCGGATAGGTGCCCAGACCCACCACCTGCAGCTTGCCTTCAGGGGTGATTTCTCCCACCAGGGCGGCGACTTTCGAGGTGCCGACATCGAGGGCAAAAACGTAATGGGGTTCGGGACGGCGACTCATGGTGTGGCTCCGGGTACGACGGCAGGCGCGGCGGCAGCAGGCGTCGGTGCATCAAGGAAAGTCTGGGCGTCCGCAGCATTGCGCCAGCCCACGGCAAAGCCGTTGGCGTAGCGCAGGTCAATGCGCTGGACGGCATCGAGCCGGCGGCTGAGCGCCGGCAATACGGTGTTCTTGAGGCGCGCCACCTGCTCGACCGGGTTGTCCCGGCCGAAGCGCAGGCTGGTGCCCTTGTGGGTGGTGCCGGTCCATTCGCCGCGCGCGTCCTGCGTCAGGCCGGCCAGTGCGAAAGGGGTCTCCGACAGTCGATCGGCGAGCTGGCCATACATCGTCATCACTTCAAGCTCGCGGCCGGCGGCACCACCCAGCTGCGGCAAGGTATTGGCCAGCGCGATGCTGCCGGGGGCGAACACCACACCCTCGGTCGAGAGCGCCTGGCTGTCGCCCCAGCGGGCGAACGGCTCGCGCTCGGTGATGCGCACGCCCAGCCGGGCGGGCCACTGGCGGTCGATGCGCACATGCGCGACCCAGGGCAGGCGCTCCACGGCGTTGCGCACGGCATCAAGATCCAGCTCGAACAGCTTCGCGTCCAGCAAGGGTGCCGCCACCGCACGCACTTCGTCCGGCTGCACGTGGCGCAGCGTGCCGGTGATGGCGAGTTCGCGCACCGGCGCATCGAAGCGGTGCAGCGCGAAGCGGCCCAGCACGAGCGTGGCCACCACCGCCACCAGGCTGATGGCAAAGCGCCGCAGCGCCGGCGGCAGCATCGGCTCGGCAGCACCCCGGTCGGGACGTTGGCGGTGAGTGAAGGGCAGGTTCATGGCGAGCGCGGTCACAAGGTCGCTTCCAGCAGCGACCAGCAGAGATCGGCATAGCTCAAGCCGCTCACCTTCGCGGCCATCGGCACCAGCGAGTGCGAAGTCATGCCGGGCAGCGTGTTGAGCTCCAGCAACTGCGGCTGGCCGTCATCGCCCATCAGGAAGTCCACGCGACCCCAGTCCTTGCAGCCGATCAGTGCGAATGCCTTGAGGCAGAGCGCCTGGATGCTGGCTTCGTGCTCGGCCTTGAGACCGGCTGGGCACAGATATTGGGTGTTGTCGCTGAGGTATTTGGCGTTGTAATCGTAGAACTCACCATCCGGCTCGATGCGGATCACCGGTAAGGCCACGCCGCGCAGCACCGGGCAGGTGTACTCGGCATGTTGGGCCCCGCCGTCAATGAATTGCTCGGCCATCACGGTTCTGAGAAGCGGGGTCGGGGTGCTGGGGATGGGGGATGGGGTACTGCCGCTGCTTTTCGTCCCCTGTCCCCTGTCCCCTGTCCCCGCTTTTGCGTCCAAGCCACTTGCCAGCGCGAATGCGGCGGCGACCTGATCCCACGATTTCACCTTGGTGACGCCAACGCTGCTGCCATCGGCAGCGGGCTTGATGATGAAGGGATAGCCGAAGTGCTTGGCGGCACTTTCAGCTTCCGTGACCGAAGCCAGCACGCGGAAGTCCGGCGTCGGCAGGCCTTCCGCCTTCCAGATGCGCTTGGTCGCGAGCTTGTCCATGGCGATGGCCGACGCCGCCACGCCGCTGCCCGGATACGGCAGGCCGAGCAGATCAAGAATCGCCTGCACCGTGCCGTCTTCGCCACCCGTGCCGTGCAGGATGTTGAAGACGCGGTTGTAGCCCTCGCTCTTCAGTGCGAACAGCTGCGCTGGCGTGCTGATGTTGAGGCCGACCGCCTCAACGCCGCGCTCTTGCAGCGCCTTGGTCACGCCTTCGCCACTCCACAGCGACACCTGCCTTTCAGCTGACCAACCGCCCATGAGCACGGCGACTTTTCCAAACACTTTGGGGTCGGTGACGCGCGTGCTTATGGAAGCGCCAGTGGCGCTTCCGTGCGCGATACCGACGGGCGGCAGCCCCGGGGTCACGGTCTTCATGCGGCGTCTCCGACAATCTTCACTTCGGCGTGCAGCGCAATGCCGGTCTTGGCCTTCACGGTGGCTTGCAGGTGTGCGATGAGCTGCTCGACATCGGCTGCGCATGCGCCGTCTTCGGTCAGCACGAAATTGGCGTGCTGCACCGAAACCGTCGCCCCGCCGATGCGATGGCCCTTGAGACCGCAGGACTCGATCAGCCTTGCGGCGTGATCACCCACCGGATTGCGGAAGGTGCTGCCCGCACTCGGCTTGCCGACGGGTTGTGTTGCCTTGCGCTTGGCGAGCGACTCGCGCGTGTAGCGCTCGTGGCTGCCATCGGCATCCGGTGTGACGTTGAAGCGCGCGGCGATGAAGCCGATCGCACGCTGCGGCACCTCGACTTCACGATAGGCAAAGCGGAAGTCGCCTGCGGGCAGCCACTCCGTGCCGCCGTCGCGGCGAATGATTTCGGCCTCACTCACCTGCGGCCAGGTCTCGCCGCCCCAGGCACCCGCATTCATGGCGAGCGCACCGCCAACCGTGCCGGGGATGCCGGCCATGAATCCGAGACCTGCGAGCTTCCCGTCTTTTGCGAATTTGGCGAGACGGGCGCAGTGAGTGCCGGCTTCGGCGTAGATGGTTTGAACAGCAGGGACGGCATCTTGCCCCGTACCCTGCACCCCATCCCCCGTACCCAGACGCAACGCGCCCAAAGCGCCATGCAGGTGAATCACCGTGCCGGCGAAGCCGCCATCACGCACCAGCAGGTTGCTGCCGAGGCCGAGCCACAGCAGCGGTTCTTCGGCGGGCAAGGCACGCACGAAGGTGATGAGGTCTTCGCGATCCGCCGGTTCGAAGAAGGTGCGCGCCGGCCCACCGACGCGCCAGCTCGTGTGGCGTGAGAGCAACTCGTTGTGCTTGATGGAGCCGCGCACGTTCATGGCTGCGCTCCATACGCCTGCAGCAGCAAGCCGGGCGCATTGCCGACATCGCCCGCGCCCACCGTGAGCAGCACATCGCCATCGCGCACCACGCCGCGCAAGGCTTCAGGCAACTCGCTCACGGCCTTCAGCACCACCGGCTCGACCTTGCCGCGCGCACGGATGCCCCGCGCCAGGGCCTTGCTGTCGTAACCGGCAATCGGCGCTTCGCCTGCGGCGTAGACATCGAACAGCAGCAGCGCATCCACGCTCGACAGCACTTCGCCAAACTCGTCGAACAGGTCGCGCGTACGGCTGTAGCGGTGCGGCTGGAAGGCCACGACGAGACGCTTGTCGGGATGCGCGCTGCGCACCGCTTCAAACGTCGCTGCCAGCTCGCGCGGGTGATGGCCATAGTCGTCGATCAAGCTGACCTTCGCGCCGTCGATGTCGAGCACCCCATGCGGTTCGCAGCGGCGTCCGACACCGGCAAAGCCCGACAGCGCCTTCTGCATCGCCGCGATGCTCACGCCCAGCTCCTGCGCGATGGCGAGTGCGGCCAGCGTGTTCTGCACGTTGTGGCGGCCCGGCAGGTTGAGATGAAACTCCTCGCGGGTGCCGTCCTTGAAGATGGCGGTGAAGTGCGAGCCGCTGCCCTCGGGCCGCACATCGACGGCGCGCACATCGGCGTCGTCCGCGAAGCCGTAAGTGATGACGGGACGGCCAATGGTCGGCAGCAGCTCGCGCACCACGGCGTCATCCACACACAACACCGCGAGGCCATAGAACGGCAGGCGGTTGAGGAACTCAATGAAGGTCGCCTTCAACTTGCCAAAGTCGCCGCCATAGGTTTCGAGATGGTCGGCGTCGATGTTGGTGACGGCGGCAATCATCGGCGAGAGATGCAAAAAGCTGGCATCGCTCTCGTCGGCTTCGGCAACCAGGTACTGGCCCGCGCCGAGCTTGGCGTTGGCATCGGCGCCCTTCACTTTGCCGCCGACCACAAAAGTCGGATCGAGCCCGCCTTCGGCCAGCACGCTGGCGACCAGACTCGTGGTGGTGGTCTTGCCATGCGTGCCGGCAATGGCGATGCCGTAACGGAAGCGCATCAGCTCCGCCAGCATCTCGGCGCGGCGCACGACCGGGATGCGATGTTCGCGTGCGTATTCGAGTTCGGGGTTGCCCACCTTCACGGCGGTGGAAACCACGATCACGTCGGCACCCACCGCGTTGTCGGCGGCGTGGCCGAAGAACACGGTCGCACCCATCGCCTGCAAGCGCTGTGTGGCGGGCGACGCCTTGAGATCCGTGCCGCTCACCGCATAGCCCAGGTTGAGCAGCACTTCGGCGATGCCGGACATGCCGGAGCCGCCAATGCCCAGAAAATGCACTTGCCGTACGCGGCGCATGGGGGATTGGGCGAGGCTCATTGCCGACCCCGTGAAGCGGGGATGGGGGATGGGGGATGGG
>JAUSQI010000088.1 GCA_030652575.1 Stagnimonas sp. | reverse complement strand
GCACGCTTCGCTTTGCCCACCCTACGATTGGCTTGATGGCGTGGCTAAACTCTGCGCATGTCTCGCTATCGCCGAAGCCTTGTTGCTGGGGGCACGTTCTTTTTCACGGTCACGTTGGCGGATCGCCGCTCGGCTTCGCTGGTGACTGAAATCGACCGATTGCGTCGCGCTTACGCCGCCACGGCAAAACGGCTGCCGTTTGAGACCATCGCCATCTGCGTGTTGCCCGACCACCTGCACGCACTGTGGACGCTGCCGCCAGATGATGCGGACTACCCCCGTCGTTGGAACCTCATCAAGGCCACTTTTTCGCGTGGCTTGCCAGCCGCCGAGTCGCGCAGCGACAGCAAGCGGGCCAAGCGCGACAAGGGCATCTGGCAGCGGCGCTACTGGGAGCATCAAATCCGCGACGAGGTCGATTTGCAGCGGCATTGCGATTACATCCACTACAACCCGGTCAAGCATGACCTTGTCAGCCGCGTTCAAGATTGGCCGCATTCGAGTTTTCACCGGCAGGTGCGAGAGGGGCTCTTGCCCGTAGATTGGGGCGGTGATGCCAGTATGAATGGGGATTTTGGGGAGTGAGGTTTGTTGGTGTCGCTTGCGCGTGGGCAAACGTGAAGATGTTTGCCCACCCTACGATTACTACGGCCCGTCATCGCCACAGGCTCGCCAGCACCGTAGGATGCTCGCCCTTGAACCGATTGCCGATGCGATGACGCTCGGTCACCCATCACGGGCACAAGGTGCCCATTTAACTCGTCCGACCGTGACCCACTGCTCTTATGAAATTGATCATTCGCAACCTCGCCCGCGGCACGACCGAAACTCAGGTGCGCACGCTGTTCTCGAACGTTGGCGCGGTGCAGTCTTGCGACTTGGTGATGGACAAGATCACTGGCGAATCAAAGGGCTTTGCGTTCGTCGAAATGCCCAAGCCAGGCGATGCCAAGGCGGCCATCAAGCTGCTCAACAACACGCTCGTTGACGACAGCCGGGTTCGCGTCAAGAAAGCGGAAGAAAAACCAGCCTAGCGTTTTTCGAGGCGCCGACCGGCTTCGTTACGCACGCCTTCGCCAAGACCGTAGGATGGGCTGACCCTTCTTCTGCGTGTTTGCGTTGTAGTAGAGCTGAAGTTGCCCGACTAAACTGTCGCTCTTCTCCCGTAAAAGGAGCCGCCATGACTGGCACCGTCACGTTGCACCGCGTATTCAAAGCTCCGCCCGATCGCGTCTACCGTGCTTTCCTCGACCCGGAGGCGATGGTGAAGTGGCTGCCGCCGCACGGCTTCACCGCCAAGATGCATTCGATGAATGCCACGGTGGGCGGCAGCTACAAGATGTCGTTCACCAACTTCGGCACCGGCGGCAGCCACAGTTTCGGCGGCACCTATCTGGAGCTCGTGCCGGGCGAGCGCATCCGCTACAACGACCAGTTCGACGACCCGAACCTGCCGGGGCAGATGAACGTGACGGTCATCTTGAAGAAGGTGATCTGCGGCACCGAGTTGAACGTGGTGCAGGAGGGCATTCCGGACGCGATCCCGGTCGAGTTCTGCTACCTCGGCTGGCAGGAATCGCTGAGCCTGCTGGCGCTGCTGGTGGAGCCGGAAATCCCGGACGGCGCTTGAGGCTTGCACGTGGCCCCGCATGAGCACAGACTTACCAAAGACTTACTTTTCGGGTGAATCATCATGGGTGTCGTTACTGCCATCACCTTATCCAGCAAGGGGCAGGTCGTGCTGCCCAAGCGTATCCGCGCCCAGCGCAACTGGCAGCCGGGCACGGTGCTGGAGCTTGAAGAGACGGCTGAAGGTCTGTTGATCAAATCCGCCCGCATCTTTGCAGCCACCACCGTGCAGCAGGTGTTCGGCATGGCCAGGGCCAAGGGTGCAAAACGCACTCTGGCGGATATGGATGCCGCCATCGTGGCCGAAGCGCGTCGCCACAAGTGAGTGCCGGGTGATCTGGCTCGATACCAATGTGGTGATCCGGTTTCTGGTCAACGACGACAAGACCCAGGCGACCAAGGCGCAGGCCTTGATCGCAAAGAACGAGGTATATCTCTCGCTGACGGTGCTGCTCGAATGTGAGTGGGTGCTGCGGGGGGCGTATGACTTCAGCCAGGCGGAGATCGCCGGCTTCTTTCGCGCGCTGCTGGGTTTGGAGAACCTGCACATCGCCGCCCCCGCCGTCGTCGACGAAGCCTTGCGGCTGTATGCCAATGGCCTCGATTTCGCCAATGCCCTGCACCTGGTGCAGATGCCTGCCGCCGGGCGCTTTGCCAGCTTTGATCGCAACCTGATCAAGCGGGCAGGGCGGCAGCAAGCACGCGCCTTGTTCACACCTTGATCGCATTCCGGGCGGACGTCGCCCACCCGCACCACCTCCCTCAATGACCATGACCCAAAAACCTCAGATCAAGATTGCCGCCACCTACATGCGCGGCGGCACCAGCAAGGGCGTGTTCTTCCGCCTCGAGGATCTGCCCGCAGCGGCGCAGAAGCCGGGTGCAGCGCGCGATGCGCTGTTGATGCGCGTGATCGGCAGCCCCGACCCGTACAGCGCGCATATCGACGGCATGGGCGGGGCGACCTCCAGCACCAGCAAGTGCGTGATCATCAGCAAGAGCACACAGCCCGGTCACGACGTGGACTATCTCTACGGGCAGGTTTCCATCGACAAGGCCTTTGTCGACTGGAGCGGCAACTGCGGCAATCTCTCAACCGCCGTCGGGCCGTTTGCCATTGCCAATGGCTTCATCGACGCGGCGCGTCTGCCGAAGGATGGCGTCTTCGCGGTCAAGGTCTGGCAGGCCAACATCGGCAAGACCATCATCTGCCATGTGCCAATCGTCAACGGTGCGGTGCAGGAAATCGGCGACTTCGAACTGGACGGCGTGACTTTTCCCGCCGCCGAGATCGTGCTGGAGTTCATCGACCCCTCCGACGACGGCGACGAGGGCGGCTCGATGTTCCCCACCGGCCAGCTTGTCGACGATCTCGAAGTGCCTGGCATCGGCACGCTCAAGGCCACGATGATCAGCGCCGGCATCCCGACCGTGTTCGTCAATGCAGCGGATATCGGCTACACCGGCACCGAGCTGCGTGAGGCCATCAACACCCAACCTGCGGCGCTGGCGCGCTTCGAGGCCATTCGCATTGCGGGTGCGCTGCGCATGGGGCTCATCAAGACGCCGGAAGAGGCGCTCAAACGCCAGCACACCCCCAAGATCGCTTTTGTCGCACCGCCCACCGACTACGTGGCCTCCAGTGGCAAAAAGATCATGACCAGCGAAATTGATCTGTGCGTGCGTGCACTCAGCATGGGCAAGCTGCACCACGCGATGATGGGCACCTGCGCGGTGGCGATTGGCACGGCGGCGGCGATCCCCGGCACGCTGGTCAACACCGCTGCGGGCGGTGGCGCGCGCACGGCGGTGCGTTTCGGGCATCCCAGCGGCACGCTGCGGGTCGGCGCTGAAGCTACGCAGGAACAGGGCCAGTGGGTGGTGAAGAAAGCCATCATGAGCCGCAGCGCGCGCGTGCTGATGGAAGGCTGGGTAAAGGTTCCTGTGTAACCACGTCCGCCTTCCGGCCGACTTTTTAGAGTGGTGAAGCAGGGCAGGAAAGACGATAATGAGAATGAATGTCAATTAACCTGCCACCCTCTGCCGCCGTCGTGAGCCTGCTTGCACTGCCGCGCCACCAGTTCGCCCGCGTCGTGCAGGTGGACGAACGCACTCCCAATGACCGTGTCACGCGCCGCTTGCGCGAGCTGGGCTTTGTACCCGGCGAGACGGTCAGCCTCGTCGCCACAGGGCCGGTCGGAGCCGATCCGGTGCTGATCCAGGTGGGTTACACGCGCTTTGCCCTGCGGCGCCAAGAGGCCGAGCGGGTGCGGGTGCAGCTGCTCGCGCAACAGCAGGCACAGCAGCAATGACGGGCCTGCACGTTGCGCTGGTCGGCAACCCCAACTGCGGCAAGACGGCACTGTTCAATCGCCTGACCGGCTCGCGCCAGAAGGTGGCCAACTACGCGGGCGTGACCGTCGAACGCAAAGAAGGCCATTTCACCGACGCCCAGGGCCGTCTCGTGCGCGTGCTGGACCTGCCGGGCACCTACAGCCTCGCCGCCACCAGCCCGGACGAAGCCATCACGCGGGATGTGTGCCTCGGCCGCATGAAGGGCGAGACCACGCCGGACCTGCTGCTGTGCGTGGCCGATGCCACCAACCTGCGACTGCATCTGCGCTTCGTGCTCGAAGTGCGCCAGCTCGGGCTGCCGATGCTGCTAGCACTCAACTGCACCGACTTGGCTGAAAAACGCGGCATCCGTATTGATGTGCCCAAGCTCGAAGCGGCCTTGGGCCTGCCGGTGGTGCAGACCATTGCTGTGCAGTCCGGTGGCGCGCAGGCGCTGGTACAGCGCCTGAGTGGTGCAGTGCCTGCCGTGCCGAAGGCGCTGGTGGAAGGCAGCGATCTGCATGCGGTGGTCAATGCCATTCTCGATGCAGCCGTCACCATGCCGCGCCGCACGGCGGTGATCGACGACAAGCTCGACCGCGTGCTGCTGCACCCGGTGGCCGGGCTTGCGATTCTGGCGGTGGTGATGTTCCTCATCTTCCAGGCCGTGTTCTCCTGGGCCGAGCCGATGATGGGCGGCATCGAATCACTGGTGGCCTTGATGGGCGAGGGTGTCACCGCAGCACTTCCGGCTGGTCTGCTGCAAAGCCTGCTGGTGGACGGCATTCTCGCAGGCGTCGGCGGCGTGATCGTGTTCCTGCCGCAGATTCTCATCCTGTTCCTTTTTATTCTCGCGCTGGAGGAATCGGGCTACCTCCCGCGCGCGGCGTTTCTGCTCGACCGCTTCATGGTCGGCGCGGGTCTCACCGGCCGCTCGTTCATTCCACTGTTGTCGAGCTTCGCCTGCGCCATCCCCGGCATCATGGCCACGCGCACCATTCAAGACCCGCGCGATCGCATCGCCACCATTCTGGTTGCGCCGCTGATGACCTGCTCGGCGCGCCTGCCGATCTACGCGCTGCTGATCGGCGCCTTCGTCCCGGCGCAGACGGTATGGAACGTGTTCAACCTGCAAGGCCTGGTGCTGTTTTCGCTGTATGTGTTCGGCATCGTTTCCGCGCTGGCGGTGGCCTACGTCATGAAATGGTGGCGCAAGGACAAAACCGAGCACACCTTGATGCTCGAACTGCCTTCGTATCGCCTGCCAAATGCGCGTGATCTGGCGCTGGGCTTGTGGGAGCGCGCCAGCATTTTCATCAAGCGCGTCGGCGGCATCATCCTGGCGCTCACGGTCATTCTCTGGGTGCTGTCGAGCTTCCCCGCGCCACCTGCCGACTTCGCCGGTGCCGCCATCGACTACAGCTTTGCGGGACGCATCGGCCACCTCATGCAGCCGCTGTTCGCCCCGATTGGCTTCAATTGGCAGATCTGCATTGCGCTCATCCCCGGGCTTGCCGCGCGCGAAGTGGCGGTGAGCGCGCTGGCGACGGTCTATGCACTCTCCGCCGCCAGTGACGAGGCGGCGTCGGACCTGCTCTCGCCCATCATTGCCGCGCAATGGGGACTGCCCACCGCACTTTCCTTGCTCGCCTGGTACGTGTTTGCGCCGCAGTGCCTGAGCACGCTGGCCACCATTCGCCGCGAGACCGATTGGCGCATCACCGCCATCGCCACGGGCTATCTGTTCGGGCTTGCCTATGCGGCCTCGTTCGTCACCTATCGCCTCGCCTTGGCGCTGTCATGAGTCTCTACGCGGCTTTCGAATGGATCGTCGTCGCGCTGCTGTTGCTGGTGAGCCTGCGGGTGGTCTGGCAGCGGCTGGTGAAACCGGCGCTGCAAAAGCCCAAGGCCGCTGCCTGCGGTAGCGGTTGCAACGGCTGCGCCCCCCGCAAATAAAAACGCCGCGCAAAGCGCGGCGCTAATTACGGTAACAACCAGATATCTCAGAAGAGATAACGTGCGAATACCTGCAGGTTGTCGCGGTCGCGGTAGAGGTTCTGCTCCTTGCCGCCGAAGAACCAGTTGTAGCCGACGGTGAACGAGAAGTCCGACTTGTAGCGGGTTTCGATGTTGAAGTTCACGCTCTTGCGGCCGCGCACAAAGTTGCCGGCAGGGCCGGGGGAAATGCCGTCGACATCCTCGCTGTAGACGAGAAAGGGCTGCAGCGAGATGCCGGGTGCGACGCTCTCGTATTTGAAGATGCCGACCAGGCGATAACCCCAGGAGAACGGCGTGGCGAAGTTGTGCAGGTTGGCCTGCACGGGGTTGAAGCGGCCGCCGTCCGGGCCAGCGACGCACTGCTGGTTGGTGGAGCAGGCCTGACGCGAGCCATCGGCACCCGAACCGTCCGCACCGGCGCTGGCATGGTAATAGACGCCCGGCGCATCGAACTGCAACTGATCCAGGCCGGGCATGTTGAGCACGTGCGTGGCGCCGATTTCGGCCACGGCCAGAATCTGATCGGCACCGATCCAGTTGTCGGTGGCACCCAGCACACGGGTGAAGCCGAGGTTGTACTGCATCACCTGCAGGCGCTCGTAGCCGGGAATGTAAACGCCGCCCGTGCTCCTGCCGTCGCTGTCGACAAAGCCCTCGCCCAGCGTCGCACCGCGGTAGGGCACGAGGAAGCTCGGGAAGCTGCGCGCCGAGCTGGGTGCGGAACCCAGGATGAGGTTGATGGTGTCGCAGTTCACGCCGTTGGTGCAGCCGTCGATGGCATCGCTGCCGTCGTAATTGCTGCGGCCCGGCGTGGTGTTGTCACCGGTGCCGTTGAAACCGACGCCACCGCCCTGTGAGCCGGCGCATCCGGTCTGGTTGCCTGCGGTGCCCGGATCAAGATCGTGGCAACGGGTGAGAAACGGCTGTGCGGCGGCAAAGGCGACGTCGATCACCGAGACCTGCACCGGCAGGTTGGGGCGGAACGCCGCCTCGCCCTGAATCGAGAAATCACCGACGGTGGTGTTGAACGAAATGCCGTAGAGCTGGATGTTCTTCGGGTAATCGAGAAAGAACGGACCGGAATCGAGCTTGACCAGATCGTCGAGGTCGGCCGTGTTGTTGTCGGCATTGCTGCCGAGCAAGGGCCCCAAGGCAGCCAGATCGCCCAGGCCGCTCAGGCCGACGTCGGTGAGGATGCGCGGATTGGTCAGCGCATTGCCGAGGATGTAGCCCAGTGCATCCTGCGTGAATTGCCCGTTGGCACTCTGGTCGACCAGAGCCGGCAGACGCGGACAGTCCGCCAGCAGCTGCACGATGTTGGCGGAGTTGCGGCCCCGCGGGTTGCCCTCTGCGCGTGCACACGAGGGCTGGCCGGTGAGGAAGCTCACGTACGGCAGCTTCGAGTGGTAGTTCATGAAATACAGCGAAATCTCGGTGCCGCCGTTCAAGTCCTCGAAATAGTTCTTGAGCGCAAAGCCGAACTGGCCGAAGCCATCCGGCGTGCGATCTGGCATGCGCGAGATGTTCGCGGTGGTGCCGGTGACCAGCGACAGCGGGTTGTCGAGGAAGAAGCCGGTCTTGTCCTTGTCGTCTGACGAGCCGCCGAAAGACAGGTTCACGTAGTCGCCCAGGTTCTGCGTGCCGACGTCGTTGAACCCGAAGAAGCCGCTCGGTGCGGGGATTTCCACCGGCTGCCATTCCAGCTGGTAGTACGCTTCCAGCGTGCTGTTCTCGAACGGTTCGAAGCTGGCGAAAACCATGTTGATCGGCGTGAAGACTTCCTCGAGCTGGAAACCGACGCGATACAGGTTGTTGGTGTTGACCGGCTGTGCCTGGTTGATGGAGTTGATGACCAGCAGCGTCGACTCGC
Source organism: Stagnimonas sp. (assembly GCA_030652575.1). Classification (GTDB taxonomy): domain Bacteria; phylum Pseudomonadota; class Gammaproteobacteria; order Nevskiales; family Nevskiaceae; genus Stagnimonas. The sequence continues at coordinate 3,886 of JAUSQI010000088.1, read as the reverse complement.
CCCAGTTCACGGTCTGGCGGCCGATCTTGAAGGTGAGTTCATTGTCGGTCAGCGGCAGCGGTACCTTGCCGTAGAAGTTGAACTCCAGCAGCTGGATGTCGGCGATCAGCTGACGGCGCAGGGTGGAATCGGTGCGGCTCAGGCTGGTCTCTTCGCCCGGCCCGTAGACGCGCTCGAAGTAGCGGTTGGAGGCAGTTGGGTTGAGGGGTGTCGCATTCGGGCTGGTGGTGCCGACCCGATCCATGTTCTCGGCCGTGATGAGGGTGCGATAACGGTCTTTCTTGCGGTCGTTGACGGCGTCGTAGAACGAAATGGTGCGGGCGAAGAACCCGAAATCGCCCTTGGTCAGGTTCAAGTCCTGCGTCAGGCGGATGCCGCCCTGCGTGAGGTCGCCCTTGTCGTAGTTGAGGTTGCCGTTGTCGGTGCGCATCGAGGGCGCGCCGGGCAGCGAATTGAGTCGCTGCGCGGGATAGATCTGATCCTTGAACAGACCTTGGCAGGACTGGTAGATGCCGCCGCAGGCATTGGGTTCGATGTTGGCCTTGCCGATCAGGTCCTGGGCCTGAACTTCCATGCGCAGCTGCGCACCCACCGTGACGTTGTTGTTGAGGTTGCCGTCAATGCCGAGGCTCTCGATGTTGATCCCGATCGCCTGCGCCCCGAAAGGCGCGGCGACGACAGCTGCCAGCGTGGCGACCTTGATCCAATGGCTGTATCCCATGTGTTTCTCTCTCACTTGTGAATTGCGATCCGTCGCGGAATGCGTTTTTTTGCGGTGCTGTGAAAACGGCACCTCTTATTGATGCACGCGCTTTATAACGAAGCCTGCCGCACCATGTCGAGCTTTATCGACGCTTAAGCAATGTGACGCGCCAATACCTGCCCCAATGCGGGCAGCAACTTCTGAAGTTCATCGCCTGCCGAGCCGCGAAAGCGTTGATAAACAGCCTTGGCAGTGCTGTTCTCGATGCTGCCAATGCGCCGGTCGGCCGCACCGATCACGAGTTGCGCCGCGCGCTCTGCATGCTGGCCCAGAAAACTGCCGAAATCTTCACCGTTGCCGCTCTTGAACTCGGCGTGGAGCGGGTCGAGCGCCTGTGAAATGTCGGGCAGCAAGGTGCGGGTCGCACGCACGGCAATATCCGGCTTAGCCGAACGCAGGGCATGGAAGCCCATCTTCATCGCCATGCCCGCAATGCCGCTCTTGCCGGCAATGTGGGTCTCCACCGTGCGGGCCAGGTCGTTCACCAGCGCTTCCTGATTGGGCATGGACAATAGAATGCTGGACAAAGAGCTCATGGTCTTATCGGGAGTGGGATTGCAGTGACGGACGAAAAACAACCAAGCGGAAAGCCTAGCATCGCGCGACTCAAGACCGGCAGCTTCGAGCGCAACTTTGCACTCGCCCGACTCGGCGTGGGGGCGGGCGCGAAGATCGCCGTGCATTCGCTCTCCAACATCTTTCGCGGTGAGGTGTCGAAGAGCGAAGCGGATCGGGATTTCTATTCCATCCAGGCCAAGGTGCTCGCCGACGAACTCGGCCAGCTCAAGGGCAGCGTGATGAAGGCCGGGCAGATGCTGGCGATGTTCGGTGATTACTTCATGCCGCACGAAGCGGTCGAGGTGCTGAGCCAGTTGCAGGACGACACGCCGCCGGTGGCCTGGAAGCAGGTGGCCCCGCAGCTGCGCGCCTCCGTGGGTGCTGCCGCCCTGAGTGAACTCGATATCGACGAAACGCCGATGGCGGCGGCATCGCTCGGGCAGGCGCATCGCGCCAGGCGCAAGCGCGATGGTTTGGAGTTGGTGGTCAAGATCCAGTATCCGGGCGTGGCCGATGCCATCAACAGCGACATCAAGACGCTTTCACGGTTGCTCTACGCGAGCCGGCTGACGCCGAAGAACATCGACCTGGCACCCACCTTCGCCGAAGTGCGCGAGATGCTGCAGGGCGAGTGCGACTACGTGCAGGAGGCTGCGTTCACAGAAGACTTCGCCAAGCGCCTCGCCGGTGACAGTCGCTATGTCGTGCCGCGCGTGCTGCGCGAGTACAGCGGTGCGCGCGTGCTCACCACCACTTACGAACGCGGCGTGTCGGTGAGCGATGCCAGCGTGAAGGCCTTGTCGCAGAAGCGACGCGATGCGCTCGGCATGAACTTCGTCGAATTGTTCCTCACCGAGTTTTTCCGCTGGGGCCTGGTGCAGACCGATCCACACTTTGGCAACTACCGCGTGCGCCTCAACGAGCAGGGGCAAGATCAACTGGTGCTGCTCGACTTTGGTGCCACGCGCGCGTTCCCGCGTCGCTTCATCAACGACTATGCGCAGATCGTTTTCGGTGCGCTGGAACAGGATCAGGTCTGCATCCGCAAGGGTGCTGAGGCGATCGGCCTGATCGGCGCCGATTTTCCGCCGGCGGCCATGCAGGCCTTTGCGGCCATGTGCGAGCGCATCGTCGAGCCCTTCGATCCGCAGCGAGCCCCGGATGCGCTGCGTACATCGGCTGGCAACTACCGTTTCTCCGCCAGCGATCTGCCGATGCGCGTGAGCCAGATTGCCGCGCGCAACGCCCTGACGTTGTCGTTTCGGCTGCCGCCGCGCGAGGTGGTGTTTCTGCATCGCAGGCTAGGCGGTGTGTACATCGCACTCGCCACGCTGGCGGCCGAACTGAATCTGCGCAAGCCGCTCGATGCCGCACTCGCGGATGCCGCAGCGCAACAAAAATGAATGCAGAAACAACCGCGTGAATGTCTTGTCGAAGCATGGCTTGTGCAGTGTTGATTGGGTTAGCATCCACGCACTGCGGCAGGTTCAAGAGTCGTAGATTTGCTCACCCATCCTGAGAGGAGAAACCGGACATGAAAAACTTGTCCCTGGCCTTTGGCGCACTCGCGCTGAGTCTGGTCGCAACACACGCCGCTGCAAAAGTCGACGCCGCCGAAGCTGGCAAGCTCGGCACCACCCTCACCCCTGTGGGCGCCGAAAAAGCCGCCAACAAGGACGGCACCATCCCCGCATGGACGCCTTCACCGCAGAAGGGCTCGCTGAAGAGCGAGTTCTCCACCGACCCCGCGATCGAAGCCGAGGCGATCAAGTTCACCATCAACAAGGCGAACCTGGCGCAGTACTCCGCCAAGCTCACCGAAGGCCACAAGTATCTGCTCAAGACCTACGACACCTACAAGATGAACGTCTACCCGACGCATCGCGAAGTGTCCTGGCCGCAGCCGATCTACGACGCCACCAAGGCCAATGCCACGACCTGCGAAATGATCGGCACCGATCTGCTCGACAACTGCAAGGTCGGCTTTCCGTTTCCGATCCCCAAGACGGGTTCCGAGCCGGTGTGGAACCACAAGTTGAAGTGGCGCGGTGAAGCGGTGACCCGCTACAACAACCAGATGATCGTGCAGCCCTCGGGCGACTTCCAGCTGACCAAGATCATCGAGAACGTGCAGTTCTCGTATGCCTCGCTGAAGAACCCCGTGCCCTTGACCAAGACCTCAGGCGAGTTCCTGAAGTATTTGTCGCAGACCGTCGCTCCGCCGCGTCTGGCAGGCACTTTCATTCTGGTGCACGAGAAGGCCGGCACCGGCGCCGATGGCCGCGCCGCCTGGCTCTACTCGCCGGGCCTGAAGCGCATCCGCCGCGCACCGACGGTTTGCTGCGACAACCCGTACGAAGGCACCGACGGTCACGAGTTCTATGACCAGGTGGACCTCTTCAACGGCGCGCTCGACCGCTACAACTGGAAGCTGGTCGGCAAGAAGGAGATGTACATCCCCTACAACGGCTACAAGATTGCCGGCCCGAAGGTGAAGTACAAAGATCTCGCCAAGCCCAAGCACCTCAACCAGGAACTGCCGCGCTACGAGCTGCACCGCGTCTG
>JAUSQI010000077.1 GCA_030652575.1 Stagnimonas sp. | reverse complement strand
GCCACGATGGCCTTGGCGCCCAGGTGGTGGGCGGTGAACAACGCGCCCATGGCAATCGACTGGTCGATGCGCTGGAAGGTTTTGCCCTTGAAGTCGGCACTGAGCTCGGCGTATTCGGCCTTCTCGGCTTCCTGGCAGATGTTGGCCATTTCGACCACGGTTTCCAGGGGGTATTTGCCGGCGGCGGTTTCGGCGCTGAGCATCACGGCGTCGGTGCCGTCGAGCACGGCGTTGGCCACGTCGCTCACCTCGGCGCGCGTGGGCACCGGGTTGACGATCATGGACTCCATCATCTGCGTGGCGGTGATGACCATCTTGTTGGCCTCGCGGCCGGCGGTGATGATTTTCTTCTGCCAGCCCGGTAGCTCGGCGTCGCCGATCTCCACGCCCAGGTCACCACGCGCGACCATGACGGCGTCGCTGGCTTCGATGATTTCCTTCAAGTTGATGAGCGCTTCCGCACGCTCGATCTTGGCGACCAGCAACGCGGTGCCGCCGGCCTCTTTCACCAGCCGCCGCGCCTCGTGCATATCCGCCGCGTTGCGGGGGAAGCTCACGGCGATGAAATCGCAGTCCCAGCGCACGGCGTGGACGATGTTGGCCTTGTCTTCATCGGTGAGGGCTGCTGCCGAGAGGCCGCCGCCGAGCTTGTTGATGCCCTTGCGGTTGCTCAGCACGCCGCCCTGCGTCACCACGCAATCGATGCGTGTGCCGGTGATCTTCTCGACCAGGATGGCAATCGCGCCGTCGTTGAGCAGAAGCGTGTCGCCGGGCACCACGTCGCGCGGCAGGCTCTCGTAGGCGCAGCCGACGACGGTGACATCACCCGCCAGTTTGCCGAGGGCGATATCGAGCGCGAACGGTGCGCCTTCCACCAGCGTCACCGGGCCGTCGGCGAAGGACTCGATGCGAATCTTCGGCCCCTGCAAGTCGGCCAGCACGCCGATGTCGCGGCCCAGGCCGGCAGCGGCCTCGCGCACACGCTCGATGCGCCGCTCGTGGTCGGCTGCGCTACCGTGACTGAAATTGATGCGCATCACGTCCGCCCCCGCCGCCACCAGTCCGCGCAGCACCTGTGGCGCATCGGTGGCGGGGCCCAGCGTGGTGACGATCTTGGTGCGGCGAACGAGGGCATTGCTCATGACAAAGACGAATCCAGGACAGGCTTGAACCCAAGCCGAGGGCGCATAGGGTAGCGCGCTGCCGTGAACAGTTGTCGCGCTACGGTCTGCCGAATACGCCCTGCTGCGTTATGAAGGCACTGCACCGATTCCCTTCAGGAGACTCTCAATGTTGAAACACCTTGCCGCCGTGGCCGCCCTCGCTGTGCTGGCCGCACCCGCCCATGCCCAGCTCGCCCGCTCGTTCTCGTCCGCCACCTACAGCGGCGTCGGCGCCAGCCGCCTGAGCGCGGATTTCGACAACCTGAAAGACGCCTACAACCTCGATGCCATCGGCGGCTACAACATCACCCCGGCCCAGCCCTGGGGCCGTGTTTCGGCGGAGCTGAACCTGAGCGTGACCGTATCGCCCGGCAAGAACGAAGGTCCGGGACAGAGCGCGACGCCGGGCGGCGTGCTCGGCGGCGGCTCCAGCGGCGATTCCGGCCGCTTCACGCAGAGCGACAACGACCTGCAAACCTTCATCCTCAACGTGCAGGGCATCTATCGCTCGCCCGGACGCGTCTACGGTATGGCAACCGTGGGCTTCGGCCTGCTCAACACCAGCATTCAAGAGATCGAAGATAACGGGCGCACGGCGGTGAGTTTCGGCGGTGGCCTGGGCTTCAAGTTCGGCGAAAACACCGCGGCGGTCGAAGTGCTCTACACCCGCGTCAGCGAAGACCTGCAAACTATCGGCCTCCGCTTCGTCTACTGATCCCGTCATGTCCCTGACCCTCGGCACCCCGCTCGCGCCCAACGCTACCCGTGTTCTCTTTCTAGGCTCCGGCGAGCTGGGCAAAGAGGTGGTGATCGAGTTGCAGCGCTACGGCGTCGAGGTGATTGCCTGCGACCGCTATGCGAATGCCCCAGCCATGCAGGTGGCGCATCGCAGCCATGTGTTCTCGATGCTCGACGGCGCGAAACTGCGCGAAGTGATCGAGCTGGAAAAGCCGCATTTCATCGTCCCCGAGATCGAGGCGATCCACACCCAGACGCTGCTCGAACTCGAAGCCGAAGGCTGGAACGTGATCCCCACTGCCCGCGCCGCGCGCCTGACGATGGACCGGGAAGGCATTCGCCGCCTCGCCGCCGAAACATTGGGCCTGCCCACCTCGCGCTACGAGTTTGCGGATTCGTTCGCCGAGTTTGAAAAAGCCGTGGCTACGGTAGGCATCCCCTGCGTGGTGAAGCCGCTGATGTCCTCCAGCGGCAAGGGCCAGAGCGTGGTGAAGACCGCCGCCGATGTGCAAAAGGCCTGGGACTACGCGCAGAGCGGCGGGCGCACCGGTGCGGGCCGCGTGATCGCCGAGGGCTTCATCGACTTCGACTACGAGATCACCCTGCTCACCGTGCGGCATGACGATGGCGCGGGTGGTATCAAGACCAGCTTCTGCGCGCCCATCGGCCACTTGCAGATCGACGGCGACTACCGCGAAAGCTGGCAGCCTTGCGCCATGTCCGATGCCGCACTCCGGCATGCGCAAACCATCGCCGAGGTCATCACCAGCAACCTGGGAGGCCGCGGCCTGTTCGGTGTCGAGCTGTTCGTGAAGGGCGACGCGGTGATCTTCAGCGAAGTCAGCCCGCGCCCGCACGACACCGGCCTGGTCACGCTGATCTCGCAGGACCTGCCGCAGTTCGCCTTGCACGCCCGCGCGATTCTGGGCCTGCCGATCCCCAACATCCGTGCGCGCGGGGCGGCGGCGAGCTGCGCGATCTTGCTCGAAGGCGATTGCGTCGCGCCCACCTACACCGGCGTTGCGGAAGCACTCGCCGAGCCAGACACGATGATCCGCCTGTTCGGCAAGCCCGAGATCGTCGGCCGCCGCCGCATGGGTGTGGCGCTGGCACTGGGTGAAGACGTTGAGCAGGCACGCGCGAAAGCGCGCAGTGCGGCAGCCAAGGTGCGCATTAAGCCGCAGCCCTAAGCCAGTTTTCCACCTTCAGCTTTCGCACACGACGAAAGTCTTTTTCATTGTCGGTGATGACGGTTGCCTTGAGTGACAGCGCGTGGACGGCAATGAGCAAGTCCATCGCGCCAATCTCGTTGCCTGCCTGCTGCAATTCGGCGCGCACTTCACCGTAGAGCGTCGCTGCCTGCGCAGGCCAGTCCAGCACCGGGAAGTATTGAAGGAACGCCTGCAAGGCACGACGGTTATCGGCTTTTTTGCTCGACAGGCCGATGCCCAGTTCCAACTCGGCGAGCACGATGGACGAAATCACCGCTTCGCCCACCGCCATCTTGCCCAGCCGTTTCGCGAGCGCTGACTTCGGGTCCCGCAGTGCGGAGATGCAAATGCTGGTGTCCAGCAAATAAAGGCTCACAGCGGCTCAACAGGCTCTGCATGCGCATCAGCGATGCGGGCCGGAAAATCCGAACTCAACGGCTTGAAATGTGGACTGTCAAAAAACTCGCTGATACGACGTGGCTTGGGCGTGAGAATAAGGCGGTTGCCATCGCGCTCAACCAGAACCTCATCGCAATCAAAGCGGTATGCCTTGGGCAAACGAACCGCCTGGCTGCGGCCCGTCTCGAAGATTTTTGCAGTGGCGCTGTTCATGGCGAAGTCCTTTGATATACGGCAATGCTATATATCAAAGGCCGCCATGATCGGCAACATGCCTACGCCCACGTCAATCAGGCGGCTTGTGCCATCGGCATATCGGCGACAGTGGTCTCGCCGCCATTACCCAGCAACACGCGGCCCAGCTTCTCGTGACCCAAGTGCTTGGTAAATTGCTGGTCGCGCCATACGGCACGGCCGGCGATGAAGCTCGTTGTGACCACGCCATCGCTGCGGTTGACCATCTGGTTGTGCGCCAGCTCGGGCCGCCAGAGGTAATGCGTGTTGGCTTCGCTGTCGTGGCGCGCGAGCGCGGTGGGGTCGATGACGATCACATCCGCCGGCATGCCCACGGCGATGCGGCCGCCGTGCACGCCGAAGAACTCGGCCGGGTCGCGGGTGAGACGACGCACATGCCAGGCGACTTTCTCGACACCATGCCGCTGCGCCATTTGCAGGCCGCGCAGGTTGCCGTCGTAGAACGCCATGTTGGTGAGATGCGCACCGCTGTCGTTGAAGCCGGGCAGCACCTGCGGATCGAACAACAGCTTTTCGGTGAGCGCCGGGTCGCGATTGGCGGTCAGCGTTGAAGTACGCAGCGCGGTGTCGTATTCGCGGTAGAGGTGCAGCATGAAGTCGACTTCATCCGCGCCTTTCGGCACGCGGGCGAAGTGGTCGGCTTCTTCGGCGTTGCGCGCGCCGTTGCCGGTCGCCTGCCATTGCAGCGCGCGGGCGTGGACGGCGGCGAGCGTCTCGCCCTTCCACACCGGCGGCACCGGGCCGCTATCGACGGTGATGTCTTCGGCGCGGCGCGAGAAGGCGTATTGCTCGCGCTTCAACAGGCGCAGCAGATTGGGCAGGTTGAAACCGGCACGGCCCATCAGCCACATGGCGCGGAAGCGTGCCTGGAACGCAGAATCGTTGAGCAGCTTGAGGCGTGCAGCGCGGTCGTCGAGATCCGGCTCGTTCAACTCGCGCAGTTCGGCGATTTCCTCCGACAGCGGATTGATCGGGCCATCCCACCACACGCGGAAGGGTGCAGCGAGCGCCTGGAAGCGGAAGTGCCCGCCCATGAATTTGGAATTGAGCACCCGCGTCAGGAACATCGCGAGCTTGGCGAGACTGGCGTTGGTGGCGATGTCCAACGCCGCCACGGCCGTGACCTTGAGCGTCTTGCCCCAGAGCCGCGAGCTGGTGAGCGAGAAGTTGCGCAGCACCTGCAGCGGGTTGTCCTTGGGCGGTGTGGCCTGCCAGACGCGGCCGTGCGCGCGCACCACGTTGGTGAGGCGTTTCAGCTCCGCGAAGCTGCCCCACTGCGAGGGAATCTTGGTGCGGCGGTGCGGGTCGTTGGCGAGGTAGTGGAACGGCAGCGCATCGGTGGAGAAGCCGGCATAGCCCTGCTGCATCGAGGTGTCGAGAATGCTCTCCATCTGCGCCATTTCCTCGACGGTGGGATGGCGACTCACGCTCTGCTTCAGGCCCATTACTTCGGCGCGCAGCATCGAGTGCGGGATCATCGGCACCACATTCGGGCCGAGCGGCAGGGTGGCGAGGTGATCGAGATAACCCTTGGGATCGCTCCAGTCGACCTTGCTGGCGGCTTTTTCGAGCACATGCTTGGGCATGTTCTCGACGCGGGCAAAGCAATCGACGATCGGCTCCTCGCCGTTGCGGTTTTGGCGGCCGAAGGCCAGCCCCAGCGAGCAGTTGGAAACCACCACCGTCGTCGTGCCGTGGCGCACCACTTCCGGCAGGCGCGGATCGAGTTCGACTTCGAGATCGAGATGCGTGTGCGCGTCGAACAGGCCCGGCAATACCCACTGGCCTTTCGCGTCGACTACGTCGGCGGCCTGCGCGGCATCGAGGCCCGAGCCGATTGCCGCGATCTCGCGGCCCTTGATGGCGACATCCGCAAGGCGCGGTGCCGCGCCATCGCCGTCGAACAGCATTCCGTTACGGATCAGCACATCCCATTGCATCGCGCACTCCTGTGGCTTCAAGGCCGGATGCGCACTGTAGGCGGCCGACTGCGGTTCGACAGCAGTAAATGCGGCCTAGCCTATGAATGCGACCCGGATTTTATTTATTCGCGGCGCCGAACACGCGCTGCAATATCTCGGAGCCGCGCGCGGCCGGGTTCTGCCGGATTCGCGCTTCTTCGGCCGCCACCTGCATGAACAGGCTGTCGAGCGCCTTCTGCGTCACGTAGCCATCGAGGTCGCTGCTGGCGCCCAGCGATGCCGCAAAAGGTCCCGCGGAAGCGACCAGCTGCTTGTACTGCTGTGCCACACCCACGTTGGCCGTGGCCTTTGTGACGAGCGGCCGGAACCTGGCGGTGAGGGTCTCTGTGGTGGTGCGCCTGAAGTACTGCGTCGCGGCATCGTTGGGCCCCTGCAAAATGCCGCGCACGTCGTCCAGCGTGAGCTTCTGCACGGCGGTCGCGAACACGTCCGCCGCCACCGGCACGGCCTGTTCGGCGGCGCGGTTCAGGCTCAGGTGGAACGCATCGATCTGCCCACCCATGCCGACGCCACGCACCATGCCCTCGATCTTGCGGATGGGTTTGGGCAGGGGGATGCGCGCGGCGGCATTGCCCCAGAAGCCATCGCTCCTGCCCAGGTTGGCGACGGCGGTGCGGGTGCCTTGCGCGAGCGCGGCCTTGAGGCCGGCGGCGATATCCGTGTTGCTCAAGGCTGACAAACTGGTGCTGCCCGCGCCCTGCTGGGTCGCGGCCTGCTGCACGGCGCCGAGGGCATCCGTCCACTTGGAGGCGGCCACACTCAGGGGCAGCAGTGCGACAGCAAAAATGGCGACAGTGAGACGGCGCATGGCGGGCATCCGGTGGGCGTTGCGGGCTGGCAGTGCAACCCGTCGGCACCGTCCGGTCAAGCCGTTAAGGAGCCCTGTCTCGCCTTGTCACGCCTACCCGCGTAGAATCCGCGACCTTTCTCGTGCTGCGCCGCAGCAAAAGCCAGTCCGCCATGAGCATCCAAAACCTCCGCAACATCGCCATCATCGCCCACGTTGACCACGGTAAAACGACCCTGGTGGACAAGATGCTGCGCCAGTCCCAGACCCTTGACGCGCGTGAAGCCCTGGGCGAACGCATCATGGACAGCAACGATCTCGAGCGCGAGCGCGGCATCACCATCCTGGCGAAGAACACCGCCATCAAGTGGCTCGACAAGCGCACCGACACCGAATACCGCATCAACATCGTCGACACCCCCGGACACGCCGACTTCGGCGGCGAAGTGGAGCGTGTGCTCTCGATGGTCGATTGCGTCTGCCTGCTGGTGGACGCCGCTGACGGCCCGATGCCGCAGACGCGCTTCGTGACGCAGAAGGCCTTCAACATGGGCCTCAACCCGATCGTCGTGATCAACAAGATCGACCGTCCGGGTGCGCGCGCCCACGTCGTGATGGACTCGGTGTTTGATCTGTTCGATCGTCTCGGTGCAACCGATACCCAGCTCGACTTCCCGGTGGTCTACGCCTCCGCACTCGGCGGCTATGCAGGTGATAACCCCGACATCCGCGAAGGCAACATGGACTATCTGTTCCAGACCATCGTCGACAAGGTGCCGGTGCCCAAGGTGGACATCGACGGCCCGTTCCAGATGCAGGTCATCTCGCTTGCCTACTCCAGCTACGTCGGTGTGATCGGCACCGGCCGCATCACCCGCGGCAAGGTCAAGCCGATGATGCCGGTCAGCGTGGTCGGCCGTGACGGCGCAGTACGCATGGGTCGCGTCTTGCAGGTTCTCGCATTCATGGGTCTCGACAAGCACGAGGCGCAAGAGGCACAGGCCGGCGACATCATCGCCATCACCGGCATCGAAGAGCTGGGTATTTCAGAAACCATCTGCGATGCCAAGTTCCCGGAAGGCCTCACTTCGCTGGTGGTCGACGAGCCGACCATGACGATGGTGTTCGAGGTGAACAAATCGCCCTTCGCCGGCAAGGAAGGCAAGTTCGTGACCTCGCGCCAGATCGGCGACCGTCTGACGAAGGAACTGAAGACCAACGTGGCGCTGCGCGTCGCACCGGGCGAAGCCCCTGACCAGTTCCTGGTCTCCGGCCGCGGCCTCTTGCACCTCTCGGTGCTGCTCGAAAACATGCGCCGCGAAGGCTACGAGATTGGCGTCGGCCGCCCGCAGGTGATCACCAAGCTGATCGACGGCGTCGAGCACGAACCGTACGAAACCTTGGTGGCCGATGTCGAAGAAACCCATCAGGGCACCGTCATCACCGGCTTGGCAGAACGCGGCGGCAAGATGAACAACATGGTGCCGGACGGCAAGGGTCGCGTGCGCTTGGAATACACCATCAGCTCGCGTGGCCTCATCGGCTTCCGCTCGGACTTCGTCAACAACACCGGCGGCACGGGCCTGCTGTTCCACAACTTTGATCACTTCGGCCCCGCCGGCGAGAACAAGGAACTGGGCCAGCGCTACAACGGCGTGATGATCTCGAACGAGCAGGGCAAGGTGCTGAGCTACTCGCTCTACAACCTGCAGGAGCGCGGCCACATGTGCGTGGTGCCTTCGGACGAAGTCTACGAAGGCCAGATCGTCGGCATCCACAGCCGCGACAACGACCTCGTGGTCAATGCACTGAAGGGCAAGAAGCTCACCAACATGCGCGCTTCCGGTTCGGACGAAAACATCATCCTCACCCCGGCGAAGAAGTTCTCGCTGGAGCAGGCGCTGGAGTTCATCAACGACGACGAGACGGTGGAACTCACGCCGACCTCGATCCGCCTGCGCAAGAAGTTCCTGAAGGAAAGCGAGCGCAAGCGCAGCTAATCTGTTGCAACAAAAAAGCCCCGCAATGCGGGGCTTTTTTGTTGGGTCCGTTTTTCTTTCAGGCGGTCGCCATCTGCATGCGCAACAAGGCGACGCGCTGACGCTGCATCTCCAGCGCCTCTTCAAGTGCCTTCTCCAGCGTCAGCATCTTCTGGCGCATCTCGCTGGCCTCCCAGCGCTCTTGCAGCTGGTGCTGTGCCTCATGCACTCGCTCGGCCATGTGCAGCTTGGCGGCATCGAGCTTTTCACCTTGCAGCTTCGACCACTCGGCGACGGTGTGGCTGAACTGCTGCCATTCGGTTTCGAGCAGGTGTTGCAGCTCGGTCAGGCGTGAGGGATTGGCCCTGGCCAGCGCCAGTTTCTCGCGCGCACGCTCGAACTGGGCTTGCAGCATGGCGCGCTGGATCTTGAAGTTGGGTACGCGCTTCAGATCCTTGGTGAGGCCGATGAATGAGCAGCTGGCGATCAGCCACTTGGTCGGGTCGAAATGCCACCAACGGATGCCGTTGCGATAGTCCATCTGAAACAGGTGGTGGTAGTTGTGGTAGCCCTCGCCATAGGTCAGCAGCGCGAGAAAATCGTTGTCGCGCGCGGTGTTCGTCGTGGTGTAGGGCTGGCGGCCCCACATATGCGCGAGGCTGTTGATGAAGAAGGTGACGTGATGGTTCACCACCAGACGCAGGAAGCCCGCAATCAGCACGAAGCTCCACAGATCGCCGTAGGCCAGGCCCAAGCCGACCGGGATCAGGATGTTGGGCGCGAAGGCGAACCAGTTGTAGTGCTTGTGCTGGAACGCCACCACCGGGTCTGCGAGCAGATCCTTGGCGTTGGCGTAGTCGAGCTGCGCGCTCGGGTAGTCGCGCAGCATCCAGCCCATGTGCGAGTACCAGAAGCCGCGCTTGGCGGAATACGGATCGTGGTCGACGTGATCGACATGCTTGTGGTGCACGCGGTGCATCGCGGCCCACACCAGGATGGAGTTCTGCACGGCCATGCCGCCAAAGAGTGCCAGGAACCACTTCAGCGCCGGGTGCGCGGTGTAGGTGCGGTGCGCCCACAGGCGGTGGTAGCCAGCGGTGATGCCGAGGCCGTTGAGCCACAGCAGGATGAAGGCCCAGACCCACGGCGCAGCGCTCACATCGTGCGTGGCCAGGTACCACGGCAGCACGGTGAGCACCGGCAAGGTGGTGACGGGGAACATGATCGCGGCCGGCCAGTTGATGGGCGCTTTGGCCGCGGTCTTGGCGGTGATAGGTAATGCGGGCGAATCCATTGCGGCGCAACTCCGGTAGGCAGCAATACAAGCGGGGCGACTTCAGAGCCAACATCCGGCTCGGGCCGCTACTGAACATTCAGTGAACACATGGTAACAAAGTGCACAAGTCAGCCAAGTGACCGCACATCGGCAAGACTGACCTACTCGGCCTTTGGTCGGGCCGCTGCCGGGATCGACAATCCCAAGGCCTCGGCATCGAGCAGGTCGAGCTCGCGGTTGTCGGCATTGCCGGTGACCAGCCCGAAGTGGCCCACGTAATCGAACAGCGCCCAGCGGATGCCGCGCGCATCGAACGCCGCACGGGTGTCTGCCAGCCACTGGTGGCGCGCCTCCAGCGGCGGGCCCAGGCGGGTGACGCCGAACTCGCCGCACCATACCGGCACGCCGTGGGTCTTGGTCCAATCGCGCACCTGATCCAGCCGCGCCTCGATGCGCGTGCGATTCCAGCGCTGCTCGCCGTAGGCCACGAGATGCGGCTTGGTCTCGTCATCGGCTTTTTCGACCAGCGGTGCCAATGCCTCAGGCGAGGAGGGATACGGCAAGTCCTTGAACTTGAGGAACATCGGCCAGCCCCAGAACGCGCCTTGATGGGTGAAGGTGTGCGGCTCGTAGAAGTGGAAGCTGTAGATGAGGTTGTCGAGCGGCAGCGGCTCGAATGCCAGCAGTTCGTCCACGCCGGAGTAGCCGTGGCCTTCGACCACGATGCTGTGACGGGGTGCAACCGCCCGCACGGCTTCGGCCAGGCTCTGCATCAGCAGGCGGTTGCGCGCGGCATCGGTATCGGTGGGCTCGTTCAGCACCTCGAACACCAGCTGGCTCGGGCGCACGCTCTTCAAGGCCTTGGCGAAGGCCTGCCAGAACCCGGCCAGTTCTTCGATGCCGGCGGCGTCGCGCACCAGGCGGGATTTCTCCGGGCCTTGCGGCTCGGCGGCCAGCACCACCACCAGACCTGCCGCCCAGGCCGGCGCCAGGGCGCGTTTCAACTCGGCCATGCGGCTGGCTTGCAGCGCACGGGGATTGACTGGATCACGGAAGTACACCGGGTCGAACTGCACCCGCACATGCTTGAAACCCAGCGCCTTGATCTGACGCCAGTCCGCCGCGGTGGGATACCAGCGCGCCGGGTCGATGCCGGACTGGCCGCGATAGGTGAACCAGATGGACAGATTCACGCCGCGATCCAGCGCGCTCAACAGTGCGGGCGGCGGCGGTTCAGCGGCACGGGAGACACCGACGAGCAGGAGCAACAACAGCAGCGCACCACATTTCAGGAGTTTCATGCGCGCTTGGACAAGCGGGCAGCGGCATGGATTCCCGCCATCATCAAACTGCCTGCCAGCATCGGCCAAGGGGCGCGGGTCGCCAACCCCGCCAGCCGTCGGTCGAAGCGGCGCAACCACTGCTGGCTTTTGCGCTGACTGAGGGTGTCCATCAGCAACGCCAGCTGCCAGGCATTGGCCGTCAGCAGCGCGCCCACGGCACATCGAACCTGCCGTTGCCGCGCCTTCGGCAACTGGCGCAAGTGCGTCGAGAGATCACGCAGAAACGGCGTGATCGACAGCGCCGTGGCCTGGCTTTGCGCGCGATACAGCGCGGGCAGGCTGGCCAGCCAGGCCTCCAGCCCGGCGGCTTCGGCACCGACGATCAGCGCCATCAGCAGCAGGCGCGGACGATGGCCTTCCACCTCGAACCGTCGTGCTGCGGTCTCAATCACGCCGGGCAGCAGCAGAAAGCGACCCTGCGCGAACACTTTGGCGGCAAGCCGCTGATCTTCGAAGAACGGCAGCGAGGCATCGAAACCACCCAGCGCCGCCAGCGTGTCGCGATGGATGACCAGACCCTGATCGCCATTCACCGTACCGGCACGGTTGCTCGCGCTCTTGGCTTGCAGCTGGCGGAACAGCAGATCGTGGCCTGTCTGCGCGCGTGCGAAGCGCAGCACCCAATGCCCGGCGACGATGCCCGGCTCGGCGCGCAGCCGCGCCAAGCCCTGCGCAAGTTGATCGGGTGCGGTGAGCCGCGAATCGGCGTGCAGGCAGATCAGCCAGGGCGCACGGGCGGCGGCGATCGCCGCGTTGAATTGCGCGGCTCGGCCACGCGGCGCGGCGATGACGGTTGCGCCGTGCCGTTGCGCGATGGCCACCGTGGCGTCGCTGGAACCGCCATCGGCGACGATCACTTCAAACCGCAAGCCTTGCTGTGCGGCAAGGTCACTGAGCAAGCCAGGCAGCGCCTCGGCCTCGTTCAGCGTCGGGATCAGCACGGAAGCCGCAGGACGCGCCTGCCGCCGCCGCGCCGCGCTCACAGCGGTGCGGGCCAGCCCTTGATGCCGCTCTTGGCCAGCGTGCCGGCGGCATAGGCGCGCGCCTCGGCCTGGGTGGCGAAGCTGCCGACGGCGACGCGGTGCATGGTCGCGCCATTGATGGTGGCGGTGCGCGTGGTGGCGGGCAGGCCTTGCGCCGCCAGTGCCTGCGCGCGCGCGGCCACCGGCTCGGGCTTGGAAAGCGACAGCACGACGATGGTCCAGCCGCTGCCTGCCGGCGCCGGTGTGGCGGCAGTCGCCGGGGCCGGGGGCGTCACCACGGCTTCTTCGGCGGCGGCCTCGGCCATCAGCGTGGTGACGACCCCGCCCATGCCCTCGAACCGGGTGGCGGCAATGGCGCTGACGATCAACGGGTCGGCATCGACGGCGAAGCGGCTCAGCTGGCCATCCGGCTCGCGGCGCAGGCAACTGCCGATCACATCCAGGCGCTCGTCGGCGGCGGCACCGGTCTGCACGCTGGCGGCACCGGCCATCAGGCAGAGGGTGTCGCCTTCGGCGGTGTTCGCACCCCAGGCGTCGGCATTGAGCAGGCGGGTTTTCAGCGAGCCGATGTTGAGGCGTATGTCCTGTGCGGGCTTGCCGTTGGTCGCACGGCTATCCACCCGCAGCGCCCCGCCCAGCAGTTTGAGTTTGGCGCTGGCCGGTTGCGCGCCAGTGGCCGCCTTGGCCTCGAACACCTGCACATCGCCCAGGCTGGCGAGCGTCATCAGGCCGCTGCCGCCGAGCTGCAGCGCGATCTTGCCGCGTGCGCCGGCAGACACCACATCGCCGGTGACGATGGCCTGTTTCGGCACCAGGGCTGTCGTGCCGCCGGCATGCTGCAGCGTGGCCGGTGCGTTGACGCGCACCGCCACGAAATCGGCAGCGCTGGCCCACGATCCCATCATCAACAGGCCTGTAGCCAAGAGTGCGCGATGCGACATGGTGGTCTCTTTCCGATGCTTGAATAATCCCTGCCGCGATGATCGTGCAGCGCGGGCGGCGCGTCCATCCCCCGATTGGCTGGGCAGCGCCCGCATTAGCCGGTAGCATCCGCACCGATCACTCGCCGCACACAAAAACACCGCCCAAAGTGCCGCACGAACCTCCGCCTTACCCTGCTCGCGACGCCTGTCGCAGCATCTGCCGTTCGCCCCGTACGGTGTTCTGGACGTGACCGGCATCGTCGTCGTCGATGACGCGCGCGACTGGCCGCTGTCGATCCCCGGCGTCGATGTGGTCACCGCCTGGCATTACCTGACGCTGGACCCCTTTCTGCGCGCGCGCGGCGTGAAGGTCTACAACCTCTGCCGCAGCTTCAGCTACCAGAGCACCGGCTATTACGTCTCGCTGCTGGCGCATGCGCGCGGCCACAAACCGCTGCCCGACATCGCAACGGTGCAGGACCTGAAGCTGGCCGAATCCCCCAGCGTGCTCAACGACGAGCTGGACGAGCTGATCGAGAAATCGCTGGCCCGCATCGGCAGCAACGAGTACGTGCTCAACGTCTACTTCGGCCAGAGCGCGACCAAGCGCCACGAGCGGCTGGCGCGCGCCTTGTTCAACTTCTTCCCTGCGCCCTTGCTGCAGGCGAAGTTCGAATGGCGTGGCGATGCCTGGAAGGTGGATGCGCTCTCGGCCGTCGCCTTGGGCGAAGTGCCGGCCTCGCACCACGAGTTCATGTACGAAGCCGCACGCGAGTATTTCGCCCGTCGCCGCGCGCCCACCAAGCGCCGCGACTCGACCCGCTACGACCTCGCCATTCTGGTCAACGACGAAGAGAAGGAAGCGCCCAGCAATGCCAAGGCGCTGAAGGCCTTCGAGAAGGCCGCCGAAGACATGGGCTTCTCGGTCGATTTTCTCGACAAGTCCGACTACGGCCATGTGGCGGAATACGACGCGCTTTTCATCCGCGAGACCACGGCGGTCAACCATCACACCTATCGCTTCGCGCGCCGTGCCGATCGCGAGGGGCTGGTGGTGGTGGATGACCCGGAATCGATCCTGCGCTGCGCAAACAAGGTGTATCTGGCGCAGCTGATGGAGCGCCATCGCA
Organism: Stagnimonas sp.; assembly: GCA_030652575.1. Lineage (GTDB taxonomy): Bacteria > Pseudomonadota > Gammaproteobacteria > Nevskiales > Nevskiaceae > Stagnimonas. Next base: position 7,448 of record JAUSQI010000077.1, on the reverse strand, counting down.
TACCGCAGCCGAAGACGATGCTGATCCACCGCGGCAACGTCAGCCACATTGCGCGCGAGCTGGGCTTCCCCTGCGTGCTCAAGCAGCCGGATTCGCAGTTCTCGAAAGGCGTCATCAAGGTGGCCTCCGAGGCCGAGCTGAAACGCGAATGCCGCGAGCTACTCGAACGCAGCGACCTCATCGTCGCGCAGAGCTTCGAGCCCACCGAATACGACTGGCGCGTGGGTGTGCTCGATGGCCAGCCGCTCTATGCCTGCCGCTATTACATGGCCACCGATCACTGGCAGGTGGTCAAGCGCGATGCAGCCGGCAAGAAAAGCGAGGGCATCCACGAAACACTGGCAATCGAGGACGTGCCGCCGCAGGTCGTCAAGGTGGCCGTCGACGCTGCGCGCGCGATCGGCACCGGGCTCTACGGCGTCGATCTGAAGCAGTTCGGCAAGATCGTGAAAGTGATCGAGGTCAACGACAACCCCAACATCGATGTGGGCGTGGAAGATCTCTATCTCAAGCACACGCTGTATCAGAAGATCATGCAGTACTTCGTCAAGCGGCTGGACGCCCAGACCCGCCAACGGCCATGACGATACGTATTCGTGCGGCTACTGCCGACGATATCGACGGCATCCTGGCACTTGAAGCCTTGTTCCCCAGCGACCGCCTGACTCGCGCGGCCTTGCGCCGCTTCCTGCGCGTGCCCAGCGCGCGCGCGTGGGTCGCCGTTGCGGATCAGGCCGTGGTGGGCGATGTGATTCTGTTGCTGCGCCGAGGTGCCAGCTTCGGCCGGGTGTATTCGGTGGTGGTCTCGCCCGAAGCGCGCGGCCAGGGGCTGGGCGACCGGCTCATCGCCACCGCCGAGCGCGCCGCAAGAGCCGAGGGACGCCACCGTCTGCGACTGGAAGTGCGTGCCGACAACACCGCCGCGCGCAGGCTCTACGACAAGCGGCGCTATCGCGATGTGGCCGCGCTCAAGGGCTATTACGAAGACGGGGCCGATGGCCTGCGGCTGGAAAAAACCCTGCGTGGGTAGCATGGCGAGTCGCCAAACCGGCAGAGCGTCATCGTACTGACGCGAAACCGCCATTTACTGCACGCTTCACCAGACCCGCACCTGCCAAGCCATGAGCATCAAGCCCGCCACCGAGTTTCTCAACCGCGAAATCTCGCTGCTGCAATTCAACCGCCGCGTGCTGGCACAGTCGCTGGACGAGTCGGTGCCGCTGCTCGAACGCCTGCGCTTTCTGTGCATTGCCTCGTCCAACCTCGACGAGTTCTTCGAGATTCGTGTCGCCGGCATCAAGCAGATGATGAAAGCCGGCAGCCTGGTGCGCACGCCGGATGGCCTGACGCCGACGCAGCTGTTTGCCGCCATCAACAAGGAAGCGCATGCGCTGGTGGAGGAGCAATACAACGCCTTCAACGACGTGGTGATGCCGGGCCTGGAAAAGGCCGGCATCCGCTTTCTGCGCCGCACCGCCTGGACGCCACAGGTCGATGCCTGGCTCAGGCATTTCTTCCTGACCGAGCTACTGCCAGTGCTCTCGCCGATCGGGCTCGACCCTGCGCATCCCTTCCCGCGCCTGCTCAACAAATCGCTCAATTTCATCGTTTCTCTTTCGGGCAAGGATGCCTTCGGCCGCGAGGCCCGTCTGGCGGTGGTGCAGGCGCCGCGCGCGCTGCCGCGGCTGATCCGCATCCCCAAGAAAGTCAGCGATGGCGCCGACGATTTCGTGTTCCTCTCCAGCGTCATCCACGCCTATGTGGACGAGCTGTTCCCCGGCATGGCGGCCAGCGGTTGCTACCAGTTCCGCGTCACCCGCAACTCCGATCTGCTGGTGGACGAGCAGGAGGCCGAGGACCTGCTGGAAGAGCTGGAAGATTCACTGGAACAGCGCCAGTGGGGCGACACCGTGCGGCTGGAAATCGCACACAACTGCCCTGTAGAGATGCAGCAGTTCCTGATGGACGTGCTGCAACTGAGCGAGGCGGACATCTATCGCTGCAACGGCCCGGTCAACCTCATGCGGCTGATGCCAGTGCCGGAAATGATCGAACGGCCCGACCTCAAATACACGCCGTTCACGCCCAAGCTGCCGACCTGGAGCCAGGGCGATCTGTTCGCGGCCATCCGCGAGCAGGATCGCCTGCTGCACCATCCCTACGATTCGTTCACGCCCGTCATCGAGCTGCTGCGGCAGTCGGCAAAAGACCCGGCGGTGCTGGCCATCAAGCAGACGCTGTATCGCACGGGCGCGAAATCGCCCATCGTCGACGCGCTGGTGGAGGCCGCCCGCAACGGCAAGGAAGTGACCGTGATCGTCGAGCTGCGCGCGCGCTTCGACGAGGCCGACAACATCGACCTGGCCGAACGTTTGCAGGAGGTCGGCGCGCACGTGGTCTACGGCGTGGTCGGCTACAAGACCCACGCCAAGATGATGCTGATCGTGCGCCGCGAGACCGACGGCGTGAACGCCGGCAAGCTCAAGAACTACGTGCACCTGGGCACCGGCAACTACCATCCGCGCACCAGCCGCATCTACACGGACTACGGGCTGATGACGGCCGATGCCGAGATCTGCCGCGATGTGCACACGGTGTTTTTACAGCTCACCAGCCTCGGCAAGGTGACCAAGCTGCTGCGGCTGATGCAGTCGCCGTTCTCGATGGTGAGCGGCATGCACGCCAAGATCGCGCGCGAGATGGAAGCCGCAGGCAAGGGCAAGCCCTCAAGCATCGTCGCCAAGATGAATGGCTTGGTCGAACCGGAGATGATCGGCAAGCTCTACGCCGCCTCTGCTGCGGGCGTGAAGATTGATCTGATCGTGCGCGGCATGTGCAGCGTGCGACCGGGCGTGAAGGGACTGTCGGAGAACATCCGCGTGCATTCGGTGATCGGCCGCTTTCTGGAGCATCACCGCGTGTTCTATTTCGAGAACAGCGCGGGCGGCGAGCCCGAGGTGTATCTCTCCAGCGCCGACTGGATGGAGCGCAACCTGTTCAAGCGGGTCGAGATCGCCTTCCCGCTGCTGGACAAGAAAATCCGCACGCAGGTGACCGAGCAGCTGATGGCTTATCTCGACGACACCGCGCAGAGCTGGTCGCTGAAAGACGACGGCAGCTATGCGCGCATCGCCGGCGGCGGCAAGCCGGTGCAGATCAAGCTGCTGGAACAGCTGACCGGCATCGACGAATTGGAAAAACCCAAATCGAAACCGGCCCTGCTACCGCGCGTTGCCAAGTCGAGCCAACGCAAGAAAAAGTAGGCTCAGGCGTAGCGCAACCGCCAGCCTGAAGCCGCCAGATAGTCGGCCTCCTGCGCGAGGTCGGCCTCGGTCAGCGGATGCTTGCCGAGCCAGCCCTCGGGGAAGTGCAGATCGAGCCCGCGTCGCGCCGCCGTCAGCGTGAACGGCAGGCGGATACCGGGTGCGCGTGAGCGGTGCAGCAGCACGGCAAGGCGCAACAGCACGGCAAGGCGCTGGATCGGCTCCTGCCATTCGCTGGGCAGTGCCTTCCAGGCACTGTCCGAGAACTTGCCGCGATGCAGCCGCACCAAGGCCGCCAGCAGGCGCTGGTCGGTGAGCGAGAAGCCGCGCAGATCACCATTGGCGAGGATGTACTCCCCGTGCTTGTGGTGGTTGTCGTGGGCGATGACGAGACCGATCTCGTGCAGCGTGGCGGCCCAGCCGAGCAGCGTGGCACTGAGGGTGCGCGGCAGCTGCCAGGCCGCCGCCACCTGCGTCAGCGCCTTCAGGCTGGTGCGCTCCACCGCACCGGCGTGCGCCGCATCGGCCCCGTAGCGCTTGGCCGTGGCGGCCACGGCGGCGGCACGCACATCACGGTTGCCCAGGCGACCCAGCAGGTCGTACACCAGACCTTCGCGCAGAGCGTATTCGCTGGTCTGCATGGTGCTGATTTCGAGCGCGTCGAACACGCCCGCCAGCACCGCCAGGCCGCCCACGAACACCGGGCGGCGATCTTCGCGCAGGCCGGGATAATCGATGCGCTCGATGCGCCCGGTCTGCACCAGTAGCGATACGGTTTTTTCCAGTGCTTCGCGCGTGAGCAGCTCGTCGGTCCAGCCCTGCCCCATCATCACCCGCCAGGCACCGCGGATGGTGCCGGAGGCACCGATGGCGACATCCCAGCCGGCCTCGCGGTAACGGCGTTCGAGAAACTCCAACTCGACCCGCGCGGCCAATCTGGCTTGGCGAAACCTCGCACGGGTAATCTCGCCATCGGCGAAGAACCGCTGGGTGTGCACGACACAGCCGAGTGCGACCGACTCCATCAGCTTCGGCTCGTCGCGGCTGCCGATGATGAGTTCGGTCGAGCCGCCGCCGATGTCCACCACCAGTCGCCGCGGATTGGCGCGGCCCATGCCGTGGGTAACGCCGGAATACACCAGCCGGGCCTCTTCGACGCCGGAGATGATCTCGATCTCATGGCCGAGCGCGCGCTCGGCCGCCTCGATGAAGCGATCGCCCTCCTTCATGCGCCTGAGTGTGCTGGTGCCCACCACCCGCACGCGAACACTCTTGAGCCCGCGCAGGCGCTGGCCAAAACGGGTGAGGGCGGCCAGGGCCCGTCCCTGTGCTTCGGCGCTCAGGTGGCGCTCGCTGTCGAGGCCACCGGCCAGGCGCACGGCATCGCGTAGGCGGTCGACGATCTGCAGCTGGCCGCCATCCTCGCGCGCCACCAGCATGTGAAAGCTGTTGGAGCCGAGATCCACCGCCGCGACGGTTTCACCAACCCCTGTTTTTTTTCGGCCGACCATGGTTCAGAAACAGGCCGTGACAAGGATGTGCATGGGATTTGATCGGCGCATTGGAGATGGCGGCACTATATCGCCGCATCATTGCCATTGCTGGCGTGGTGGTGCCGCAGTTCATTGACGGAATGGGCCGTTTTCCACGACCATATGCTGCTTGCGGCGGGCTATTGGGCTTCAGCCGATCAGAGCCATTAGGTTTTCACGGAGATTCAACGATGTTGACCGCGCGTCGCGCTGTCCTCGCCGCCCTTGCTCTTGCCTTTGCCGCCAGCGCCCACGCTGCCGGCGATGTCGAAGCGGGCCGCATCAAGGCCAACACCTGCATGGGCTGCCACGGCATTCCCAACTACAACAATGCTTACCCGACCTACCGCGTGCCGCGTCTGGGTGGTCAGCACCCGGAATACATCGTTGCGGCCTTGAAGGAATACCGCGAAGGCAAGCGTCCGCATCCCACCATGCACGCCCAGGCCACCGCGCTCTCCGACCAGGATGTCGACGACATCGCCGCCTATCTGGCCAAAGCGCCAGCCCACAAATGAGCGCGCACGCCATGACCCGCATTCTCTTCGCAGCCCTTGCCCTGACGGCCGCCACGGCACAGGCCGCGCCTGAAGTCGCCAAGCCCGACAAAACCACCACCTGTGCGGCCTGCCACGGCGAGGCTGGGGTCAGCGCCATCGGCATGTATCCGACCTTGGCCGGCCAGTACGCGAACTACCTGGAGCATTCGCTCAAGGACTATCGCAGCGGTGCCCGCAAGAACGCCATCATGGGCGCGCAGGCCGCCAACCTGACCGATGCCGAGATCAAGCAGCTGGCGCTGTGGTACGCCGCGCAGAAGGGCCCGCTCTACACGCCCAGCGTGCACGGTGATCTCAAGCCCTGATCCAGGCTGCAACATCGAATCCCGGCCTGCGCCGATGCGCTGCCGGGATTTTTTATGGGCGATGCTTTACGCGCCGCTGTTCAAAGCGGTATTTCCATCACTACGCCGATCCTGGCACCGGCAACCCGCGCATCCAGCTTGTTGACGGTGTCGTTGATCTTGTAGCGCCGCTGCCGGTAGCCCGCTTCCAGTCCGACGGGGCCGAGAAACTTCCACAGCACGCTGGCTTCGAGCTCGTCCGCACGGTTGCCGCCGTACTCGATGTAGTCACCACTCAGAGAAACCCGCAGCGAGGGCGCCGGCTGCCACTGCACACCGAGGCTGAGCAGCGGAAACGTTTCGTTGATCTTCTGGGTTTCCTGTTGCCCGTTGGTTTCGTCAGCAGCGGTGACCTGCCCGTGCAGGGTCGTCACCGTGAACCCGCCCAAGAGGCGGAACGACCCGAGCTGCCAAGGCCAGCGCGCGGTCAGCTCGAAGTCGTTGACACTGGTGCGGTCGTCCACCACGGTGTCGGGGAGCAGCGGTCCCGTGATCGGATCCAGACCCGTCCCTGGCAACAACGCAAAGCGCTGCTGCCCGGTGGCCGCGATACGCATGTAGTCGAACTCCAAAGCGGGTATCCACCCCAGACGTGCCGGGGAGTAACCCAGCACATAGTTCTGGCGCGCCGTCGACTTGAGCGCCAGATCGTCTTCAAGGTCCAGCTCGCTCGTGTTGGTATAGGTGCCGTCGATGTCGTATGCCCAGCCCCCCACCGAAAAATAGACCTGCGAAGGCCCGGCCCGGGCATTCGAAAAAACGAGAGCCAACACAGCACCTGAAAACGCTCGAAGCATCGTTAATCTCCCGCTCACGACTGAAGTCTTGAATGTGTCGCACCACGGTATCAGACGGTCGTTGTTCGCAGCACTTTGGGCCAGCCGTTAGTGGTTTCAACTCAACCTTCCGGAGATTCAAAAAAATGAAAACTGCAAAAAAGATGCTGGCAGTCGCCGCACTCGTCGCACCCCTTTCGGCATTCGCCCAAACCGCTTCGAACATTTCCTACAACTTCATCGAAGGTGGCTACCTCAAGGCCACTCAAGAAGACGGCAACTCTGACGACTTCGATTTCGACGGCTTCACCGTCGGCGCATCCGGCAAGGTCGCCAAGAATCTTTATCTGTTCGGCGACTATCGCCAGCTCGAATCCGACACTGTCGGCGGCACCCGCATCGACATCGACACTGCCCGCGTGGGCTTGGGCCTGATCTTCCCGATCAACAACAATTTCGACATCACCGCCGGCGGTGGTGCTGCCTTCGCCAAGTTCGACTACAAAGGCTCCGGCGCGGGCCTGACGCCTGACGACAACGACGATACCGGCTACTTCCTGCAGACCATCGCACGCGCCAAGGTGCTGCCGGCGCTGGAAATCAACGGCGGCTACCGCTACGAGAAAGTGTTCGACGAGAGCGAATCGACCGGCCTCGTCGGTGCCGTGTTCAGCTTCACCCCCGCCTTTGCTGCCGTGGGCAGCTATGAGTTCGGCGATGACTTCGACCGCTATGTGATCGGCGGCCGCTTCAACTTCGGCCTGTAAGTTTCACGCAACAAAAAAGCCCCGCAGTGCGGGGCTTTTTCTTGTGCGGCTATCGCTTATTCGTCGAGGAACGAACGCAGATAGTTGGCGCGGCTCGGGTGACGCAGCTTGCGCAAGGCCTTGGCTTCGATCTGGCGGATGCGCTCGCGGGTGACATCAAACTGCTTGCCGACTTCTTCCAGCGTGTGGTCGGTGGTCATGTCGAT
>JAUSQI010000064.1 GCA_030652575.1 Stagnimonas sp. | reverse complement strand
GTCGACCTTGATGCCGGGGATGACGCCTTTCGAGGTCAGCAGTTCGGCAAACGTCGGGCCGGCGAGTGATTTCTGGAACAGCGTCTCTTCAAACAGGATCACGCCCGAGGTGTGCTGCTCGAAGCCAGGCGTGGTGAACAGCATGTCGCGATAGGCCTGGCGATTGGACTCCGTGTTCTCCACGCTGATCTTGTCGAAGCGCTTTTTGATGGTGCCGGTGGACTCATCGGCGGCCAGCAGGCCCTTGCCTTTGGCAACCATCGCAAGCGCAATTTCGTGAAGGACTTTTTCGTTCAAGGGGGGCCTCAGCAGATGTCTTTGGATTTCGGGGGTGGGAGTTTATCGACTGCACAGCCCCTAGGCCAGACAAGCGCTTGGGGATAATCCACACCCATCGTGCTCAAAATGGCCTCATCTGGGGCAAAACGCATTGGCATCGGCCGGCTCAAATGCGGAATACTGGCGTCGCAGATCATAAAAATAGCGATTCCGAGGAGAGCGACATGCGCATCAAACCCGCACTGGCCCTGGCTGGGGCTGGATCACTGTGGTTTTCGGCCCTGTTGCTGAACGGTTGTGGCAACAGCACGCAGACCGCCGTCGCAACGCCATCCACCCCGGCGCCGGCCTCCACACCCAAGGCCGTCTGCGGCCCCGGCTCGCGGCCCGAGACCGGCATGCAGGGCCGCACCAGCCGCGCCGAGGTCGAAAGTGGCCGCGCTGCCGAGGGCTACACCTGCAACACCGAGATGGTGGGTTCCTACCTCACCCCCAACCAGATCGGCACCGTCGGCGGCTTCAAGGTGGAGCGCTACACCGACAAGGCCGGTCACGACTGCGCCTACTACGACACCACCCTGCTGTTCCCCACCAATCTCACCGGCGTGGAAGCGGGCGTGAACGTGATGGACATGAGCAACCCGACCCAGCCGGTGCTCACCACCCGCCTCGTCACCCCGGCCATGCTCTCGCCGCATGAGTCGCTGGTGGTGAGCAAAGAGCGCGGTGTGCTGGCAGCTGTGCTCGGCAACCCGGCGTTCGGGCCCGGCGTGGTCGATCTCTATGACATCTCGGCGGATTGCCGCAGCCCGGTGCTCAAGGCCTCCCTGCCCATCGGCACCTTCGGCCACGAAAGCGGCATGTCGCCGGACGGCATGACGTTTTATTCCGCCTCGCCCGGCACCCCGACGCTGACGGCCGTGGACATCAGCAACCTCTCGCTGCCGGTGCCGATGGTGGTCACACCGATCCAGTCGCACGGACTGTCGATCAGCAATGACGGCAACCGCGCCTACGTCGCGGGTGGCGGCGGTGATTACACCGGCATGGTGATCGTCGATACCTCGCAGGTGCAGGCGCGCAAGGCCAATCCGCAGATGCCGGTGATCGGCATGGTGGCCTGGGATTCGATCTCGATCCCGCAGAACGCCATCCCCATCACCATCAAGGGCAAGCCCTACGTGGTGGAAATCGACGAGTACTCGCACGACGACAGCGGCAATATCGCCATTCACGGTTCGAAGGTCGGCGCGGGTCGCATCATCGACATCAGCGACGAGAAAAATCCCAAGGTGATCTCCGACCTCAGGCTCGAAGTGCACCAGCCGGAAAACCGCGCCGCCATCGCCGGCGATCCCGGTGCGCAGAACCCGGTGCAGGGCTATGCCGGCCACTACTGCAACGTGCCGACGCGGGTCGATCCCACCATCGTCGCGTGCAGCATGATCATCTCCGGCCTGCGCATCTTCGACATCCGCGACCCGGCACATCCGCGCGAAGTGGCCTACTTCAATGCGCCGGTGCGCCCGCGTCTCAATGCCGCGTTCTTCGAGGCGAGCAACTGGGCGATGTCGAGCCCGTCCTTCGTGCCCGAGCGCAAGGAGATCTGGTACTCCGACGGCTACAACGGCTTCTTCGTGGTGCGCGTCACCAACGACGTGTGGAAGTAGGCGAGGCGAACCAGGTGTTGCGGCGGTGCTGCGGCGTCTTCGCGCTGGCGCTGCCGGGTCTCGCACAGGCGCACTCCTTCGGCCGCAGCTACAACCTGCCGGTGCCGCTCTGGCTGTATGCCTGGGCGGCGATGGCGGCGCTGCTGCTGTCATTCCTGCTGATTGGCTGGTTTTTCACGGCGGAACACTCGCTGCGACCTTCCGCTGGCAGCGCATTGCCCGAGCGCTGGACGCGTGGCTTGCGTGCGCTGCTGCCCGCCTTGCGAGGCCTGAGCCTGCTGATGTTGCTGCTGTGCATCGTCGCCGGTCTGGCAGGCAGCGGCGATGCCTATCGCAACTTCAACATGACCTGGTTCTGGATCGTGTTCGTGCTCGGCTTCGCTTACTGCACGGTGTTGGTGGGTGATCTGTATGCGCACATCAATCCCTGGGCCACGCTGGTTGCAATGCTGGATCGCGTCTTCGCCGGTTTCAGCCAGGGTCGTATGCGCTATCCGTCCTGGCTCGCGTACTGGCCGGCGCTGGCGCTGTATGCCGGCTTCATCTGGATCGAACTGTTCGGGCGCAGCAATCCGCATTCGTTGTCGCTCTGGCTGTTGGGCTACACCGCGCTCAATCTCGCGGGTGCCTGGTTGTTCGGCGCGCGCTGCTGGTTTCGCCACGGCGAGTTCTTTGCCGTCTTCCTGCGGCTGCTGGCACTGATGGCACCACTGCATTACGAGCACGGCACGCTGCGCTGGCGCCTGCCCTTTGCCGGCTTGCTGGACGCCCGCGCCGGGCATCCCAGCCTGCTGATCTTCGTGCTGTTCATGCTGTCGTCCACCGCCTTCGACGGACTGCACGCCACAGCGCCCTGGTTCCAGCTGTTCTGGAGCGAGCCGTTCGCGGGCCTGCGGGCGCTGGCCGGGCAGCATCCGACCGAGGCCTACCTGAGACTGCGCAGCATCCACCGGCTATTCGAATCCACCAGCCTGCTGCTCTCGCCGTTGTTTTATCTCGCGGCCTATCTCGCCAGCCTGCTACTTGCCAAGCGCTTGCTGCGCAGCCCGCTGGCCCTGCGCACACTGGCGCTGCACTTCGCCTTCAGCCTGCTGCCGATCGCGTTCGTCTACCACTTCACCCACTACTTCACGCTGCTGATGACGCAGGGGCCGGCCGCGCTGGCACTGCTTTCCGACCCGCTCGGGCGCGGCTGGAACCTGTTCGGCACCGCCCGCCTGGGCCGCCCCTTGCTGCCCGACATGGCCTGGGTCTGGCACAGCCAGGTCGGGCTCATCCTGCTCGGCCATGTGGTCAGCGTCGCGCTCGCACACATCGAAGCCCTGCGGCTGTTCGGCACGCGACGCGCAGCACTCATCAGCCAGCTGCCGATGCTATTGCTGATGATGCTGTTCACCGTGGCCGGCCTGTGGATTCTCGCCCAGCCCCTGCAAGCCGGTTGATCAGCACAAAAAAGCCGAAGGCTTAAAGCCTGCGGCTTTTTTCGACAGCCTTCGGCCGCTGCGACCATTCATATGTCAACGCTCCCTAGATCAACTGCTAAATCCCGCTTCTCTGCTCCAGTCGCGTCAATACAGTGGCCGGACGCACCTTGAACCACGCCGCATACAGCGCCGGCAAAAAGGTCATGGTCAGCAGGGTCGCAACGAACAGGCCGCCCATCAAGGAGATGGCCGACGGCCCGTAGAACACGCTGCGGGTGAGCGGGATCAGCGCCAGGATCGCCGCTGCCGCAGTCAGCATAATGGGCCTTGCTCGGCGCACGGCGGATTCGACGATCGCCGTCCACGGGTCGTGGCCGTCCTTGATGTCCTGCTCGATCTGGTCGACCAGGATCACCGAGTTGCGCATGATGATGCCGGCCAGCGCGATCACGCCCAGCAACGCCACGAAGCCGAACGGCGTCTGCGTGATCAGCAGTGCAAACGCCGCACCGATCACGCCCAGCGGCGCGGTCAGGAACACCAGCATCGTCCGGCCGAAGTGCTGCAACTGGATCATCAGCAGCAACAGGATGATGACCAGCATCTTCGGCATTTCGGCGTTGATGGAATCGTTGGCGATCTTGCTCGCCTCCAAAGGCCCTGCGATGCCGATGCTGTAGCCCGTCGGCAGGCGCGATTTGATCTCGCCCAGCTGGGCGTCGATCGCCATCGCCACGTCCGGCGATTGCACGCCCGGCGTCACCTCGCCCTGGATGGTGATGGCCCATTGCCGGTCGCGCCGCCACAGCACGCCAGGCTCGAAATGGGGTGTGGCCTTGCCGAACTGCGAGAACGGCACCGAGACGCCGTGCTGGGTCGGCATGTAGGCGTCCTGCAGGCTGCCCAGCTTGTCGCGCTCTTGGACAGGCTGGCGGGCGAGGATCTGGATGTCGCGCGTGCGCTCGCGGTAGTTGCCGATCGGCGTGCCGCTCAGGATGGTGTTTGAGGCACCGCGCACATCGTTGCTGGTGATGCCGAGCAGGCGCAGCTTCTCCTGGTCGGGGTCGACGTTCATTGTCGCGATCGGCTCATGCCAGTTGTCGTGCACGTTGTGGGTATCGGGGTTGGCGCGCACCACCGCCTTCACCTCCTCGGTGAGCTGGCGCACCACCATTGCGTCTGGCCCCTGTATGCGGAACTGCACCGGCCAGCCGGTGGGCGGGCCGTTGGGCAGGCGGTCGATCTTGCTGCGCACCTCTGGGAAGTCCTCTTTCAGCCAGCCGCCGATGCGGTCCTTCAGCAGCTCGCGGTCTTCGAGGTTCTTCGACACCACCATGAACTGCGAAAAGTTGGTGTGGTTCAACTGCTGGTCGAGCGGCAGGAAGAACCGCGGGCTGCCCACGCCGACATAGGCGACGTAATCGACCACGCTCTCGTCCTTGGCGAGCTTCGCCTCCATGCGCTTGACGATGTTCTCGCTCGCCGCATAGCTGCTGCCTTCGGGCAGCCAGAGGTCGACCAGCAATTCGAGGCGGGTCGAATCCGGAAAGAACTGTTTGGGAATGAACTTGAAGCTCATCACGCCCGCCACGAACAGCACCACGGTGAACACGATCACCGCCCAGCGCGCCTTCACGCACCAGTGGATGAGCGCGCGCAGACGACGGTAGTTGGGCGTGTCGTACAGCTCGTGTTGCTGGCCTTCCGGCACCTTGTGCTCCTTGAGCAGCCAGTAGCCGATGTAGGGCGTGACGTAGACCGAAGCGAGCCAGCTCACCATGAGCGCGATGCCGATCACCTGGAACATGGTGGTGACGTACTCGCCCGACGAGGACTTGGCGATACCCACCGGCAGAAAGCCCACCGCAGTGATGATGGTGCCGGTCAGCATGGGGAAGGCCGTCGAGGTGTAGGCAAAGCTCGCCGACTTGAGCTTGTCGTAACCTTCTTCCAGCTTGCGCGCCATCATCTCCACCGAAATCATCGCATCGTCGACCAGCAGCCCGAGTGCCAGCACCAGGGCGCCGAGCGAGATCTTCTGCAGCTGGATGCCGAGCGCATCCATGATGAGAAAAGTGACTGCCAGCACCAGCGGAATGGTGAGTGCGACGACGAAGCCGGTGCGCAGCCCCAGCGAGAGAAAACTCACCGCCATGACGATGACGACGGCCTCCACCAGCGCCTTGACGAAACCGCCGACGGCCTCGTCCACCACCTTGGGCTGGTCGGTGAACTGCTTGATCTCGATGCCGACCGGGAAGGCGCTCTTGAGCTGTGCCGTGGCAATTTGCAGACCCTTGCCGACGTGCAGCACGTTGGCCTCGTTGCGCATCACCACGCCGATGACGATGGCCTCTTTGCCTTGGTGCCGGATCTTGCTGCGCGGCGGGTCGTCGTAACCGCGTGTGACGGTGGCGAAATCGCCGATGCGGATGCTCTGCTCGCCGGCGCGGATGCGGGTGTCTTCGATCTCCCTGACGGTGTCGTAGTGACCCGCCACGCGCACGAAAATGGCCTGATCCTCGGTGTTGAGCACACCGGCGGGCGTCATGGTGTTGTAGCCCGCAAGCGCGGCCTGCAACTGCTGGAAGCTGATGCCGAGCTGGGCAAACTTTCGATAGCTGAACTCGATGAAAATCTTCTCGTCCTGCGCCCCGAGGATCTCGACTTTTTCCACGCCCGGCACGTGCAGATAGCCGCCGCGCGCCTGGTCGACGTAATCGCGCAACTCGCCGTAGCTGAAGCCATCGGCTGTGAACGAATACATGGCGATGTAGGTGTCGCCGAACTCGTCGTTGAAGAACGGGCCGACGAGGTTGCTGGGCAGTGCGCTGCGAATGTCGCCGACCTTCTTGCGCACCTGGTACCAGACGTTGCGCACTTCCTTGGCGGGCGTGTCTTCGCGCACGAACACCAACACGGCTGCCTCGCCCGGTTTGGCGTAGCTCTGCAGCTTGTCCAGCCAGGGGGTTTCCTGCAGCTTGGCCTCGATGGGGTCGATGACTTGCGTCGCCATCTCCGCCGCCGTTGCACCCGGCCAGTAGACGCGGACAACCATGACGCGGAAGGTGAAATCGGGGTCTTCCTTCTGACCAAGTTTCAGATAGCTGAGCACACCCGCGAGCATCAGCAGCACGATCATGAAGCGAGTGAAATTGCCGTGCTCGATGGCCCAGCGGGAGAGGTTGAAACCCTGGCTGTGGTCTGGCGTTTGCATGGGCGCCTCAGCCCGCCTTGGCGGAAGCTTGCGCCGGTGCCGCCAGCGGCGCGCCGAGCAGCTTCACTTTTTGCCCTTCTCGCAAATAGGCCGCACCCGCCGTCACCACCACATCGCCGGGCTGCAGGCCACTGGCGACGAGAATGGCATTGCCTTCCACGCCCGCAAACTGCACTTCCCGGAACTGCACCAGCGAGGCTTTCGGCTCCACCAGCCACACGCCCGCCTTGCCGTTCTGGGTGACCATCGACGGCGAGGGGATGTGGACCATGTCCGGCAGGCCGGTGCGCGGGATGGCGACCGAGGCGGTCATCCGAAGTTTCATTTCCGGCGGCGGCTGCGGTACCGATACGCGCAAGGCGTAGGTGCGGGTGAGCGGATCGGCAGCGGACGACAGCTCGCGCACCGTGCCGGCATAGGTCTTGTCGCCGCCCGACCACAGCGACACCTGCACCGCCATGCCCTCGTGCACGGTGTTGACGCGGTCTTCGGGGATGGCCGCCGCAATCTCGATGGCACCGCCACGCGCCAGCTGCACCACCGGCTGACCGGCGGCGACCACCGTGCCGGACTCGACCAGCACGGCCGTCACCACACCGGCGGCGTCGGCGGTCAGCGTCGAGTAGCTGGCCTGGTTGGCGATCTGGTCGCGCTGGGCCTTCACCGCTTCGAGCTGGGCCTTGGCCGCCTCGTACTGGGTGGTGTAGCGATCCATCTCGCCCTTGCTGGCATAACCTTTGGAAAACAGGCCGGTGACGCGCTCGAGGTCGTTCTTGGTGACCGTGAACTGCGACTGCGCCGCTGCCACCTGTGCCACGGCAGCGGCATCGCCGAGTTGCAGATCCTTCGGGTCGAGCCGCGCCAGCACCTGTCCGGCCTTGACCTGTTCGCCGACGTTCACCTGCCGCGCGATCACTTTGCCGGCAACGCGGAAGCCCAGGCTCGACTCGTAGCGCGCCCGCACTTCGCCCGCATAGATGTTGGTTGCCGTCGTCGGCGTTGCGCCCACGGTGAGCGTGCGCACGGGGCGTATGTCTTCCACCGGCACGGCGGCCGGTTTGCAGGCGGCAAACAGCGGCAAGGCCATGACCGCAAAGGCCAGCGCCCGTATATTCACAATCGCCATGTCTCGACCCATGTCCTGCTCCTCTCGTGCCAGCCGCGTCGTGCGGGCTGATCGTTGTCAGCCAATCTTCTCGATTCACAATGACGATTACCGATAATCGTCACTTTTCAGCTTCAATAGACGTTCAAGCCTTGAGCGCCGCCACCAAAAACTCGCCCATCAAAACCGCCTGCCGCTTTTGATCCTTGGAGAAGTTCTCTGCCACCAGCTGCGGGTGGCAGAACGGCATCATGGCGTTGTGCACACAGGCCGCGGCGCTGTTGAGATCGCGCTTCGCAAACTCGCCATTGCGCATGCCCTCTTCGATCAGGCTGCGCGTCAGTGCGCGCGTGCGCTGGATGTGCGCCTCGATCACGCCCCACTGTTCATCCATCGCCTTTGCACAGAGGTCGTGCACGCTGGACTCATTCAAATAGCGCTCCAGCGCGAAGCCGTGCATCTCCAGCAGGATCTTGCGCAGGCGATCCGCCACCGGGCGCTGCTCGCCGGCGATGGCTTGCGCCCGCGTCTCGACTTCTTCCAGCAGCACTTCGGTGATGGCCTCGTTGACGGCGACCTTGCTCTCGAAAAAACGGTAGACGTTGGCGGGCGACATGCCGCACTCGCGGGCGATGTCGGCCACCGTGGTCTTGCCGTAGCCATAGCTGCGAAACAGCTTCTCGGCGGCGGTGAGAATCTGGCTGCGGACTTCGGGCTGGGTGATGGAGGCGCTACGCATGTGACGATTATCATTTTTCGTCAGACAACACAGCAATGGCCGTTGGTCGGTTGCTGAGTCACACTGCGCGCCCTAAAAGATCGACCCAAAACCTGAGGAGAACAAAGTGGACTTCGAGCCCAGCGCCAAGAGCAAGGACATCGTCAAACGGGTGCGGCATTTCATCAAGGAATACGTGCTGCCGGTCGAGAAACAGCACTGGGATGAAATCCATAATGCCAATGTCGGCGGCGACTGGACCCGCTGGACCATCCCGGCGCACGTCGAAACCCTGAAGGCCAAGGCCAAGGCCGAAGGTTTGTGGAATCTGTTCCTGCCCGACCCGGTTCTGGGCGGCGGTTTGTCGGTTCTGGAATACGCCTCGGTGGCCGAAGAAACCGGCCGCAGCCTGATGGCCCCGGAGCTGTTCAACTGCAACGCGCCCGACACCGGCAACATGGAAGTGCTGTGGAAATACGGCACGCCGGAGCAGAAAGCCGAGTGGATGACGCCGCTGCTGGCGGGCACGATTCGCAGCGTGTTCTTCATGACCGAACCGGATGTGGCCAGCAGCGATGCCACCAACATGCAGGCCACTGCCCTGCTCGACGGCGACGAGATCGTCATCAACGGCAAGAAGTGGTGGAGCAGCGGCGTGGGCGACCCGCGCTGCAAGATCGGCATCTTCATGGGCCTCACGCCCAATGATCGCCTCGGCCGCCACAGCCAGCACACGATGGTGCTCGTGCCGCTGGACACCCCCGGCGTCGAGATCAAGCGCATGTTGCCGGTGTTCGGCGACTACGACGCGCCGCACGGCCACGGCGAAGTGCATTTCAACAATGTGCGCGTGCCTGCCAGCAATGTGATTGCCGGCCTGGGGCGCGGCTTCGAGATCGCCCAGGGCCGCCTCGGGCCGGGTCGCATTCACCACTGCATGCGAATGCTCGGTGCGGCAGAACAGGCGCTGGATTTGATGATCCATCGCGGCATGAGTCGCACCGCCTTCGGCAAGCCGCTGCTGAGCCTCGGTGGCAACCGCGAGCGCATCGCCGAAGCCCGCATCGCCATCGATCAGGCCCGCCTGCTCACGCTCTACGCCGCCTGGAAGATCGACAAGGTGGGTGCCATCCCGGCCATGACCGAGATCAGCGCCATCAAGGTCGTCGCCCCCAACGTGCTGCAAATGGTGGTGGACATGGCCATGCAGATCCACGGCGGCATGGGCATGTCGCGCGACACCACGCTGACCGGCTTCTTCGCCCAGGCTCGTAGCCTGCGGCTGGCTGATGGCCCGGACGAAGTGCACAAGGGCGTGATCGCGCGCATCGAGCTGGCCAAGCGGGGCTACTCGAAATAATGGGCACCATCTATCTGGTGCGCCACGGCCAGGCGAGCTTTGGGCAAGCCAATTACGACCAATTGAGCCCGCTCGGTTTCGAGCAGGCGCGCGTCGTGGGCGAACATTTGAAATCGCGCCTCGGCCCTGTGGACATGGTGGCTCTGGGTACCATGCGCCGCCATCGCGAAACCGCGGCGACTGCCGTCGCCGCGATGGGTCTGGATCTGCCGTTGATCGAAGAACCGGGCTTCAACGAATACGCCTTCGAGGCCATCGTCAAGGCACACCGGCCCGACTTTCACGACCAGGCCGTGATGAAGGCCGAACTGGCAAAGAGCGGCGATCACAAGAAAGCCTTCCAGCAGTTTTTCGAGGCCGCCGTCGCGCGCTGGATCGGCGGCGAACACGATCATGAGTACGAAGAGAGCTGGCCGCAGTTCCACAGCCGCTGCGGCGGCGCGCTGGATGCCTTGATCCAGCGCATCGGCCACGGCAAGACGGCCGTGGTGTTCACTTCCGGCGGCACCATCGGCGTCACCGTGCAGCGCCTCTTGGGCCTTACCGCGCAACAGGCTTTCGGCTTCAACTGGCACATCGCCAACGCCAGCATCACCAAACTGCTCTACGGCTCGCGCGGCATCTCGTTGCAGAGCTTCAACGAGCATGGCCATCTGGAGATGACCGACGGCAAGTTGCTGACCTTTCGCTGATGGCGCACCCGACCCGCGCTGTCGTGCTCGACAAGCAGGGTCGGCAGATTGCCCGCCTGCGCAAGCTCTGCCTCGCCCTGCCGGGTGCAAACCAAAAGCTCGCTTGGGGCACGCCCTGCTTCTATGCGGGCAAGAAAATCTTCGCGATGTTCAGCGACGACCATCACGGTGATGGCCGCCTCGCCGTCTGGCTCAAAGCGCCGCCCGGCACGCTGGAACTGTTATTGGAAGCCTCGCCGGAGCAAGTTTTCAAACCACCCTACGTCGGTGTCTATGGCTGGATCGGCCTGCATCTGAAGCAGATCGACGATGCGTCCCTGAAGCACCACGTACTAGAAGCATATCGGCTGGCGGCAACAAAGACTTTGCTCAAACAACTAGGCTAGGACATATCGCTGGACGACATGTCCTTGACTCCGCTTAGCTGGCAATTCCATCCAAGAACTTCTTCGCCTTGTCGAGCCAGCTCGATGACTCCGGGGTGTTCTTGCCGCCCTCGCCCTCCAGCGATTCGCCAAACGCCTTGAGCAGATCTTTCTGCTTGCGCGAGAGGTGCACCGGCACTTCGACCACGACGTTGCAGAGCAAATCGCCCTGCGGACCACCGCGCACGCTCTTCACGCCCATGCCGCGCATGCGGAAGGTCTTGCCGCTCTGCGTGCCTTCCGGCACCTTGAGCTGCGCCTTGCCTTTCAGCGTCGGCACTTCCATCTCGCCGCCCAGACTCGCCGTGACGATGCTCACGGGCACCGTGCAGTGCAGGTCACTGCCGTCGCGCTCGAAGAACTCGTGCGGCTTGACGTTGACCTGCACGTAGAGGTCCCCGGGATTCGCCCCGGCATCACCCGGCTCGCCCTCGCCCGTGAGGCGGATGCGATCACCGGTATCGACACCGGCGGGGATCTTCACTTCCAGTGTTTTTTCGCGCTTGACCTTGCCAACGCCGCGGCAGGGTTTGCAGGCATCGGTGACCAGCACGCCCTTGCCACGACACACCGGGCAGGTCTGCTGCAACACGAAGAAACCCTGACGCACCTGCACCTGGCCTGCGCCCCGGCATTGCTGGCATTCCTTGGGCTTCTTGCCATCGGCCGTGCCGTGGCCGCCGCAGCTGGTGCAGTCGTCCCAAGCCGGCAGCTTGATGGTCTCGGTGACGCCGAATACGGCCTGTTCAAGCGAGAGTTCGAGCAGGTAGCGCAAGTCGGCACCGCGACGTGGGCCACCACGGCCGCCACCGCCGCCGAAGATGTCGCTGAACACATCGCCGAAGATGTCGCTGAAGCCACCGGCTCCACCGCCGCCGCCGCGCTGCAAGCCCTCGTGCCCGTGCTGGTCGTAGAGGGCGCGCTTCTTGGCATCGGTGAGCGTCTCGTAGGCCTCGTTGCATTCCTTGAAGGCTTCTTCAGCCGCCTTGTCTCCCGGATTGCGGTCGGGATGGTGCCTCATCGCCATCTTGCGATAAGCCTTTTTCAACTCGTCTTCGGATGCCGTTTTGGCGACCTCAAGGACTTCGTAGTAATCGCGCTTTGCCACGCCCTGCTCCCTTCAAATCTGTGCAGCTGAAATGCTCACGCCCGCTAGGCGCGGGCGTGAGGGTGTTGCGTTTGCGAAGACTGCCTTACGGCTTGTCTTTGACTTCGGTGAACTCGGCATCCACCACATCATCGGCCTTGGCCGCACCGGGTGCGGCACCCGCGCCGCCCATGTCGGCACCCGCGCCACCGGCACCGGCCGAAGCGCGCTGCATCACGGGGCTGGCGAGCGTCATCAGGGCCTGGGTCTTGGCTTCGATGTCGGCCTTGTCGCTGCCCTTCACCGCTTCGCGCAGTTCGGCCACGGCCTTCTCGATGGCGGCCTTCTCGTCAGCCGTCACACCTTCGCCAAGGTCCTTCACCGATTTCTCGATGCCACCGGCCATCTGGTCGGCGCTGTTGCGGGCGGTGATCAGCTCGGCGAATTTCTTGTCTTCGTCGGCATTGAGCTCGGCGTCTTTCACCATCTTGGCGATTTCGGCTTCGCTCAGGCCGCTGTTGGCGGTGATGCGGATCGACTGCTCCTTGCCGGTCGCCTTGTCCTTGGCGGTGACATGCAGGATGCCGTTGGCGTCGATGTCGAAGATCACCTCCACCTGCGGCTGGCCGCGCGGGGCTGCACCGATACCGGTGAGATCGAAGCGACCGAGCGACTTGTTGGCAGCGGCAATCTCGCGCTCGCCCTGGTAGACCTGGATCGTCACCGCCGTCTGGTTGTCGTCGGCGGTGGTGAAGGTTTCGCTCTTCTTGGTCGGGATGGTGGTGTTCTTCTCGATCAGCTTGGTCATCTTGCCGCCGAGGGTTTCGATGCCGAGGCTCAGCGGGGTCACGTCGAGCAGCAGCACGTCCTTG
>JAUSQI010000061.1 GCA_030652575.1 Stagnimonas sp. | reverse complement strand
GCACGTCGGTGGCGACCTGGTCGTTGCGCGAGCGGCCGGTGTGCAGGCGCTTGCCGGCCTCGCCGATGCGCGTGGTGAGCGCGGCCTCGATGTTCATGTGCACGTCTTCGAGCGCGGTCTGCCACTCGAAGCGTCCGGCTTCGATCTCGGCCGCAATCGCATCCAGTCCGCTGGTGATCGCCTCCACATCCGCCGCCGTCAGCAGCCCGATGCGGCCCAGCATCCGCGCATGCGCCTTGGAGCCGGCGATATCGGCACGCCACAGACGCTGGTCGAACGACACCGACTCGCTGAAGCGGGCCACCCGCTCGGAGGTCGATTCCGAAAATCGGCCACTCCACATCTGGTTTTTATCGGCGGGCGGGTTGGACATGGGACGCAGAGTGATTGAAGGCGCGGCATTATAGGAACGGGAGTGTTCAAAAAAACGGCCGCATGAAGCGCACGAACAGCAACATCAACTCGCTGGCACCAGATCCGCAGGCGCTGATCCCGAACTTCTGCGCGGGCGAGGCCGTGTGGCTGCTGGTGTTCGTGATGGAGATGGTGGCGCTGGTGCTCACGCTGCTCACCGGCGAGCGCGGTGCGGCGGCCCTGAGCGCGCTGCTGATGTATTCGCTCTACCTGCAATGGATGGGCATCTGCGGCGCGATCGTGCTGTGCACCGCGCGCCGGGCGATGACCAAGAGCAGCGTCGGCACGGTGTTCTTCGTCTGCTGGGGCCTGCTGATGTTGGTGACCACGCTGATCGCCGACGGCGCGTGGTGGTTGTCGCGCGTGCTGCCCATCGGCGAGCCGGTGGGTGAAACCCAGCAGGCCTTCGTATTGCGCAACGTCTGCATCAGCGCGATTTTGTCGCTGCTGTTGCTGCGCTATTTCTGGGGCCGTGCGCAATTGCAGGCGCAGGTCAAGGCCGATGCCGAGACGCAGTACCTCGCCCTGCAGGCGCGCATCCGCCCGCACTTCTTGTTCAACTCGCTCAACTCCATCGCCTCGCTCATCGCCACCAAGCCCGACCAGGCGGAGGAAATGGTGCTGGATCTCTCCGAGCTGTTCCGCGCCAGCCTCGACAAGCGCAACACGCTGGTGAAAGTGAGCGAGGAAATCGAGTTCGTGAAGACCTACATGCGCATCGAGACCGTGCGCTTGGGCGACAAGCTGTGGGTGAACTGGCACATCGCCAAGGACTCGCTCGACGCGCGCATCCCCTTGCTGATCCTGCAACCCCTGGTCGAGAACGCGGTGCATCATGGTGTTTCACGCCTGCGCGGCCGCGGCGGCATCGACGTGACGGTGCAGCGGGAAGGTCAGCGACTGTTGATCGCGGTTGAAAATCCGGTGCCGCCGGAGGACGCGCCCAAGCGTGAATCGACCGGCGTGGCATTGGAGAATATCTCGCAGCGGCTTAAGCTCATCTACGGAGACTCTGCCGAGCTCACACAAGGCTTGGCTAGGACGCCGAACGGCTCGGTTTACCGGGCCCAGATCAAGGTGCCATACACCACCGTAGACCGGAATACCGGCACGGTGGCCAGCGACGACGAAGGGGATGACTGATGCGCGTAGTGATCGTGGATGATGAACCGCTGGCGCGCGAGCGTCTGCGGCGGTTGATGGCGGAGTTTCCGGGTTACGAGATCATTGCCGAAGCCGGCGATGGCGAGACCGCGCTAGACCTGATCGAAGACGAAGAACCCGACCTCGTGCTGCTCGACGTGCGCATGGGCGGCACCGATGGCATCACGGTGGCGCGCCAGCTGGCACTGCTCGACATGCCGCCCGCCATCATCTTCACCACCGCCTACGCCGAGCACGCGCTGAGCGCCTTCGATGCGCAGGCCGATGCCTATCTGCTGAAGCCCATCCGCAAAGAGAAGCTGCGCGATGCGCTGCTGAAGGTGCGCAAGCTCAGCCGGGCGCAGAAGCCGGTGGCACCCGCGCGCGACCCCAACATCAAGCCCAGCCGCGAGTTCATCCTCGCCACCACCCGCGAGGGTCTGGTGCGGGTGCCGGTGAGCGACGTGCTGTATTTCCTCGCCGACCAGAAATACACCACCGTCTGCCATCTGCATGGCGAGGTGCTGATCGAGGAATCGCTGAAGACGCTCGAAGAAGATCTGGGTGCGCAGTTTCTGCGCGTGCATCGCAAGGCGCTGGTCGCGACCAAGTTCATCGCCAGCCTCGAACGCCGCAAGGGCGAGGAGCTGGATGAAGACAGCGCGCACTGGCTGAAGATGCGCCACTCCGCCACGCTGCTGCCGGTGTCGCGTCGTCGCCTGGCCGAAGTGCGGCGCTTCCTCACCAGCGACCAACCCGACTAAGGGCCTGCCACCCATCACCTGGTCGCTGCGACCAGGTGATGGGTGGCAGGCCCTCCCCGTACACTGTGGTGATGCAGACCTTGCGCATCGCCACCCGCGAATCCCCTTTGGCCCTGTGGCAGGCCGAACATGTGAAAGCACGGCTCGAAGCCGTGCACCCCGGCCTTGCCGTGGTGCTGGTGCCGATGACCACCACCGGCGACCAGTTGCAACAAGGCCCGCTGTCGCAATCGGGCGGCAAGGGCCTGTTCGTGAAGGAGCTCGAAGCGGCCTTGCTCGAAGGCCGCGCGGACATCGCCGTGCATTCGATGAAAGACGTGCCGGTGCGTCAGCCCGAGGGGCTGATGCTCAGCGCCTATCTCGAAGGCGAAGACCCGCGCGATGCCTTCGTGAGCAATCACCACGCGACACTACTCAGCCTGCCGCAAGGCGCACGCCTGGGCACTGCGAGCCTGCGTCGGCAGGTGCAGGCCAAGCGGCTCCGGCCCGATCTGGTCATCGAAGTGCTGCGCGGCAATGTGGGCACTCGTCTGCGCAAGCTGGATGAAGGCCAGCACGATGCGATCCTGCTCGCCTGCGCCGGCCTGATGCGGCTCGGATTGGAGCCGCGCATCCGCGAACGGCTCGACCCTGAAACCTTCGTGCCGGCCATCGGCCAGGGCATCGTCGGCATCGAATGCCGTGAAGGAGATTCAGCCACGCAAGCACTGCTCGCGCCATTGAACGATGCGGCGTCCGCGCTGCGCCTGAGCGCCGAGCGCGCCTTCAACGCCCACCTCGGCGGGGCCTGCCAGGCGCCGATTGCCGGCCACGCCACCCGCACCGCCAGCGGTCAGTTGCGATTGGTCGGCCTGGTCGGCACCCCCGATGGCAGCACGGTGCTGCGCGACGAGTTGACGGGCGCACCCGCAGAGGCCGTCGCACTCGGCATCGCGCTGGCTGAGCGGCTGTTCGCCGTCGGTGCCCGCGAGATCCTGTTGGCAGCAGGCCACGGCGGATGACCGCATTAGCCGAAGTGACTACGGTGGTGCAGCGGCCCGGCGAGCCGCCGCAACGCTGGTTCGCTTCGGAATCGCTTGACCTGCTGCTGTGGCTCGATGCCGTCGGTGCGCCGACGGGCTTTCAGCTGAGCTGGCGCGATGGCGGGCAGGCCCATGCCCTCACCGCCCGCGACGGTGGCGAGCTGCGCCACGAGCAGGTGGACGAGAGCCGCCGCGACGGCGGCGGCCACGCGCGCAGCGCCACCTTGCACGCGGCGGTCGAGGAATACGATCTGGCGCTGATCCAGCCGCGCTTTGCAGCACTCAGCCGCGCGCTGCCGACCGTGCTGCGCGACTACGTGCTGCGCGCGCTCGGCGTCTCGGCGACTGAGGCAGCACCGCCGCAAACGCACTGGCTCGAAGGCTTGGTGGTGCTGGTCACCCGCCCGCTGCGGCAAGCCAAAAAACTGGTGACGGCGCTCGAAGCCGTCGGTGCCGAAGCACGCCTGCTGCCGATGATCGCCATCCGACCCACGCCCGATGCCGCACTCGCCGCCGGGCAGCTTCTGGACCATCGCCACGCCGCGGCCTGGCTGTTCACCAGCGCCAACGCGGTGGCGGCCGCCAACAACCTGATCGCTGCCAAGCACTGGCAGGCGCCCGTGTTCGCGGTGGGCGAAGCCACCGCCAAGGCCTTGAAGACCCTCAGCCACGAGGCCCAGCGGCCGCCGCCGGATGCCATCCATAGCGAAGGCCTGCTCAGCCTGCCGGCCTTGCAGGACGTGGCGGGACAGGATGTGCTGATCGTCACCGGCGAGGGCGGGCGCGATGGCCTGCGCGAGCCGCTGCTGGCGCGCGGTGCGCGGGTCGAAGTGGCCACGGTGTACCGGCGCGAAGTGGTGCCGCACCTGCCAGAAACCGTGCAGGCGACGCTGGAGGATGTCGATGCGCTGCTGCTCACCAGCGGCGAATCGCTGGTGGCGCTGCACCGCGCATTGCCCGCGTTGCACAAGGCGCGCGTGCTGCAACTGCCGCTGGTGGTGCCGTCAAAGCGCGTGCAGGCGATGGCGCGCACGCTGGGCTTCAGCCAGCCGCTGCTGGCGGCCACCGTCAGCGACGAGGCCTTCGTGCAGGCCCTGGTCGATTGGCGTCGTCCGACAGCGGCATAATTGCCGCATGGACGAACCCAAGACACCGCCGTCAACCGCTTCATCCCCGGCCCGATCGGCTCTCTGGCGCTGGCTGCTGTTTCTGGTGCTGCTGGCCGCACTCGGTTATGGCGGCTGGCGGGTCTGGCAGCGGCTGGAATCCACCACCGACACGCTCGAAGCCGAAGACGCGCTGATCCGGCGGCTCAGCCAGCAGCTGCGCGCGCTGGAAACCGACAACGTGCAGCTCGAACGCCATCTCGGCGACACCGATGGCACCGTGCAGCGCAATGCGGCGGAGGTCGACAGCCTGAAGGCGCAGCAGGCCAGCGCACTGAAATCCATCGAAGTGCTCGATGCCACGTTGAAAGGTGGCCGCGCGCGGTTCCAGCTGGCTGCCGTTGAAGAACTGCTGCTGCTCGCGCACGACCGCGTCGCACTCTCGAAGGACGTCGCCAGCGCGGTGATCGCGCTCGAACTCGCCGATGCGCGTTTGGCCGCACTCGCCGACGCGCGCCTGCTGCCGATCCGCGAAGCGCTGAGCGCCGAACGCCTGGCGCTGCTCAGCGCCAGCAAGCCCGATCTCACCGGTGCCGCACTCACGCTCGGCGGCCTGCTGGACCGCGCCGCCAGCCTGCCGCTGCGCGCCCGCGTGCCCAATCATTTCGACCCGGTCAGCCCGGCCGGCAGCGAAGAGCCTGAGCTGCCGACCACCGCGGAATGGCCGGCGCGGCTCTGGGCCGGCGTGCGTTCGGCGCTCGGTGCGGTGTTCCGCATCCAGCGCGAGACGCGCCCGGTGGACCGCCTGCTGCCGCCCGAGCAGGAGGCGCTGATCCACACCCTGCTGACGCTCAAGCTCGAAGGTGCACGGTTGGCGCTGCTGCGGCAGGAGGCCCTGAGTTATCGCGATCTGCTCGACGGCGCGCTGCGCTGGCTCGACCAGTATTACGTGCCCGGCGATGCGCGCGTGCTCGCCACCCGCGCCGAGCTGGAACGCCTGCGCGCGCTCGATCTCAGCCCTGCGCTGCCGTTGCCGACCAAGGCACTGGAGCGCCTGCGCGCGCTCAACCCGACGGGTTCGCGCTGATGCTGCCGTTCTTCTTCGTGCTGGCGCTTGCGCTCGGCGTCGGCGTGTTCGCGGCATTCCAGCTGCGCGCCGAAACTGGCTATGTGCTGGTCAGCTACGGCCCCTGGGTGCTGGAGACCTCGCTGCTCGGCTTCATTGCCGCGGTGGTGTTCGTGGTGCTGGCGGTGTTCTACGGCTTCAAGCTGATCCGCGCCGGCGTGGCGCTGCCCGGCCGCTGGAAGAGTCATCACGATCGCCGTAAGGCCGATGCCGCGCAGCTGTCGTTCGAGCGCGGCCTGCTGCGCCTGTTCGAGGGCCAGTGGAAGCGCGCCGAAGTCGAACTGGTGCGACGCGCCAGCGATCATCATGCGCAGCACCTCAACTATCTGGCCGCCGCGAGAGCGGCCCAGCGCGTCGGCGCACCCGAACGTCGTGATGCCTATCTGCAGCGGGTGCGCGAGATCGCGCCGAAGCTCGACTTCGCCCTGCTGCTGACCCAGGCCGAGCTGCAACGCGAGCGCGGCGAGTTTGCCCTGCTGCGCGATACCGCCCGCAGCCTGCGGCAGAAAGACGGCCAGCACGCCTACGCAATGGAGCTGCTGGCCGAGAGCCATGCCGAGCTGGGCGAGTGGGCCGGCTTGCGCGGCTTGCTGGCCGAGTCGTCCGCACGCAAGGCGCTCACCGACGCGCGCTGGCGCGAACTCTCGATGCAGGCAGCGATCGAGCTGCTGCGTGCCGCCATCCATGCCGCGCGCCTCTCGGAACTCAAGGCCGTCTGGGATGCCACGCCCGCCGACGTGCGCGCCGTGCCGGAAGTGACCCGCGAATACGCCACCGGTCTCGCACGACTGAACGCCGATGCCGAGGCGCGCGCCTTCATCGAAAGCCAGCTGGCCAAGCGCTGGGACGATGTGCTGGTGCGACTCTACGGCCCGCTCTACAGCGAAGATCCCATTGCCCAGCTCGCTACGCTCGAACGCTGGTTGCAGGAGCACGGCGAGAAAACGGCCCTGCTCGAAACGGCAGGTCAGGTCTGCCTCAAGAACAAGCTCTGGGGCAAGGCCAAGAGCTATCTCGAAGCGGTGATCGCCACCGCGCCGACGCCGAGCGCCTATCTGGAACTCGCGCGGCTTTGCGAGATGACCCAGGCGCCGCAGGAAGCACAGGCGTACTACAAAGCCGGGCTGGAACTGGCGGCGCAGCCGCGCTGACGTAGCCAGGTGCGGCGCGTGCATCGGGCTTTGCCTGACACGCCCACTCCGCCAGTCGGTCTTTCAATACCCTTGCGCCTGTGCGGCGCAAAACCGTGTCAACCGTGCCACCCACGCGCGACTTTGTCTGTGAGGATTCGCTTGCGCTTGTGGGACAGAGCGATCAAGGACATGGAGGGGCGAAGGCATGCGCATCAAGGGATCAATGGCATGGGGCGCTGTGCGCAGCGCAAGCGTGGTCGCGGTTTTGAGTCTGAGCGCCTGTGGCGGTGGCGGCGGTGCGGGCAGCACGCCAGTCACACCGAGCCCCGCGCCCACACCCGCACCGCAACTGCCGGTGGGCAAGGTTGCGGCGGCGCGGTTTCTCACCCAGGCCACCTTCGGCCCGACGCTGGCCGAGGTCGAGGCCTTGCAGAACGCGACCAGTTTCGACGCCTGGCTGGAGACGCAACGCGCCAAGCCGGTGTCGCTGGAGCTGCCCTATCTTCAGCAGCTCAAGGCGGCGGGCGAGAACGTCTACCAGAACCAGCGCATGGACGCCTGGTGGCACAACGCCGTGCAAGGTGAGGATCAGCTGCGCCAGCGCATGGCGTTTGCGCTCTCCGAAATTTTGGTGGTGTCGGACCAGTCCGGCCCACTCAACAACGATGTGGAAGGCTTGGCCAACTACTACGACCTGCTGGCGCGCCACGCGCTCGGCAATTACCGCACGCTGCTCGAGGAAGTGACGCTGTCGGTGCCGATGGGCCATTACCTGTCGATGCTGCGCAACCAGAAGCCGGATGTCGCCGCCGGTATCCGCGCCGATGAGAACTTCGCGCGCGAGGTGATGCAGCTGTGCACGATTGGCCTTGTGCAGCTCAATCTCGACGGCACGCCCAAGCTCGATGCCAACGGTGCGGCCATCCCCACCTACAAGCAGCCGGATATCGAAGGCCTCGCGCGGGTTTTCACCGGCTTCGGCTCGCAGCACGAGACCGCCAACGACCCGGACTGGAAGTTTCTCTACGGCAAGCTCGACGGCCTGAAGCCGATGGAGAGCTGGCAGCAGTTCCACGACACCGGTACGAAGGTCATTGTTGGCAACACGCCGATCCCGGCCGGCCTGCAGGCCGATGCCGAACTCGACATGGCACTCGACGTGCTGTTCAACCATGCCAACGTCGGCCCCTTCATCGGCAGGCAGCTGATCCAGCGGCTGGTGACCAGCAACCCCAGCCCGGCCTATGTGGCGCGGGTGGCGGCGCGCTTCAACGACAACGGCGTTGGCGTGCGCGGCGATCTGTTCGCGGTGGTCAAGGTCATACTCACCGACACCGAGGCGCGCAACGGCAACGTCACCGACCCGCAGACCTTCGGCAAGATCAAGGAGCCGCTGCTGCGCACCACCCATCTCTGGCGGTTCTTTGCAGCCATCGGCAACAACGGCCGCTACGACAACTGGAATCCCGAGATCGACTACGGCCAGGCACCGCTGCGCAGCAACAGCGTGTTCAATTTCTTCCGCCCGGACTACCGCCCGGTGGGCGCGCTGACCAACGCCGGTCTGGTCTGCCCCGAGTGCCAGATCACCAACGAGGCGTCCATCACCAATCTCACCAATGCGATGGGCGATGTGGCCGTGAACTACGTCTGGAGCGGCGGCAACGGCCGCGACTACTACAACAGCCACACCATCGTGCTCGATTACCGGCCGTGGGAAAACCGCGCGATGGACGCCAACCTGCCCGCGTTCGTCGATGACCTCAATGTCGTGCTGCTGGGGGGGCGCATGAGTGCCGATTACAAGAGCGCGCTCGTCGAGTACGTGAAGACCACGGCGGCCACCGACGGCGGCAAGCGGCTTTATGACCTGGCCCACAACATCAGCAGCAGCGCGCAGTTCGCGCTGCAACAGTGAGCACTCGTATGAGCATCCTTCACCGTGCACTCAACCGCCGCGACATGCTGCGGCTCGGTACCCAAACCGCCGCATCGGCCTCGATGATGGCGACACTCGGCAGCCTGCAAACCGCGATGGCGGCGAGCGACACCACCGGTTACAAGGCGCTGGTCTGCGTGTTTCTGGCCGGCGGCAACGACGCCTACAACTGGCTGGTGCCGCGCAGCGACGCGGCCTACAAGGAATACGCCGACAGCCGCAAGAACCTGGCGCTGGCCAAGGCTGATCTGCTCGCCATCACGCCCACCAACACCGGCAGCGCGCTCTACGGTCTGCATCCCTCATGCCCTGAAATACAGACGCTGTTCAATACCGGCAAGGCGGCGTTCGTGGTCAACACCGGGCCGCTGGTGCAGCCCACCACGCTCGCGCAATACAAGGCCGAGAGCGTGCCGCTGCCGTACCAGCTGTTCAGCCATTCCGACCAGCAGGCGCTGACGCAGACCAGCATCGCCAACTCCACCGCGCGCTACGGCTGGGGTGGCCGCGTTGCCGACCTGCTCAACGCGCAGGGCCTGCGGCAGTCGCTGGCGATGAACGTCAGCATCAGCGGCAACAACATTTTTCAGGGCGGGCGCGACACGGTGCTCTACAACATCGGCACCGACAGCGCGCCGGAGATGAACATCTATCAGGACGGCTACTACCACGACGGCAAGCGGCGCGAGTTGTTCCTGAAACTGCTGGCGCTCTCCGGCAACGAACCCAGCCTGTTGCAGAAGGAATATGCCGGCACGCTGACCCGCAGCTACCAGACGGCTGAGACGGTGAACGCAGCGCTGGCCAGCGTGCCGGCTCTCACCACCAGCTTCGGCAGCGACTACCTGAGCCGGCAGCTGAAGATGGCGGCCCGCATGGTGCGCGCCCGCGATGCGCTGGGTGTGAAGCGGCAGGTGTTTTTCGTGCAGATCGGCGGCTGGGATTTTCACGACACCCTGCTGGTCGATCAGGCCAAGAAACTTGGCGAACTGAGCAAGGCCTTGAAGAGCTTCCAGGACGCGCTCGCCGAGATCAGCGCCGAGAACATGGTCACCACCTTCGTCGCCAGCGAGTTCGGCCGCACGCTCACCAGCAACGGTGACGGCACCGACCACGGCTGGGGTGGCCACACCTTGGTTCTGGGTGGCGGCGTGCAGGGCAAAAAACTGTACGGCACCTTCCCCAGCCTCGCCGTCGGCGGCGCGAGCGATACCGGCCGCGGCGCGACCTTGCCGACCACATCGACCGACCAGGTCGCCGCAACACTCAGCAGCTGGTTTGGCGTGAGCAACAGCGATCTCGACACGGTGTTCCCCAACCTGCGCAATTTCAGCGAGCGCAATCTGGGGTTTGTCTAACAACTTGTCGCGCGCGGGCGGAGTGGTCAGGCTGGCAGGCATGACCCAACACATCCTCATCGTCGGCTGCGGCGACATCGGCACGCGCATTGCGGCGCGGCATCTGGCGCAGGGCCATCACGTGACTGGCGTGCTGCGCCGTGCCGATGCGGCAGCCGATCTGCAAGCGAAAGGCATCACGCCGCTGATTGCGGCGCTCGATGCCGACTGGCCACTACCCCAGGCCGATGCCATCTACTGGTGCGCGCCACCGCCCGCACGCGGTGTGGACGACCCGCGCCTCGCCGCCGCACTCGCCGGGCTCGAAGCGCCCACGCAAGGCCTGCTCTACATCTCCACCACCGGCGTCTACGGCGATTGCCAGGGCCGCTGGATCGACGAAGCCGAGCCGCTCAAGCCGCAGAGCGAGCGCGGCCTGCGACGGCTGGCGGCCGAGCTGCACCTGCGCGCCTGGGCCGCGCGCTCGGGTGCCAGGACGGTGACCTTGCGCGTGCCCGGCATCTACGGCCCCGGCCGCCTGCCGATCGCGCGCCTGCAAAAAGGTGAGCCGATCCTGCGTGCCGAAGACGCGCCCTTCACCAACCGCATCCATGCCGATGACCTCGCCGATGCCGCCGTGCTCGCGCTCGCCAAAGGCGCTGCCGGTGCGGCCTACAACATCAGCGATGGTCAGCCGACGACGATGACGGATTACTTTCTGCGTTGCGCTGACCTTTTGGGGTTTCCAGCGCCCGCGCAGATCGGCATCGAGGAGGCGCGCACGCGGCTTTCGCCCATGCTGGTGTCGTTCTTCGAGGAATCCAAGCGCATCACGCCCGCACGTTTGCAGGCGCTCGGTTTCACGCTGCGCCACGCCGACCTGGCCAGCGGCCTGCCGCAGTGTCTATAAGCCACTCCGATCAATATTGAGCGATGGCTACAATCCGCACACCTCAACCATCAGGGAGCACCCAAACATGAGCATGCTGCAAGAGTTCAAAGCCTTCGCGATGCGGGGCAACGTGCTGGACCTCGCCGTCGGCGTGGTCATCGGCGGTGCCTTCGGCGCCATCGTCACCTCGCTGGTGGGCGATCTCATCATGCCGCTGGTGGGCGTGCTGACCGGCGGTGTCGATTTCTCCAAGGCAGCCTTCGTGCTGAAAGAAGGCGTGGCGGCCAGTGCCGATGGCAGCATCAAGGCCGTGCCGCCGGTGCTGCTGGGCTACGGCAAGTTCATCCAGACCATCCTCAACTTCATCATCGTCGCCTGGGCGATCTTCATGCTGGTGAAGGGCATGAACAAGGTCATGCACAAGCAGGCCGCCGTGCCGCCGCCGCCGACCGCGCAGGAAACCCTGCTCACCGAGATTCGCGATCTGCTCAGGAAGCAGAGCTGATCCACGATCAGGCACGGTTCAGCCGCTGTGGAAAAAATGTGTCGTCTCCTGCCTCCGGGCGTTAAGAGACGACGCCATTTTTTCACTCACAGGAGTTCATATGAAACTGCACAATGCTGCGATGTATGCCGTACTCACGCTGGGCCTCGGCCTCACCGCCTGCGAAAAGAAGCCGGAAACCCCGGTGGAGAAGCTCGAAGACAAGGTCAAAGATGGCCTTGATGCCCGACCCAACGAGAAGCTTCAGGACGCTGGCGAAGATGCCGCCAAGGCCATCGAAAACGCTGGCGAAGCTGCAAAAGACGCTGTGACGCCTGACCCCAAGTAAGCGGGTCGAGCGTCAATCAAAAAGCCCATCCCCATAGATGGGCTTTTTTTGTGGGTGTTTGCAGGGTTGTCCCCGCTAAACTAGCGCGGTCATCCAAACCGCGCCGCCATGAAAACCATCACCCTCACCCAGTTTTTGATTGAAGAGCAGCGCGCCAAGGGCGAGATCAAGCCCGATCTGCGCCTGTTGCTTGAAGTCGTCGCCCGCGCTTGCAAGCGCATCTCCATCGCCGTCGGCAAGGGCGCTTTGGGCGGCGTGCTGGGCGATGCCGGCACCAGCAACATCCAGGACGAGGCGCAGAAAAAGCTCGACGTGCTGAGCAACGAGATTCTGCTGCAAGCCAACGCCTGGGGTGGACACTTGGCAGGCCTAGCCTCAGAGGAAATGGATGAGCCCTCGGCCATCCCCGACGAATATCCCAAGGGCGGCTATCTGCTGCTGTTCGACCCGCTCGACGGCTCCAGCAACATCGACGTGAACGTGAGCGTCGGCACCATCTTCAGCGTGCTGCGCTGCCCCGAGGGCGTGAGCGGCAGCGAGGAAAAAGCCTTCTTGCAGCCGGGCACGACGCAGGTCGCGGCGGGCTATGCGGTCTATGGCCCTTCCACCATGCTGATTCTCACCGTCGGCAGCGGCGTGCACGCCTTCACGCTCGACCGCGAGCAGGGCAGCTTCGTGCTGACCGAGCGCGACATGATGATCCCCGAAGACACCAAGGAGATCGCCATCAACGCCAGCAACGAGCGCCATTGGGAGGCGCCCGTGCAGCGCTATGTGAAGGAATGCTTTGAAGGCAAAGAGGGCGTGCGCGGCAAGGACTTCAA
This sequence comes from Stagnimonas sp., assembly GCA_030652575.1. Taxonomy (GTDB): domain Bacteria; phylum Pseudomonadota; class Gammaproteobacteria; order Nevskiales; family Nevskiaceae; genus Stagnimonas. The sequence continues at coordinate 8,911 of JAUSQI010000061.1, read as the reverse complement.
CATGCGCTGGGTGGCCTCTATGGTGGCCGACGTGCATCGCATCGTCACCCGCGGCGGCGTGTTCATGTATCCGCTCGATGCCAAGACCGTGAAGCAGGGCGGCAAGCTGCGGCTGATGTACGAGGCCAATCCGATGAGCTTCATCATCGAGCAGGCGGGTGGCGTGGCCTCGACCGGCCGCGAGCGCATTATGGACATGCAGCCGCACAAGCTGCACCAGCGCGTGCCGGTGATCATGGGCAGCAAGAACGAGGTCGAGAAAGTGGTGAGCTACCACGCCAGCTGATCGGCTTTCGGCATCAAAAAAGGACGCTGCGGCGTCCTTTTTTGTGGGCGCTCAAACCCGGTCGCGTCGCCAGATCAGGAAGCCCGCCAAGCCCAGAAACAGCGCATGTACCCACCACAGGCCGACGATGGGTGGCACCGTGCCCTTGGCGAGCCAGGTCTGGCCCAGGCTCAGCAGATTGGAATAGGCGAGGTAGGTGAGGATGCCCCACACCAGCTTGCTGTAGCGGCCCTGCCGCGGCGCGAGATACCCCAAAGGCACCGCCAGCAGCAGCAGCACCAGCGCCGACACCGGTGCGGCGATGCGCCAGTGCAGCTCGGCGCGATCCTTCGGGTCGGCCGATGCCGCCAGCGACGCGGTGCTGCGAATGGCCCGGCTGCCGCTGCTGAACTCGAAATCCGGCGGCGTGATGCGGGTGGCAAAGGTGCTGAAGGTGGTGAGTTCAGTATCGAGCTTGCCGGCGGTGACCTGCGAGCGCTGGCCGTCGTAGAGCACGATGTGCCGCTCGCCGGTTTCGGCGTCGATGTTCTGCGCGCCGCGCCGCGCGGTGACCAACGTGGTGCCGCTGCGTTCTTCGATGAAGGCCAGCACCTGTCCCAGCGTGGTGCCATCACCCGAGACATCGCTGGTGTAGAACACCGCGCGCCCATCCGACACCGCCTTGAAGCGGCCGGACTCGAACGGCGTGTATTGCACCAGGCGCTTGGCATCCTTGAGCAGATAGTCCGCCTGCCGCGCCGCCCAGGGGCTGATCTGGAAGGCGAGTGCCGCCGTGAAGGCCGCCAGCGCCACGCCAAAAATCACATAGGGCCGGTAGAACTGCTGCAAGCCGATGCCGCAGCCGGTGAGCGCTGCCACTTCGTTGTCTTTGTAGAGCCGCCCGAGCGAGAGCATCACGCCCAAGAGCAGCGACACCGGCACCAGCAGCACCATGTAGCGCAGGCTGGAGAGTGCGACCACGTTGAACAGCAGTCCCGGCGGCAGATCGCCCTTGGCCGAGAGCGCCAGAAAGAACGCGAAGCGGGTCGACAGCATGATCGCCAGCAACACGATGGCCACCGCCGCCCAGGAGGCAGCGGCATCGCGGATCAGGTAGCGGTCGAGGATGTTCATGGCGCGCTCTACAAACGGGCCGTATTGTGACGCCCTTGAGCCCCGATGAGAAAAGCCATGCTGCGTGCCCGCTACCCCTACTACCTTGCCAACGCCGCCACCGAGGGCACCACCACGCTGCCGGTGAGTGACAAATACTCCGGTGCGAAGGCGACCGAAGTCGCACTCGCCACGCCCGCCGTGCTCGACGTCGCCATCGGCTGGGCCGTGAAGGCCGCACCGGCAATGGCCGCCCTCGCGGGCTATGAAAAGGCCGAAGTGCTGGAGCATTGCGTCAAGCGCTTCACCGAGCGGCAGGAAGAACTGGCGATTGCACTCTGCATCGAAGCCGGCAAGCCGATCAAGGATTCGCGCGGCGAAGTCACGCGCCTGATCGACACCTTCAAGATCGCCGCCGGTGAAGCCACGCGCCAAGGCGGCGAGCTGCTGCCGCTCGACATCAGCGCCCGCGCCAAAAACTATTGGTCGATGGTCAAGCGCGTCCCGGTCGGGCCGGTCGGTTTCATCAGCCCGTTCAACTTCCCGCTCAATCTGGCGGCGCACAAGATTGCACCCGCCATCGTCGCTGGTTGTCCCTTCGTCTTGAAACCCGCCAGTGCAACGCCCATCGGCGCGCTGGTGATCGGCGAGGTGCTGGCCGAGACCAAGCTGCCCAAGGGCGCGTTCTCGATATTGCCCATGAACTCCGCTGATGCTGGTGCACTGGTCACTGACGAGCGCCTGAAATTGCTGAGCTTCACCGGCTCGCCGCCCGTGGGCTGGGACATGAAGAGCCGCGCGGGCAAAAAGGCGGTGATTCTCGAACTCGGCGGCAACGCCGCCTGCGTGGTGGACGAAGGTACGGATGTGGAAGACGCCGTCGCCCGCATCGTGTTCGGCGCGTTCTATCAATCCGGCCAGAGCTGCATCAGCGTGCAGCGCATTCTCGTACACCGCTCGCTCTACACCACGCTGCGCGACAAGCTGGTGGCGGCGACGAAGGCCCTCGTCTGCGGCGACCCGCGCGATGAAAAAACCTTCATCGGCCCGGTGATCTCCGAGAAGGAGGCGATCCGTCTGGAGAGCTGGATCAAGGCCGCCGTCGAACGCGGCGGCACACTGCTGTGCGGTGGTGAGCGCAAGGGCGTGATGCTCACTCCCGCCCTCTTGGAGAACGTGCCCAAAGACTGCGACCTCGTCGCCAAGGAAGCCTTCGGCCCCGTGGCGGTGATGGATGCCTTCGATGATTTCGAAGCCGCGCTCGCGCAAGTCAACGACAGCGTCTTCGGCCTGCAAGCCGGCATCTTCACCCGCGACCTGCACAAGGCCAAACGTGCCTGGGATGTGCTGCAAGTCGGCGGCGTGGTGATCGGCGACGTGCCGAGCTTCCGGGTGGACAACATGCCCTATGGCGGCGTGAAGGACTCAGGCGCTGGGCGTGAGGGCGTGCGTTGGGCGATTGAGCATCTGACCGAGCCGCGGGTGATGGTGGTGAGAACGCCACCGGTTAGTTAGCTCACTGGAGCAGAACGAATGTCGAGACGATGGCAGAAAGAGGCGGTATCAGGAGTTGCATATGCCTTTGCGTTTCTCTTGGCTCTTCTCTTAGTTGTAACGCTGATCATCGAAGTCTGGGTCTATGCGACCTATACCGACAAAGATTTGATTGACGCAGCCGTGGAAGATGTTGGCAGCTTCTCAAAGCGCATCGGGTTGCAGAGCGAGATTGCTCATGCCGAGCTTGTCGGTTCAAACGAATCGCACTTTAGTCGGATGATTGTGGTGACGGATCAAGACAATCGATGTTTTGAGGTGACGGTTCATTTTTTCTTGTATGACGTTCGCACAACAACCGGTGCGCTGTCTGCAACAAGTAGAGATGCATGTATAAAGCTGATTGAGCAGCAGCGCAGCCCGGACGAATTCGGAGCTTCTGACCTGCCGATAGCCAACTTAGCGTGGTCAAACAGCCTCACGTTTGCCCACGCGGAAGTAGTGCAACCCCTGGTGAGCACGCTTCGCTTTGCCCACCAGGGTTAGCCCGCTTAGATCGGAATAGCGTCAGCGCATTCCGACAGTTGCGCTAAAGCTGTTCAACAGTGGGTAGCGCCCGCATGGCCTTGTCGAAACTGACAAGGCTGCTGCACCCCGCAGCTTGTGCCTTGGCAACAATCAGGCAATCCGCAAACCCAGTCTTGGCATCAGAAAAAAGCTGCTGCGCTGCACGCAGCACTTCGCGGGACTCGAAGCCCAGTGTCGCGTTGTCAGCCAGAGCCTTGAGCACTTGGGCAATCGCGCTGCGGTCGTAGTCGTAGCTGCGTTCGAGCGTCCACACCAGCTCGGCCAGCACGATATCTGAGACGAAAAAAGCGGCGTCTTCGTCTGCATGTTTTTCGAGCAGGGCGCGGGCCTTGTTGGCCTGCTTCTCGTCGTCTCGTGTCAGTAGGCGCACCAGCACGTTGGTGTCCAGCGCAATCATTACTTGCTGCGCTGGTTGCGGGCGGCCACGGCCTTGGCGATGCCGCTGTCCATCTCTTCAATGCTCTTGGCCTTGGCCCCCGGCCGATGCAGCAACCCAAAGAGATTGCCAGCACCACGCGACAGCACCCGAACCCGCAGGCTGCCGTCTGTTTGCGGCTCGAAGTCCAGCTTGGAGCCAGGTGTGATACCAAACTGATCCCGGATGGCCTTGGGCACGGTCAGTTGCCCTTTATCAGTAACGGTGGCGAGCATGATCATTCCTTCTCTTTCTGTTAAGTCGGAAATATATCAAAAAGTAAGGAGCGAGGCCTGAAGCTAGCCGAATAGCACCACTTGCCGCACTGCCTCACCCCGCGCCAAGCGATCAAACCCCGCATTGATCTCATCGAGCTTGAGCGTGTGCGTCAGCAGTTTCTCCACCGGCAGCCGCCCGGCGCGGTGCAGGGCGATGTACCGGGGGATGTCGCGCTGCGGCACGGCGCTGCCCATGTAGCTTCCTTTCACCGTGCGCTCTTCGGCGACCAGACTGACGGCGGGGATGGAGAACAGCTTGCTCGGATGCGGCAGGCCGGCCGTTACGGTGAGTCCACCGCGTCGCGTCGCCTGATAGGCCTGCACCAGTACCGCTTCGTGGCCTACGGTTTCAACGGTGACTTGTGCGCCGCCGTTGGTGGCAGCGCGGATGGCCTCGACGGTGTTGTCATCAGCCAGCACGGTGTGCGAGGCGCCGAGGGCTTTGGCGAGGGCGAGTTTCTCCGGCACGCGGTCGATGGCGACGATGGGGTAGGCACCCGCAGCGACTGCACCGAGCACGGCGGAAAGGCCGACGCCGCCGAGGCCGAACACGGCCACGCTCTGGCCGGGCCGCACGGCAGCGGTGTTCACCACCGCGCCCATGCCGGTCATCACCGCGCAGCCGAACAGGGCGGCGATTTCGGGTTTCAGGTCACGGTCGATCTTTACCGCCGAACGTGCGGAGACCACGGTGGCTTCGGCAAAGCCCGAGACGCCGAGGTGGTGATAGGGCTGCGTGCCGCTGAGCGACCAGCGCATGCCGCCGTTGAGCAAAGTGCCGGCCCCATTGGCCTTGGCACCCGGCTCGCAGAGCGCGGCGCGGCCCTCGGCACAGGGCGCGCAATGGCCGCAGCTGGGCACGAAGGAGAACACCACGGCATCGCCCACGGCGAAGTCGTGCACGTGCTCGCCCAAGCCTTCGACGATGCCGGTGGCCTCGTGGCCGAGCACCATCGGCATGGGTCTTGGCCGGTTGCCTTCGATTACCGAGAGGTCGCTGTGGCACAAGCCTGCGGCGGTGATGCGCACCAGCAGTTCGCCGGGGCCGGGCGGAGCCAACTCAACGGTTTCGATCTTCAGCGGCTGGCTTTGCGCATAGGGCGCGGGCAGGCCCATCTCGCGCAGTACGGCGGCTTTTACTTTCATGCTTGAGCCTCAACTTGCAGGGCGGCGAGCGCGCTGCGCAGTGCATCGGGCAGCGGCGTGGATTTGCGGGTGACGCGATCGACGAACACATGCACGAACCAGCCTTGGGCAGCGCAGGTTTCCTTGTCTTCGGCGAACAAACCAATCTCGTAGCGCACGCTGCTCTTGCCGAGGTGAGCGACGCGCAGGCCGGCATCGACGCCCTGCGGGAAGGCGAGCGAATCGAGAAACTTGCAGTGTGATTCCGCACACAGGCCAATCACGGCACCGTGATGAATATCGAGCGCGCCGCTGCCAATGAGATAGGCGTTGATGACGGTATCGAAGTAGCTGTAGTACTCGACGTTGTTCACATGCCCGTAGATATCGTTGTCTTTCCAGCGCGTGCCGATGCGCATCACATGCTTGTAGGCGGCGCGGGTGCTCATAGGCTGGCTACGTCCACAGTCAGCAGCGTGTCGTCCATCTGCAGCAGCAAGTCGGCGTGCGTGGCGGTCTTGGGCAGCTCGTAGCGATAGAAGTAGCGGCAGGCGCTGAGCTTGCCCTTGTAGAAGCCCTGATCGCTATGGCTGGCCGTGGGCAGTGCAGCTTGTGCGATCAGCGCCTGCGTGAGCCACTGCCAGGCGATGACGGTGTGGCCGAACAGTTCGAGATAAGCGCTGCTGTTGGCCATCGCCAGATCCATCTGGCCCTGGGCGGCAGTGCCGCCGAGTTTCAGGGTGGCGGTCTGGATGCGCCCCATCGCCGTCTTGAGCGCGGTGGCGTATTCGCCCAGCACTGCATCGCCTTGCGCCGCCGCGATGGTCGCGTCCATACGCACGAACAACAGCTTCAGAGCCTTGCCGCCATCGCCCAGTACCTTGCGGCCGAGCAGGTCCAAGCCCTGAATGCCGTTGGTGCCCTCGTGGATCGGGTTGAGGCGGTTGTCGCGGTAGAGGCGCTCCACCGGGTAGTCGCGCGTGTAACCGTAGCCGCCGAGGCACTGGATGGCGAGCTTGTTCGCCTCCAGGCACCACTCGCTGGGCCAGGCCTTGGCGATGGGGGTGAGCAGGTCGAGCAGGGCATGGCTTTCGGTCTTCACCGACGCATCAGGGTTGCTGATTTCCTCGTCGACCAGGCGCGCGCAATAGAGGCAGAGCGAGAGCGCGCCTTCGACGTAACTCTTCTGCGCCAGCAGCATGCGGCGCACGTCTGGGTGCTCGCTGATGTTGACCGGCGGCGAGCTGGGATCCTTGTTGCTGAGCGCACGGCCCTGTGGCCGCTGCTGCGTGTAGCCCAGCGCATAGCGATAGCCCGCCATCGCGAGCGCGGCGGCCCCCGCACCCACTGCAATACGCGCCTCGTTCATCATGTGGAACATGTAGCTCAGGCCCTTGTGCGGCTCGCCGATCAGCTCGCCGATGCAGGCCTCGCCATCGCCAAAGGCGAGCGCGGTATTGGTGGTGCCGCGATAGCCCATCTTGTGGTTGAGGCCAATCAGACGAATGCCGTTCTTGCCGCCCAGCGAGCCGTCGTCGTTGACCGTGCGCTTGGGCACGATGAACAGCGAAATGCCTTTCACGCCGGCCGGCGCACCTTCGATTTTGGCCAGCACCAACTGCACGATGTTCTCGCTCAAGTCGTGTTCGCCGCCGCTGATCCACATCTTGTTGCCGGTGATATCAAAGCGGCCATCGGCACGCGGCACGGCCTTGGTCTTGATGTCAGCGAGGCTCGAACCCGCCTGCGGTTCGGAGAGGCACATGGTGCCGAAGAAGCGGCCTTCGAGCATCGGCAGCAGATACTTTTTCTGCTGGGCCTCGTTGCCGTGTGCGCGCAGCAGGTTGGCGGCGGCGACGGTGAGAAACAGATAACCCATCGTGCCGATGTTGGCGGCGGTGAAAAGCGCGGCCATCGAGCTGTAGACCATCTGCGGCAGTTGCAGGCCGCCCACCTCTTCATCGAACGCCGCCTTCAAGAAGCCACCCGCGAGAAAGGCATCGATGGCGGGCTTCACTTCCTTCGGCAAGTGAACCTTGGTGCCGTCGAAGTGCGGCTCTTGCGCATCCGAGATCGCCGCGTGCGGCAGAAACTCTTCGAGGGCGAGCATGTGCGCAGCATCGAGAATCGCATCGCAGGTGTCGCGGTCGTGCATCGCGTAGCGCGGCAGCTTCAGCACCTCGCCCAGGCCATGCACTTCATGCAGCTGGAATGTCAGCTCGCGGAGCGGGAAAAAGTCGGTCATCTGGCCTCCATCGGCACGGGTTTGTCGCAATGCCGCCTCTTGAAGGGCGGATGCAGTCGATTGTAATGAGGCTAGCTGGCGAACAGCTTGTGGGCATGCACGCCCAAGCCCTTGGCAACGCTGGCAAACTGCTCGCCGATGACGATGCGCGCATTGGGGAAGCCCTCGGCAATCGCGGCGCGCAGCCCGGCCAGACCAGTCGAGCCGCCGGTGAAATAGAGGGCCTCCACTGCTTGAGGCGCCACACCTGCATCGCGCACGGTGCACTGCGCCGCCTCGGCGATCTTGCGCAGCGAGGCGGCCAGCGCCTGCTGCAACTGCGCGGCATCAAGCGACGCGCTCAAGGCCTCTTCGACAAAGCCCAGGTCGATCTCGGCCGTGCCGGTTTCGGCGACGGTGACTTTCGCCGCCTCCACCTCGCCTGCCAGCCGGTGCCCCTCGCGCTCGCGCAGCACGCGCATCAACCGCGTGTGGGCGCGTTCGTCCTTGAAGATCGTGCGCATCGCCTCGGCCGCCGCCAGCGTTTGCGGCACATACAACAGGTTGATGCGATGCCAGGTGGCCAGCTCGAAGTAGAGATGGGCAGGTATCGGCTTGCCATTGCGCGTGATGCCACCCAAGCCCAGCGTGGGCATGACGGTGGCGAGGCTCAGCTGCTGGTCGAAGTCGGTGCCGGCGATGTGCACGCCGCCATTGGCGAGCACGTCCGCGCTGCGATCCTTGAGCTTGGCGCGCTCGGGGCCGAGGCGGATCAGCGAGAAGTCGGAGGTGCCGCCCCCGATATCCGCCACCAGCACCAGCGTCTCGCGCGTGAGCTGGCTTTCAAAGTCGAGTGCGGCAGCGATGGGTTCGTACTGAAACTGCACCTCGCTGTAGCCCACGCTTTTGGCGATGTCGGCCAGCGTACTCTCGGCATCGGCATCGCGCACCGGGTCGTCATCGACGAAGAACACCGGCCGACCCAGCACCAGTTGCTGCAACTCCTGGCCGCACTGCTGCTCCGCCACTTGCTTCAGATGGCTGAGAAAGTGCGCGAGGATGTCTTTGTAAGCCACCGCCTTGCCGTTGATGAGCGTGGTCTCGCGCATCAGCTCGCTGCCGAGCAGGCTCTTGAGCGAGCGCATCAGGCGGCCGGGGTAGGCGGCCTGATATTCCGCAATCGCCTGCCGCCCGAAGACGATGCTGCGTTCTTCGGCATTGAAGAACACCGCGGTCGGCATGGTGTGCTTGCCTTGCTCCAGTGAGACCAGAGTGTCGGTGCGATCCCCGCCCACGAAGACGGCGGAGTTGGAGGTACCAAAGTCGATTGCGGTGTAGGCGGGCATGAAAAATGGTGGGCCCTGCCGGACTTGAACCGGCAACCAAGGGATTATGAGTCCCCTGCTCTA
>JAUSQI010000059.1 GCA_030652575.1 Stagnimonas sp. | reverse complement strand
ATTCGCTGGCGATGCTGCCGGAGTTCCTCGGCCGCCATCCGCTCGCGCCGGTGAGCCACGGGCAGGGCTTTCTCGCTTGCATGCACGACCTGCAGGAAATCCTCAAGGACGTCACCGGCATGGCAGGCGTCAGCCTCACGCCGATGGCGGGTGCGCAGGGCGAGTTCGCCGGCGTGGCGATGATTCGCGCCTACCACCAGGCGCGCAACGACCTCGGTCGCACCGAAATCCTGGTGCCGGATGCTGCGCACGGTACCAATCCGGCGACGGCGACCATGCTGGGCTACAAGACCCGCGAGATCCCCACCAATGCCGAAGGTGATGTCGACGTCGAGGCCCTGAAGGCGGCCGTCGGCCCGCAGACCGCCGGCATCATGCTCACCAATCCTTCGACGCTCGGCGTGTTCGAGCGCCGCATCAAGGAGATCGCCGGCATCGTCCACGAGGCGGGCGGCCTGCTGTATTACGACGGCGCCAACCTCAACGCGATTCTCGGCAAGGTGCGCCCGGGCGACATGGGCTTCGACGTCATCCACATGAATCTGCACAAGACCTTCTCCACGCCGCATGGCGGTGGTGGTCCGGGTGCCGGTGCGGTGGGCGTGTCGCAGCGCCTGCTGCCGTTCATGCCGATCCCGGTCGTGGGCAAGACCGGCGACACCTACGCCTGGCTCACCGAGAAGGAACTGCCGCAGACCATTGGCCGCCTCAGCACCTTCATGGGCAATGCCGGCGTGCTGATGCGTGCCTACATCTACGCCCGCATGCTCGGTCGTGAAGGCATGCACCGCGTCGGCGAGTTCGCCGCGCTCAATGCCAACTATTTACAGGCTCGTCTCCGAGAAAAAGGCTTTGACCTCGCCTTCCCGACCCGTCGCGCCAGCCACGAGTTCATCATCACCCTCAAGCGCCAGAAGGCCGAGATCGAACTCACCGCCACCGACGTCGCCAAGCGCCTGCTCGATTACGGCTATCACGCACCGACGGTGTACTTCCCGCTCTTGGTGCCCGAGTGCCTGCTGATCGAGCCGACCGAGACTGAAGACATGGCCACACTCGATCTGTTCGTCGAGGCGATGGCGAAGATCTGGGACGAGGCCAAGGCCGACATCAAGCAGCTCAAGGGTGCGCCCTACACCATGCCGGTGCGTCGCCTCGACGACGTGCGCGCCGCGCGCCAGCTCGACGTGCGCTTCACCGCCACCGCCTAACTTTCAAGAAGAAAACTCAATGTCTGCTCTCATCACCGGCTCCTTCGCCTACGACACCATCATGGTGTTCTCCGGCCAGTTCAAGAACGAAATCCTGCCCGACAAGGTGCACATGCTGAATGTGTCCTTCCTCGTCCCCCAGCTGCGCCGCGAGTTCGGCGGCTGCGCCGGCAACATCGCCTACAACCTCAACCTGCTTGGCGGCGCGGCGCTGCCGATGGGCACGGTGGGCAAGGACTTTGGCCCCTATGCGGAGTGGATGGACAAGCAGGGCATCAATCGCCAATTCGTGAAAGAGATCGGCGAGAGCTACACCGCGCAGGCCTACATCACCACCGATCTCGACGACAACCAGATCACCGCCTTCCACCCCGGTGCGATGGGCGATGCCCACACGCAGGTGGTGCCCACCGACGGCAGCATCAAGATCGGCACCGTCTCGCCCGATGGCCGTGACGGCATGATCCAGCACAGCAAGCAGTTCGCCGCCGCCGGCATTCCCTTCCTGTTCGACCCCGGCCAGGGCTTGCCGATGTTCGGCGGTGATGACCTCAAGACCTTCATCGCCGAGGCCAATTACATGGCCGTGAACGACTACGAGATGGAGCTGGTGATGAGCAAGACCGGCCTCTCGCTGTCACAGATCGCAGGCCAGCTCGATGCGCTGATCGTGACCAAGGGTGCGAAGGGCGCAGACATCATCACGCCGAAGAAGACCTACGAGATCCCGATTGCCACCGCGCAGTCGTTGACAGACCCCACCGGTTGCGGCGATGCCTTCCGCGGCGGCCTGCTGTATGGCCTGCTCAATGGCATGGACTGGCACGTCGCCGGTCACATCGGCTCGCTGTTGGGCGCCTACAACATCGAGCGCCCCGGCACGCAGAACCACAAGCTCACCCTGGAAAGCTTCCGCGCGCGTTTCAAGGAAGAGTTCAAGTTCGACTTCGCCTGAAGTCGAATCGCATCAAGGCTCAGCTGCGGCGGTGGTCTCGGTAGAGCTGCCGCACCCAGTCCAGCGCAGGATGCCCATCCCATCTGGCGCGCAGCGGCGCAATGCCATCGCGATAGTCGGCCTGTGAGTAGACCGGGTGTTCATCGGGGCAGGCGATGGGCGCGAGCAGGGCGGCGGCGCTGATATCCGCGGCAGTGAGCTGCGTGCCGACCAGATACTGGCGGCCATCCTTGAGCTGCTCGGCGATCCAGTCGAGACCATCGCCGAAGCGTTGTTCCGAAGCCGCAATCGCCGCCGCGTTACCGAGTTTCAGCTTGCTGCGAAACACCAGGCGCAGCAGCGGATACGCCGTGCGGATGAAGCGGGTCTGGCCGGGCGTGGCATCAATCGTCCACAGCTTGGTGACGCCTTCGGCATTGTCGAGCGAGACGCTGTAGGCATAGCGCACCACATGGTTGCCGACGCGGTCGAAGCGGTCTTCCACCGCGAGCACCTGCTCGCGCAGCGCCGCATCAACCGGTATCAGCGAGAAGGGGGCCCGGTGTTTTTCCAGCCAGAGGAGGATGCGCGTGCTGTCCTGGATGCAGCCTTCGCCGGTGTCGAGAATGGGGACCGTCGTGGCACCGCGCCCACCTTTGCGCAGCGTCTTCACGATGTGCAGAAACGGCACCCAGGGTTCTTCGATGTAGTCGATGCCGCTCGCATCCAGCAGCCAGCGGGCTTTTTCACTGAAGTGCGAAACCGAGAAGGTGTGCAGTTTCAGCATTGCGGGCATGGGCTTACTTGAGCAGAGGCGTTGAAGCGCGGATGAGGTCGAGGAAGGGTTCCGGGTAGACGCCCATCACGAGCATGAAGATCATCGCCGTCACCAGCATCGCGCCACCGGCGTTCTGGATCCAGTTCAGCGGCTCGCTGACGCGGTCGCGGGTGGGGATGGGCTGGAACATCATGATGAGCACGCGCAGGTAATAGAACAGACCAATCGCGCTGCCGGCGATGACGGCACCCAGCAGCCACCAGAGACGCTGTTCAACGCCCAGCGAGATCACGTAGAACTTGCCGATGAAGCCCGCCGTGACCGGGATGCCGGCGAGCGAGAGCAGCATGGCGACCATGATCGACGAGAGGTAGGGACGCTTCCAGAACAGGCCGCGGAACTGCTCGATGTGTTCGACGTCGCGGTCCTTCATGGGGCTTGAGACCAGCGCGATCACACCGAACACGCCGATGGTGGTGACCACGTAGGTCAGCAGGAAAATGCCGGCGGCTTCGGTGGCGCGATCACCCGCTGCCACGAGTGCGACCAAGAGATAGCCGAACTGCGCGATGGAGGAGTAGGCGAGGATGCGCTTGACGTTGTCCTGCGCCAGTGCGAGCACGTTGCCGATCACCATCGAGGCGATGGCGACCACGCTGAGTGCCTCAATCACCGAGGGCTGCTGGAACAGGCCGACGCTGAGGAACAGGCGGTAGGTGGCCGCGAACACGGCGACTTTCGACACCGTGGCGAGAAAGGCGGCAACCGGCGCGGGCGAGGCCTCGTAGACGTCGGACGTCCACAGGTGGAAGGGCACGGCGCTGAGCTTGAAGGCGATGCCGACGATGATCATCGCCGCACCCGTGAGCAGCAGCGGCGTGCGGCCTTCAGCCAGCTTGGCGCCGATGTCGGCAAAGCCCAGCACGCCGGTCTCGGCAAACAGCAGGGCGATGCCGAACAGCATGAAGGCCGAGGCGCCCGCAGAAAGGATCAGGTACTTGATGCCGCCTTCGAGTGCGCGGCTGTCGCGGCTTGGGTAGGCGACCATCGCGTAGAGCGGGATCGACATGAGTTCGAGGCCGATGAAGAAGCCGGCGAAGTGGCGGCTCATCACCAGTACCACCGCGCCCATCGTGGACATCAGCAACAGCAGGTACAGCTCTTCACGGTTGCCTTCGTAGCTCTCGAAGTAGGCGCCGCAGAGCGTGAGCACGCCGAGTGCGGCGGCGAGGATGAGGCCTGAGTAGAACAGCGCGTAGCCATCCAGCACCAGCAGCGGCGTGATGGTTACTGGCTGGCCGTCGTTGTAGATCCACAGCAGCGGCAGCGAGAGCAGGGCGAGGTTCATGCCCAGAATCGTCAGTGCGCCGGTGAGGTGATAGCGACGGCCCCAGGCGATGAACAGCATGATGCCGACGGTGGTCAGCGTCAGCAGAATCAGCGGGGCTAGCGCCAGCAGTTCATTCAGAGTCATGGAGTGACTCCGGTGGTGGCGACGGCAGGGGGGGCGTGGTTGTAGATCATCTGCACGGTTTGCATCGAGGCAGCACTCACATCCAGCACCGGCTGCGGATAGAGACCGAGGCCGAGCAGCAGCACCATCAGCAGCGCCATCATGCCCAGCTCGCGGCGGTTGAGGTCTTCGTATTTCTCGCTGCCACCGTGGCCGTGGGCATCGGCTTTCTGCGCGCTGCCGTGGAAGGCTTTCTGGATCAGGATCAGCGAGTAGACAGCTGCGAGCACCAGGCCCAGGGCGCAGAGAATGGTGAACAGCGGCGAGACCGCATAGCTGCCGGTGAGGATGAGGAACTCGCCGACGAAGTTGCCAAGGCCCGGCAGGCCGAGCGACGCGGCCGAGAAGAACAGCATGATCGGCGGCAGATAGGGGAAGCGGGCCCAGAGGCCGCCCATCTGGCGAAGGTCACGGGTATGCAGGCGCTCGTAGATTTCGCCGCAGAGGATGAAGAGGGCCGCCGCCGAAAGACCGTGCGCGATCATCTGGATCACCACGCCCTGCAGCGCCTGCTCGGTGCCCGCGAAGATGCCGAGCGTGACGAAGCCCATGTGCGAGATGGAGCTGTAGGCGATCAGCCGCTTGATGTCGGTTTGCGAGAACGCGACCACACCGGCGTAGATCACGCTGAGTGCGGCGAGTGCCATCGCAAAGGGCGCGATCTCCCGCATGGCATCGGGGAAGAAGGGCAGGGCGAAGCGCAGCATGCCGTAGGCAGCGGTCTTGAGCAGAATGCCGGCGAGATCGACCGAGCCGGCGGTGGGCGCCTGGCTGTGGGCATCCGGCAGCCAGGTGTGCAGCGGCACGATGGGCATCTTCACCGCGAAGGCGAGGAAGAAGCCGAGCATCACCCACCAGGCGATCTGCGGATCGAGTCCGCGCGCGGTTTTCAGCAGCTCGAAGTAGCCGAAGCTCCAGGCACCGGTGGCCTGATGGTTGAAGAACACCAGCGCCAGAATCGCCAGCAGCATGATCAGGCCGCTGAACTGCGTGAAGATGAAGAACTTGGTCGCCGAATAGATGCGCCCCTTGCCGCCGGGGATGTTGTGGCCCCAGAGCGCGATGAGGAAGTACATCGGCACCAGCATCATTTCCCAGAAGAAGAAGAACAGGAACAGATCGAGTGCGAGGAAGACGCCGACGACACCGGCGAGATTCCACAACAGGTTCAGATGGAAGAAGCCAACGTAACGGTCGATCTCCTTCCACGAGCAGCCGATCGCCATCACGCCGAGCAGGTTGGTGAGGATGATGAGCAGCAGCGAGAGGCCGTCGAGCCCGAGGTGGAAGTTGATGCCGAAGCTCGGAATCCACGCCGCCTTGAACTCCAGTGCGAAGGCGGGCGTGGTGCTGGGGCTCGCGAGTGTGAAGTCGCCGACACACCACAGCCACACCGACATGCCGAGCACGATGAGCTGCGTGAACAGCGCGATCCAGCGCGGCACGAAGCGCGAATAGCGTTCGGACTGCCAGCTGAGCATGCCGCCAGCAAAAGGGATCACCAGCAGCCAGACGAGAATGGTTGGACTCATGTTGTTAGTTCGTCAGGTTCAGTGCAGTGAATCAGTGCAGCGCGATGGCGGCGATGAGGCCAACCGCGCCCGCACCGGCGGCGAAGGCATACCAGCGCAGGTTGCCGGTTTGCGTCGCGGCGGCGAGGCTGTTGGCACCGCGCAGGGTGAGTGGGATGAGGCCGATGACCCAGTCCGCGATGTCGTTCTTGTTGATGTTGGCGGCCCAGACGAAAGGCTTCACGAATAGCTTGTCGTAGAGCCAGTCGAAGCCGAAGGCGCTTTTCCAGAACTGGCCGATGAGCTTGGTGACGCTACCGCTCGCGAGTGCGGCGGGGATATCCGGGCGCTTGAGGAACAGGAACCAGCTCACGAAGATGCCGGCGAAGGACACCGGGATGGGCAGGTAGGCGATCCACGCCGGGCCATGTTCTGCATGCTCGGCTGCCGGCAGCACGCCATCGAGCGGTAGGTGGATGAAGCCGCCGATCAGGGCCATCACCAGCAGCACCGCGAGCGGGATGTGGTGGTCGAGTGTCTTTGCGCCATGCGGCTCGTCTTTCGGTGAGAGACCGTGATGCGCGCCGTGGTCATCGTGGCCGTGAAGCTCGGCCTTGCGCCAGCGTTCTGCTCCAAAGAAGACGATGAAGATCAGGCGGAAGCTGTAGACGCCGGTGAGGAAGGCGCCGAACAAGCCAGCGATCCACAGCTCGTAATGACCACCCAGATAGGCCTCGTGCAGGATCGCGTCCTTCGAGAAGAAGCCGCTGGTGAGCGGGAAGGCGCAAAGTGCGAGCGTGCCGATCAGCATGCACCAGTAGATGAAGGGGATGTGCTTGCGCAGATTGCCCATGCGGAAGATGTTCTGCTCGTGGTGCATGGCCAGAATCACCGAGCCTGACGAGAGGAACAGAAGCGCCTTGAAGAAGGCATGCGTCATCAGGTGGAACACGGCGGGCTGGTAGGCGCCCACACCCTCGGCCAGGAACATGTAGCCGATCTGGCTCATGGTCGAGTAGGCGAGGATCTTCTTGATGTCGGTCTGCATCACGGCGATGAAGCCGGCCATCAGCAACGTCAGCGCGCCGATGGTGCCGACGCATTGCAGCGCGAACGGGGAGAGATCGAAGATCGCGTGGGTGCGGGCGATCAGATACACGCCCGCCGTCACCATCGTCGCCGCATGGATGAGTGCGGAAACCGGCGTGGGGCCGGCCATCGCATCGGGTAGCCAAGTTTGTAATGGCAACTGGGCGGACTTGCCCACTGCGCCACCGAGCAGCAGCAGTGCTGTGACGGTTGCCATTGTGGCTCCGACGCCATTCACCACCGGCCAGGCGGCAGGTGCCAGCACCGCCAGCTCCTGAATGTTGAGCGTGCCGAATTCGCGGAACAGGATGAACAGCGCGATGGCCATGAAGGTATCGCCGACGCGGGTGATGACGAAGGCCTTGCGGGCGGCAGCGCCATTGGCCGCATCGTGGTACCAGAAGCCGATCAGCAGGTAGCTCGCCAGCCCCACGCCTTCCCAACCGAAATACAGGAACAACAAGTTATCGCCGAGCACCAGGAACAACATGCTCGCCACGAAAAGGTTCATGTAGCTGAAGAAGCGCGCAAAGCCGGCATCGCCGCGCATGTACCAGCTGGCGAACAGGTGGATGAAGAAGCCCACACCGGTGATGACGCCGAGCATGGTCAGCGACAGCGCATCCAGATGCAGCGCGAAGCTGGGCTTGAAGCTGCCGACGCTCATCCACTGCCAGAGGGTGATGACCGCGCTGCCGCCTTCGGGCGGGTTGCTCAGAAAGTCGAAGCCGACGAGCAGCGTGGTGAGCGCCGAGATGCCGACCGAACCGACGCCGATGACGGTGGCGAGGTTCTCGGAAATCCGGCTGCGCGAAAAGGCCAGCAGGATGAAGCCGAGCAGCGGGGCTGCGAAGGTGAGGGGCAGGAGATTGAGCATGTGCATTAGCCCTTCATCGTCGAAGCGGCATCTATATCCAGCGTCTTGAAGCGCCGGTAGAGCGAGATCAGCAGTGCCAGCCCCACCGAGGCTTCAGCGGCTGCGAGCGTGAGGATGAGGATGAACATGATCTGGCCATCCGCATTGGCCCAGCGGCTGCCGGCGACGATGAAGGCGAGAGCGGCGGCGTTGAGCATCACTTCCAGCGACATCAGCATGAACAGCATGTCGCGGCGGGTGAGCAGGCCGAAAAAGCCGACCGTGAACAGGGTCGCTGCGAGCAGCAGGCCGTGTTCCATCGGGATGGCGCTGATGGTATTCAGGGCGTTCATGCGGCGTCGTCCTTGCCCAGGTGATAAGCGGCGACGAGGCCGGCAAGCAGCATCATCGAGGCGAGTTCGACAGCCAAAAGATAGGGGCCATAGAGGGCGATGCCGACGGCCTTCGCACTGACTTCCTGCATGCCGGCGGGCGTCATGAAGCCGCCCTTGGGCCAGAGCAGTTGCACCATCTGCCAGAGCAGCGCGGAAGCCAGCAGCGCCGGGCCAATCCAGGCGCCCGGCGAGAGCCATTTGCGCTCCTGCTCCGAGGTCTTGCGGCCGAGGTTGAGCATCATCACCACGAACACGAACAGCACCAGAATCGCACCGGCGTAGACGATCACTTCAAGGGCAGCCGCAAACGGTGCGCCGAGCGTGAAGAAGATCACCGCAATCGAAAGCAGCGATAGCACCAGATACAGCAGCGCGTGAACGGGATTGGTATTGATGACGACCATGATCGTCGCAAACAGGGCGACGGCCGCCGCGACATAGAACGGCGCGCGCGGGCCGGAGATCCAGGCCAGTGCCACCAGTGCGACGGCGACGAAGAAGTAGGAGATGCCGTTGACGATAAGGTCTTTCATTTCTTGGCCTTCATGGCAGCAGGCTCTTGAGATCAATCGGTGCCGATTCGTTGGCGGCTTCGCCCTTGGCCTTGCCGCTGATCGACATGCCGGCGTGGCGGTAGAAGTTGTAGTCGGGATACTTGCCGGGGCCGTTGATCAGCAGATGCTCTTTTTCGTAGACGAGGTGCTGGCGGTTGTACTCGGCCAGTTCGTAGTCGGGCGTGAGCTGGATCGCCGTGGTCGGGCAGGCTTCTTCGCACAGGCCGCAGAAGATGCAGCGCGAGAAGTTGATGCGGAAGAACTCCGGGTACCAGCGGCCATCGTCCTTCTCGGCCTTTTGCAGGCTGATGCAGCCCACCGGGCAGGCCACCGCGCAGAGGTTGCAGGCCACGCAACGCTCTTCGCCATCGGGGTCGCGGGTGAGGATGATGCGGCCACGGTAGCGCGGCGGCACATAGGGCTTCACTTCCGGGTAGCTGATGGTGTCGCGCTTGGCGAAGCTGTGCATGAAGATCAGCCCGATGCTGCGCAGCTGCGTCCAGATGCCCCAGAGAACGGCTTTGAGTTGGCTCATGGTTTAGGCCCCCGCGCGCCAGAGCACGACGGCCCCGGTCACCAGCAGGTTGAGGAGAGAGAGCGGCAGGCACCAGAGCCAAGCCGCGGACATGATCTGGTCGTAGCGCGGGCGGGGCAGTGCGGCACGGACGAGGATGTAGCTCGCCATGAACAGGAAGGTCTTCATCGCAAACCAGACGAAGGGGATCTGTTCCGTCCAGAACGGCCCGTGCCAGCCGCCGAAGAACAGCACGGTGGTGAGCGAGGAGACCATGACGATACCGACGTATTCGCTGACCATGAACATGCCGAACTTCATGCCCGAATATTCGGTGTGATAGCCCTGCACCAGTTCCGATTCGGCTTCGGGCAGGTCGAACGGCGTGCGGTGCACGACCGCCAGCATGGCCGGTACCCAGACCAGGAAGCCGAGGAACTGCGGCACCACGTTCCACAGGCCCTCTTGCGCCGCGACGATGTCGCGCAGGTTGAAGCTGCCGGCCTGGATCACCACGCCCATGAGCGCGAGGCCCATGAACACTTCGTAGCTGATGGTCTGCGCGGTGCTGCGCAGGCCGCCCAGCAGCGAGTACTTGCTGTTGCTCGCCCAGCCGCCGAGCATCACGGCGTAGACCGCGAGACCGGCAATGGCGAGGAAGAACAGCAAAGCCAGATTGGCATTGGACACTCCCCAGGTCGGCGTCATCGGGATGAAGATGAAGCCGAGCATCATCAGGCTCATCGCCAGGAAGGGTGCCAGGACGAAGGTGAACTTGTCGGCGAAGGGCGGCAGCCAGTCTTCCTTGAAGAAGATCTTCAGCATGTCAGCGATGACCTGGCCGAGACCAAACGGGCCGACGCGGTTCGGGCCGTAGCGGTCTTGCCACAAGGCCAGCAGGCGGCGCTCCAGCCAGATCATATAGGCGGCGGTGAGCACCATGCCGAGCAAGCTGACAATGGCCTTGACCACGCCCCAGAAAATGGCGGCGAGTTCGGGAGTGATCCACGAGAACATGCGGTCAGGCCCCCTTACTGATACGAACGGAAGCACCCGCCGTCAGCGGCGGGATGCCGGCGAGGCCGACGGGGAGGCCAATGCTGCCCGCGGGTAGATCGACGCGCACCTTGGCGGGCAGGCTCAGCACGTATTCGCCCAGTTCGACGCGGGTGAGTGACTGGTGTTCGATGCCGAGGCGCTGGGCATCCGCGACATTGATCGCGACATAAGCCTGCGGGATGCGCTCCTGGATCGGCTTGGCCTTGGCGGATAACTCCTCGCTGCCGAAGTGCGAATGGATCGGCAGCACGGTGAGGCCATCCACAGCCTCAAGCTTGGCGGGAAAGTACTCAGCCGCGCCGTTGTGCTTGAACAGATGCACGCCGGAGTCGCCGCCCTTCATCGCACCACCCACTTCAGCTTGGAACTTGTTCCAGGCCGAGGGTGAGTTCCAGCCCGGAGACCAGGCGAAGGGGATCAGTGCAGCCGGGCGCGTGACGGCGTGGGTGCTGTTCACACCTTCCATCGAGAAGGCGAGGGCGGAGTCGGCGTCTTGCGTCGCACGCGGCTCGTGGACGAATACGTTCGCACGCATGGCGGTGCGGCCGGATTGACGCTGCGGCGCGCGGGCGAGCTTGGCACCTTGCAGGCGGAAGCTGGCATCGGGCGCGGCGGCGGCAATGCCTTTCAGCACCGGCAGCGTCGCTTCGGCATCGGCAATCACGGCGTCGAGATTGGCCCAGGCGGGCTGGCCGAGGGCTAAGCGCACTTCGCTGATCCAGCGCCAGCTTTCCTGTGTGGCCACATGGCGGTCGTAGTAGGCGGGGTCGAAGTTCTGGAAGCTGCGCTGGGCGCGGCCCTCGAAGTTGACGAAGGTGCCGTCGCCTTCGGCGAAGCTGGCGGCAGGCAGCAGCAGGGCTGCCGTGGCGGTGGTCGCGGTCTGCTGGTGGTCGAGCGCGATCACCGTGCATTTGGCGAGCGACTCGTCCAGCAGCGTCGCGGTGGCGCGGCGGCTCAGGTCGTTCTCCAGCACCAGCACCACGCTTTGCGTCTGCGCGGCTTTGGCGAGTGCGGCGTCGAGTGCCGGCGCATTGAACAACGCCAGGCCGAAGCTGTTGGCTTCGGGGATGGCCAGACTGATCGCGGTGGTCTCGACCACTTTCTTCAGCGCAAAGGCGACGTTGGCGGCGGCTTCGATGAGTGCCACAGAGCCGCAGCCGGTGCCGCTGACGACGAGCGGATTCTTTGCCGCCCTCAGGGTATCGGCGATGCGCTGTGCGAGGGCTGCCGTGTCGGCATTGACCTTGGCAGTCGGCGCATTCCCATCGAGGGCGTGCGTGACGGCCTGCGCCAGCGACACGAGATCATTGACCGAGGCGCGATGCGCAACGGCGGCAATCTCGTCGAGCTTGGTGGCGACCGGCGTGGCGATGAAGATGGGATTGAGCGCGTGTTGTGCGATGTCGTTGGCGGAGTTGGCCTGCCATTCCGGCACGCGCTTCTCGGCGGACATCGTCGCGAGCTTGCCGCGTGCGGCCTGGCGCAGTGCCAGGGCCACACGGGCGGCCGTGCCGAGCGTGTCTTCGCCGAGCACGAAGACGGCGTCGGCCTTCTCGATGCGCTTGATGGTGGCGGCGGGCACCGGGCCATCACGCAGCACCTTCAGGCAGAGCGCGGTGAGGCCAGCGTCCTGCGCCGAAACACCGGCATAGAAGTTCTCTGCACCGACGAGCGCACGCAGTGCGAAGTTGGCTTCGAGGCTGGCGCGCGGCGAGCCGATGCCGATCAGGGGCTTGTGGCCGCCGAGCACAGCGGCGGCCTGGGCGATGGCGTCGGTCTTGTTGAGGGCGATCCATTGGCCCTCGCGCTTGATCAGCGCGTGGCGGGGGCGATCTTCCGAGTTCACATGGCCGTAGCCGAAGCGGCCACGGTCGCAGAGGAAGTAGCCGTTGAGCTCGCTGTGGTAGCGGTTCTCGATGCGGCGCACCTCGCCGTAGCGTTCGCCGGGCGAGATGTTGCAGCCCACCGCGCAGCCGGTGCAGATGGCGGGCGCGAACTGCATGTCCCACTTGCGGGTGTAGTGCTCGCTGTGGGTCTTGTCGGTGAACACACCGGTGGGGCAGACCTCGGTGAGGTTGCCGCTGAACTCGCTCTCCAGCACGCCATCCTCGGCACGGCCGAAGTAGACGCGCGAAGCCGAGCCGAACACGCCCAGATCCTTGCCGCCCGCGTAGTCCTTGTAATAGCGCACGCAGCGGTAGCAACTGATGCAGCGGTTCATCTCGTGACCGATGAAGGGGCCGAGATACTGGTTGTTGTGGGTGCGCTTGGTGAAGCGGTAATCGCGGCTGTGGTGGCCGGTCATCACCGTCATGTCCTGCAAGTGGCAGTGGCCGCCTTCCTCGCACACGGGGCAGTCGTGCGGGTGGTTGGTCATCAGTAGCGCGACCATCGCTTCGCGGAACTCTTTGGCTTCTTCGTCGGCGATAGAAATGTAAGTGCCGTCGCTGGCCGGCGTCATGCAGGACATGACGATACGGCCGTTCTTGTCGTCGGCATCCTTGTATTGCTTGACCGCGCACTGGCGGCAGCTGCCGACACTGCCGAGCGCCGGGTGCCAGCAGAAGTAGGAGATGTCGAGGCCCAGCGACAGGCAGGCCTGAAGCAGATTGTCTGCCCCATTGACCTCGTGAACCTTGCCTTCAACGTGAATCTTGGCCATGAATCCTTGTGCCTTGTCTGTTGTGCTGTGATGCGATGCGGCGGAGGTGCTGCGCTACTGGTTGACCCATTTCATACGCTCTTTGGCGTAATCCGCCTTGGCGCCGACGCCATGCTCCGGCAGGGCGCAGACGTCTCCGCTTTCCGGCATCTTCACCACTGCCATGCCAGCCTCGAACTCTTCACGGAAATACTTGAGTGCGGATTGCAGCGGTTCCATCGCCCCCGGCGCGTGGGCGCAGAAGGTGCGGCCAGGGCCGAGCCAGCGGGTGAGCTTGCTCAGGGTGTTGATGTCGCTGGGCTGACCTTCGCCGGCCTCGATGGCGCGCATGATCTTCACCGTCCACGGCAGGCCATCGCGGCAGGGCGTGCACCAGCCGCAGCTCTCGCGCGCCATGAACTCTTCGAGATTGCGCACCGCACTGACGATGCTCTGAACTTCGTTGACCACGGTGATCAGCCCCGTGCCCATGCGCGAACCGGCCTTGCTGATGGTGTCGAAGTCCATCGCCAGATCGAGGTGTTCCGGCAGCAGGAAGTCGGTTGATGCACCGCCCGGCAGCCAGGCCTTGAGCTTCTTGCCGCCCTTCATGCCTCCGGCATGCACTTCGAGAATCTCGCGTGCCGAGGTGCCGATGGGCAGCTCCCAGACACCGCGCTTGTTGCTCAGGCCCGAACAGCCATAGAGCTTGGTGCCGCCATCCTTGCTCTTGCCTTGCGAGAGCGCCTTGAACCAGTCCGCACCGTTGTTGACGATGTGCGGGATGTTGCACAGGGTCTCGACGTTGTTGACGATGGTGGGGCGGCCCCAGAGACCCGCGATCTGCGGGAACGGCGGCTTCGCACGCGGGTTGGCGCGGCGGCCTTCCAGCGAGTTGATCAGCGCAGTTTCTTCGCCGCAGATGTAGCGACCGGCGCCGGTGTGGACGTAGAGGTCGAAGCCCCAGTCGCCGCCCAGGATGTTCTTGCCGAGATAGTTCTTCGCCTTCGCCTCAGCGATTGCCTTGTTGAGGCGCTCGGCACAGAGCACGTACTCGCCGCGCAGGAAGATGTAGCCGAGATTGGCACCGATGGCGTAGGCCGCAACCGCCATCGCTTCGACCAGCTGGTGCGGTGCCTGCTCCATCAGCAGGCGGTCCTTGAAGGTGCCGGGCTCCATCTCGTCGGCATTGCAGACGAGATACTTGGGGCCGCTGTTCGGGCCCATCGGGATCAGCGACCACTTGATGCCGGTGGGGAAGCCCGCACCGCCTCGACCGCGCAGATTGGCATCCTTGACCTTGCCCTGGATGTCTTGCGGTTGCAGGGTTTTGACGGCGGTCTTGAGCGCGGTGTAGCCGCCCTCGGCCTCGTAGCCGGCGAGATCGAGCGGGCCTGCGGCGACGTCGATGAGGCGCGTCAGCGGCTTCTGGTAGTTAGCGTCTTTGGCGGCGCGGCTCATGCGTAAGCCTCCAGCAGTTTCTTCACATCCGCAGGCTCGACCGGCCCATGCAGATCATCGCCCACCATCAGTGTCGGGCTGCGGTCGCAGGCGCCGAGGCAGCAGATGGGCAGCAGGGTGAAGCGGTTGTCCTTGGTGGTCTGGCCCGGCTGGATGCCGAGCTGCTTGACCAGTTCGCCTTTCAACTCGTCGTAGCCGGTGAGGTGGCAGCTGATGCTGTCGCAAACCAGAATGACGTGACGGCCGACAGGACGGCGGAAGATCAGCGAGTAGAAGGTGGCGACACCTTCAAGATCGGCAGCCGAGATGCCGATGGCCTCGGCCAGCACCGGGATCGCCTCGTCGCAGACATAGCCACGACGCTTCTGCACGGCTTTCAGCGCATCAATCGAGGCGGCGCGCGAGTCGGGATAGTGACCGAGCGCGTGCTCGATTTCGTGGCGCTCGTCATCGCTCAGCACGAAGGGCTGGGCCTTCGGAAGATCAGCGAGTTTGACTGTTGGTGAAGTAGACATAAGGGTTAGCGATCCACGTCGGCCATGACGAAGTCGATGGAGGCGATGTAGGCAATCAGGTCCGGCACCATCTGGCCGCGAATGGCAGACGGGATCTGCTGCAAGTGCGCGAAGCTGGGGGTGCGGATGCGGGTGCGATAGCTCGCCGTGCCGCCATCGGCGGTCAGGTAATAGCTGTTGATGCCCTTGGTCGCCTCGATCATCTGCGAGGTCTCGCCATGTGGCATCACCGTGCCCCAGCTCACCTGCAAAAAGTGGGTGATGAGGGTTTCGATGTCCTTCAGCGTGCGGTCTTTCGGCGGCGGCGTGGTGAGCGGGTGGTCGGCCTTGTAGGGGCCGGCCGGCATGTTCTTCATGCACTGCTCGATGATGCGCAGGCTCTGACGGATTTCTTCCTCGCGCAGCACGGTGCGGTCGTGGCAGTCACCCTTGTGGCCGAGCGGCACTTCAAAGTCGAAGTTCTCGTAGCCGCTGTACGGGCGTGCCTTGCGCAGGTCGAAGTCGCAGCCGGTGGCGCGCAGGCCGGGGCCGGTCACGCCCCATTCGAGCGCATCCGCGGTGGTGTAGGCAGCCACATCGCGGCCACGGGCCTTGAAGATGGTGTTTTCGAGTGCAGCCTTGCGGTAGCCATCGAGACGCTTGGGCATCCAGTCGAGGAACTCCTTGACCTTCACTTCCCAACCCTGCGGCAGGTCGTGCGCCAAGCCGCCGATGCGGAACCAGGCCGGGTGCATGCGGAAGCCCGTGATCGCCTCGATCACGTCGTAGGCTTTCTGGCGGTCCACGAACATGTAGAACACCGGCGACATCGCGCCGACGTCCTGCGCATAGGTGCCGTAGAACAAGAGGTGCGAGGTGATGCGGAAGAACTCGCAGAGCATCACGCGCACGGTCTGCACGCGATCCGACACCTTGATGCCGGCCAGCTTCTCCAGCGCCATCACGTAGGGCAGGTTGTTCATCACCCCGCCCAAGTAGTCGATGCGGTCGGTGTAGGGGATGTAGCTGTGCCAGGTCTGGCGCTCGCCCATCTTCTCGGCGCCGCGATGGTGGTAGCCAATGTCCGGCACGCAATCCACCAGCTCCTCGCCATCGAGCTGCAACACCACGCGGAAGGCACCGTGCGCTGCCGGGTGGTTGGGGCCGAAGTTGAGGAACATGAAATCGTGCTGATCGGTGCCACGCTTCATGCCCCAGTCTTCGGGGTTGAAGCGAAGCGCCTCCTGCTCCATGTCCTGGCGCAAAGCGGTCAGCTGGTAGGGATCGAACTCGGTGGCGCGGGCCGCGTGTTCCTTGCGCAGCGGGTGGCCGCCCTTCCAGCTCGGCGGCAGCAGGATGCGGCGCAGATTGGGGTGGCCGTCGAAGACGATGCCGAACATGTCCCAGACCTCACGCTCGTACCAGTTGGCGTTCTGGAACACGTTGGTGACGCTGGGCAGATGTGGAAACTCGCCGACGAGGGCGACCTTGAGGCGGATATCAGCGTTGCGCTCGATGGAGAGCAGCTGGTAGACGACAGTGAAATCGGCCTTGGGCTGGCCCGCACGCTGCTTGCGAAAACGCTCGTCGATGGCCGTGAGGTCATAGAGCATCTTGAAAGGCTTCTGCGCCTCGTGCTTCAGGTAGCGCAGCACCTCGTGCAGGCGCTCAACCGGGATCCACAGCGTCGGCAGGGCATCGACCGTGGGCTGGTAGGTGAAGCCTGCATCGCCGAAGCGCGTGGTGAGTTCGCGCACCACATCCGGCACTGAGAGGGGAGTTCCGTCAGCCATGCGCTACACCGAATCGGGCGAGCGCAGCACGGTCTGCGCCATGCGCTCTTCGTGCTTGGCATCGCGCTGGCTGGGCTGCACGGGCTTGTAGATGTTCTGGTCGCCGGCCGTCCAGGTGATGGGGCGGCGCTCCTTGCCGATGGAGTTCTGCAACATCAGCAGCCCTTCGAGGAATGCTTCCGGGCGCGGCGGGCAGCCGGGGATGTAGAGATCGACCGGCAGGAACTTGTCCACGCCCTGCACCACGGAATAGATGTCGTACATGCCGCCCGAATTGGCGCAGGCACCCATGCTGATGACCCACTTCGGCTCCAGCATCTGCTCGTAGAGGCGCTGGATGACCGGCGCCATCTTCATGAAGCAGGTGCCGGCGATGACGATGACATCCGCCTGACGCGGCGAGGCGCGGATGACTTCGCTGCCGAAGCGGGCGAGATCGTGCGTGGGCGTGAAGGCGGTGGCCATCTCCACATAGCAGCAAGAGAGACCAAAGTTATACGGCCAGATCGAGTTCTTGCGGCCCCAGTTGATGAGATCGCTGAGCTTGGCGGTGATGATGTTGCGGCTCACCTGCTCTTCGGTGAACACGTCATCCGCACTCGGCTTTTTCTGCGTGTAGTC
Organism: Stagnimonas sp.; assembly: GCA_030652575.1. Lineage (GTDB taxonomy): Bacteria > Pseudomonadota > Gammaproteobacteria > Nevskiales > Nevskiaceae > Stagnimonas. Next base: position 8,643 of record JAUSQI010000059.1, on the reverse strand, counting down.
GTCGGTGAGCGGCGAGACGCCGGTCGGGCGGTTCGGATCGATGCGCGTCAGCGTGTATTGCATGGGTTTAGTCCTGGACCTTGGCGGCCTCGGCAGCGCGGCGCTTCTTCTGGTGCGGGGTCCAGTCGAGTGCGCCGATGCGGGCGAGGTAGACGAGGCTTGCGGTCAAGATGGAAATGAAAATGGCGGCTTCGACCCAACCCGTCCAGCCGTTCTCTTTCACGGAGACGGCCCAGGCGTAGAGGTAAAGGGCTTCGACATCGAAGATGACGAAGAACATCGCCACCAGATAGAACTTGGCGGAGAGGCGCAGGCGCTCAGGGCTTGAGGACACCACACCCGATTCAAAAGGCTCGTTCTTGGCCCGGCCACCGCTGCGGCCACCGAGCAGAAAGGAGCCGATCAGCATGATGGCGCAGATGCCGATCACGGCGACGACGTAGATCGTCGTCGCCCAGAACTCCGGCCCCAATTGGGTGATGCGCGCAATGATGGCTTCCACGCTTCGGCTCGCTCCGTCTGGGTGTTCTGGATGCTGGCGGGTGCGCCCTCTGTGAGCGCCGTATGGGACAATGATACGCCAGCCTCCGCGACACGAACATGCTTGCGGTGGCAGCATTTTTCTGCACAAGAAACGCAGCGTGTTCTGCGGCGTTGGTCAATGATTTATCAAAAGGCTCCATGCAAAAGCTTCAGCTGAAAATCCACGAAGAGCGCCGCCTGCGCGCGGGGCACATGTGGGCCTATTCCAACGAGATCGACACCACCGCCACGCCGATCAAGGGCATGGCGCCCGGCAGCCTGTGCCGTCTGGAGGACTATCGCGGCAAGCCGCTCGGCATCGCCACCGTCAATCCGCATGTGCTGCTGGCGGTGCGGGTGCTGAGCGGGCAGGGCGATGCGGAGATCGACGTCGATTTCTTCGAGCGCCGTCTGCGACAGGCGCTTGCCCTGCGCGCCAAGCTCTTCCCCAGCCCGCACTACCGGCTGGTATTCGGTGAGAGCGACGGCCTGCCGGGCCTGGTGATGGATCGCTTTGGCGATGTGCTGGTAGCCCAAGTCACCACTGCCGGCATGGAGCTGCTGAAGCCCCTATTGATCGAAGCCTTGCAGCGCCTGCTCGCACCCAAGGGCATCCTGTTCCGCAACGACACCGCCATGCGCCAGACCGAGGGTTTGGCGGGCGAGGACGAGGTGATCGGCGAGGTGCCGGGCTGGGTGCGCGTCGATGAATCGGGTGTGGCCTTCGATGCGCCGCTCAAGGGCGGCCAGAAAACCGGCTGGTTCTACGACCAGCGCGCCAACCGGGATCGCCTCGCCCCCTACGCCAAGGGCGCGCGGGTGCTGGATGTCTTCAGCTATGTCGGCGGCTGGGCATTGCGCAGCGCCAAGTTCGGCGCGACACATGTCACCTGCATTGATTCGTCCCAGCCCGCGCTCGACGCCGCCCAGCGCAGCGCCAGCCTGAACGGCATCTCGCTCGACACCATCAAGTCCGACGCGATGGATGCCTTGAAGAGCTTGCGTGCCGAGGGCCGCCAGTTCGATCTCGTCATCGTCGATCCACCCGCGCTGATCAAGCGCAAGAAGGACGAAGAGGCCGGCATGGCGCACTACGGCGCGCTCAACCGCGCGGCCATGCACCTGCTTGCGGCCGATGGCGTGCTGGTGTCATGCAGCTGCTCGCATCACCTCAGTGAAGAGCAGCTGCAACGCATTCTCTTAAGGGAATCCCGCCAGGCCGGTCGCCGCCTGCAAATCCTTGAACGCGGCGAGCAGGGGCCGGATCATCCGGTGCACCCGGCCATCCCCGAAACCCGCTATCTCAAAGCCTTCTACTGCCGCGTGACCACTGGCTAAGCCCGCATGATCCCGTACCACAACCTCTCGCCCATCGCCCTCGAACTCGGCCCCATCAAGATCCACTGGTACGGGCTGATGTATTTGCTCGGCTTCTGGGGTTTCTGGTGGCTGGGCACCCTGCGCGGCCGCAAGCCGCATGTGGGCTGGAGCAGCCAGCAAGTCTCTGATCTGCTGTTTTACGGCGTGTTCGGCGTCATCTTGGGTGGCCGCATCGGCTACACCGTGTTCTATAACTTCGAGGGCTTCATCGCCGATCCCCTGAGCATCATCCGCATCTGGCAGGGCGGCATGTCCTTCCACGGCGGGCTCCTGGGCGTGATGGTGGCGATGGCAGTGTTCGCCAGGCAGCGTGGGCTCTCGTTCTGGACCGTCGCCGACTTTGCCGCTGTGCTGACGCCGTTCGGCCTGATGACCGGCCGCATCGGCAACTTCATCAACGGCGAGCTCTGGGGCGCGGTGACGACGCAACCCTGGGGCATGATCTTTCCCACCGGCGGGCCTCTGCCGCGCCATCCTTCGATGCTTTACGAGGCCGCGCTCGAAGGTGCGCTGATGCTGGCGATCCTGTGGTGGTTTGGCAGCAAGCCGCGTCCGCGTGCGGCGATCTCCGGCCTGTTCCTGATTCTGTATGGCCTCTGCCGCTTCGCCGTCGAGTTCGTGCGGGTGCCGGATGCACACCTCGGCTACCAGCTCGGCACCACCTGGCTCACGCGCGGCATGGAGCTGTGCATTCCGATGCTCATCGCCGGTGCGGTTTTCATGGTGATGGCGTACTCGAAGCAGAAGCGGGGGCAGGGGATGGGGTTTGGGGGATGAAAACCCAAGCCCGAAACCCATCCCCCATCCCCTGACCCCCATCCCCGCTTCTGAAGCCGAGCTAATGAAACAGTACCTAGAACTCATGCAGCTGGTGCTGGACAAGGGCACCGTCAAGACCGACCGCACCGGCACCGGCACCCAGAGCGTGTTCGGCCACCAGATGCGGTTCGATTTGAACGATGGCTTCCCGGTGCTGACCACCAAGAAGCTGCATCTGCGCTCGATCATTCACGAGCTGCTGTGGTTCATCAAAGGCGACACCAACATTCGCTACCTCAAGGAAAACGGCGTCTCGATCTGGGATGACTGGGCCGACGAGAACGGCGAGTTGGGTCCGGTCTACGGCAGCCAGTGGCGCGCCTGGCCAGCGGCGGACGGTCGCAAGATCGACCAGCTGAGCCAGGTGATCGAGCAGATCAAGAAGACTCCCGACTCGCGCCGACTCATCGTCTCGGCCTGGAACGTCGGCGAGGTGGACAAGATGAAACTGCCGCCCTGCCATGCCTTCTTCCAGTTCTACGTCGCCGACGGCAGGCTCTCCTGCCAGCTGTATCAGCGCAGCGCCGACATCTTCCTTGGCGTGCCGTTCAACATCGCGAGCTATGCCTTGCTGACGTTGATGATGGCGCAGGTGACGGGGCTGAAGCCGGGCGACTTCGTCCATACGCTGGGCGACGCGCACCTGTATCTGAATCACCTTGAGCAGACGCGCGAGCAACTTTCGCGCGAGCCGCGCCCGCTGCCGACGATGACGCTGAACCCGGACGTGAAGGATATCTTCGCGTTCCGCTTCGACGATTTCACGCTGGCCGGCTACGATCCGCATCCGGCAATCAAGGCGCCGGTGGCGGTATGAAATGCGTGAGGGGTGAGGCCGCTTTGAGAAGAATCGAGTGAACATGACTCAGAATAAACCACTCGTCAGCGTCATCGCCGCGCTCGCGAAAAACCGCGTCATCGGCATCGAAAACCGACTGCCGTGGCGCTTGCCGGAAGACCTCACCCACTTCAAGGCGTTGACGCTCAACCACCCGATCCTGATGGGCCGCAAGACGTTTGAATCGCTCGGCCGCCCGCTGCCTGGCCGCACCAACATCGTCATCACGCGCAATCCCGACTACTGCCAGGACGGCTGCCTGGTGGCCGCCTCCATCCCCGCCGCGCTCGCGCTGTGCGCAGACGCCGACGAAGTCTTTTTCATCGGCGGCGCCGAGCTCTACGCCCAGGCCATTCCGCTGGCTGATCGCTTGTACCTGACCGAAGTGGACATCGATGCGACGGGGGACGCCTGGTTTCCCGAGTACGACGCGCGGGCGTTCAGGGAAGTCTCGCGCGTGTCGTACACGGGTGAGAAAGGCGATGCGCTGCGGTTCGACTTTGTGGTGTACGAGCGGGGATAATCCGGGGCATTGTTTCTTCGCTGCTGTCGCCGTGTCTCGTTGTGTGGCCGTTACGTGGGTGAAAAGGGAGAAGGACCATGTCTGATCTGAGCCCGATTGAAGAGCAGTTTCCGCGCCTGGTTCTGGAAATCCTGGCTTTCTGGGGCACGCCCAGCTGCTTCGAAAAGCTGCAGAATCTGCTGGTGGACAACCGTGGCGGCCGCCATGGCTTTCCGGCCGACGTCTATTCCGATCTATCGATGTTGCTGAACATTGTTCCCCGCCCCAAAGGACCTTACGACATCTGGAATGATGCGATGGATGCAGATCCGTCCGCGTGAAAGGCGGCGTACACATGCCCGCGACCGTGTGACATCAGGAATCCTGAACAATGGAATTTGGCCGGACACCGCAGGACATCGAGCATAACCGCAGGGTTTTCCTGATCGGATTCTATGCCGTGGTGGGCTCCCTGATCCTGGTGCCGCTTGGGGTGATTTCGCTGGTGAACGCGCGCACGTTTCTCGGCATGGTTCTGATCGCCAATTCCCTGTTCTGCATTCTGTTCATGATCTACAGCCGGCTGACTGCCCGGGTGCGCGGCGTCAGTTACCTTTTCTCTGCCCAGGCCGGTGTGCTGGCGGTTTTTCTGGTGATGCACGGCGGCGTCGAGGGATCGGGGATCTATTACGCGTTTCCGCTGGCCTTGATGATGGTCATGCTGGGCTTCACGAGTTTGTACTCGGGGCTGTTCCTGAGTTTCGTGTTCATGGGCATTGTGGCGTTGGGCCTGTATGCGCCGGTGCCGGGTGTCCATGAGTACAGTGCTGTCCATAGAAGTCGCATTATCATGGGGCTTTCGGCGTTTTTCATGATGTCGCTGATCTCGGAATGGATGCGGATTCAGTCCTATGCTGCGATCACGAACACCACGGAGAAACTGAGCGCCGACGCGAACCATGATCCCTTGACCCAACTGCTGAACCGGCGCGGTCTGGAGGAGGGAGTGGGTCGCATGAGCGGGACGGATTTCCCAGCCGTGGTGTCGGTGCTCGACATCGATCACTTCAAGAAAATTAACGATGAGTTCGGGCACGATGCCGGCGATGCGGCGCTTCTGTGTCTGGCTGACTGCCTGCGAGCCAACATGAAGGGCCGCGACCTGATCTGCCGCTGGGGTGGCGAGGAGTTTGTGGTGCTGTTCAGGAACACGTCGCTGGAGAATGCAAGAACTGTCCTCAGGCAGATCAGCGAAGAGGCGCGATCGGGCAGCATCCGCTACGGCACACAGGTATTCAACACCACTTTCAGCGCCGGGGTGGTGCAGTTGCGATCCCGCGACGCCTTTCACGACAGCATGAACCAGGCCGATCAGCTGCTGTACCAGGCAAAACAAAACGGACGCGACCAGATCGTCTCGGCAGACATGCTGAAAGTGGTCTGACCGGCGTCATGGCGCGGGTGATTCGAATGAAGTGGACGGGACGGACCATCAGCGAATGAAAAACGGGGCCGCAGCCCCGTTTTTTTTGTCTCCATACTCGCTCAACTCAGCACGTCGGCCCAGATGTTCTTCGCCCACGATTCGTTGAAGACGAAGTTGGCTGCGTCGCCCTTCGGAGTGGCGCCGCCCTCGGGCTGGTTGACGTATTCCTTCTTGGCCGCATCGAACCGGTACACGTTGGCGACATAGCCTGAGGTGGTGCCGGACGTGGCCGAGTAGCAGGTATTGGCGACGACCGGCATGGCGTCGGGCTGACGGCCGGCCATGAGTTCGACGATGGCGGCAGCGCAGACCTTGGCCATGTTGGTTGCCATATGGCCGGATTTCGGCAGGCCGGACTGCACCGAATCGCCGATGACGTGGACGTTCGGCACATGCGCCGACTCGAAGGTGGCGAAGTTGACTGTGCACCAGTTGGCGTTGGGGTCGCGCACACCTGCCAGGGCGCACAGGTCGCCCGAGCGCTGGCGGGGCACCACGTTCAGCACGTCGGCCTTGATCTCGTCGAACTCCGTGGATGCGGTCATCTTGCTGCCATCGACGGCCTGCACCGCGTTGGCCGGCCGGTATTCGATCATGCCGGCATATTTCGTCGTCCAGGCATCCATGAACAGCGGCTTCTTCGAAACGATGTCGGCGTTGCTGTCGAGCACGAGGATCTTGGATTTCGGCTTGGCCTGCGAGAGGTAGTTGGCCACCAGTGAGATGCGCTCGTAGGGTCCGGGCGGGCAGCGGTAAGGCGTACCCGGGATGGCCATCAGGAAGGTGCCGCCGTCGGGCATGGCTTCCAGCTGCTTTCTCAGCAGCGCGGTCTGTGCGCCGGCCTTCCAGGCATGGGTGACCTTGCCAGCACTTTCGGCTTCCTTGTAGCCCTTGATGCTGTCGGTCATCACGTCGATGCCGGGCGCGAGCACCAGGCGGTCGTAGCCGATGGTCGAGCCACCTCGGGTTTTGACGGTGCGCTTGCCGGGGTCGATGGCGATGACGCTGTCCTTGACCATCTTGATACCGTACTTCGACAGCTTGTCGTAGCCGTGGGTGATGTCGTTCATGTTGCGCAGGCCGCCGATCACCCAGTTTGAAATCGGGCACGAGATGAACTTGTCGTTCGGCTCGATCAGGGTGACGTCGATATTGGGGCCCCAGGTGCGCAGGTATTTGGCGCAGGTGGCGCCGCCGAAGCCGGCGCCGACCACGACAACGTGGGCGCGGGGTCCGGATGCGGACTGGGTGGTGGCACAGCCAGTGAGCGTGATCGCTGCACCCGCGCCAGAAATTTTCAGGAAGTCGCGACGATTGAGGGTCATGGTATCGGTCTCCGTGTAGGGATTATTTTTTCAGGCCGGCGAAATACGCGCCCATGGCCTCGAACTCGGCGTCGGTGTAGCCGGATGCGTGGCGCTTCATGATGGTCGACGGACGTGCGCCCGATTTGAAATCCTTCATGGCCTTGACGAAGTAATCTTTTTCCAGCCCGGCCAGGCTGGGGATTGCGCCGAGGCTTTTACCGCCCGGTCCGTGGCAGGACAGGCAGGTGGCGGAAATGGATTTGGTATGGATGTCCGCAGCGCCGGCGAGGCCGGACAGAGCGAGGCCGACGAAGCTGGCAATCGCCAGAGGGATTTTTTTGTACATGAAGTCCTCCTGAGTGAGTTAGAAACGAAGCAGTGTTCACAAATTATGGGTTGGCGGGCCTTGGTGAGACTGTCAGTCCATCTCTACCATGCTGGAAGAACAGAAAAGCCCTGTCAACAAGTGAGGGCTTATATAGCGCGTTTTTTGCGCGTGTAGGATAGGTATTTTTAGAAACGGCTTTTTAGCTGCGTGCGCCCAGGTTCAGGGCGAGGCGTTGGCTGGTATTGCGTGCTTGCTCGTCGGCGTCGCGGTCCCAGCTTGTGCTGACCCAGCCGCCCAGGTTTTCGAGTGCGATGCGGCCGAGCGCATCGATCCACTGCGGCTGTTCGTTGAGCGCGGGGATGTAGTGAAACGTCTTGCCGCCCGCGGTGAGGAAGGTCTCGCGGCCTTCCATCGCCAGTTCTTCCAGCGTTTCCAGACAATCGGCAGTAAAGCCCGGCGCGACTAAGTCGACGCGGCCGATGCCTTCACGGCCGAGCGCCCCCAGCGTTTTGTCGGTGTAGGGCTGCAGCCACTCGGCGCGGCCGAAGCGCGACTGGAACGTGAGGCGGAACTGGCTGGGCTCAAGTCCGAGCGCTTCCGCCAGCAGGCGGCCGGTCTTCTGGCATTCGCAGTGATAGGGGTCGCCCTTCTCCAGCGTGTAGCGCGGCACGCCATGAAAGCTCATCAGCAGCACGTCGGGGCGGCCATGCATCTGCCAGTAGTCGCGGATGTTGGCGGCCAGCGCGTGGATATAGGCCGGATGATCGTGATAGTGCTTCACCGTGCGCAGTGCCGGCTGATTGCGGGTTTTCGCCAGCCAGGCGTAGGCGGCGTCGAACGCGGTGGCGGTGCTGGAGGCGGCGTACTGCGGGTAGGCCGGCAGGATCAGGATGCGCTCGCAGCCGGCCGCCTTCATGCGCGCCAGCGTGTCGGCCACCGAGGGGTTGCCGTAGCGCATCGCGTATTCGACCATGACGGGGCTGGCGATTTTTTCGCCGAGCCAGCCTTTCAGCAGCTTGGCCTGTTTTTCGGTGTGCACCCTTAGCGGCGAGCCGTCGGGGGTCCAGATCGCAGCGTACTTTGCGGCAGATTTCTTTGGCCGCGTGTTGAGGATGATGCCGTTGAGGATTAGCCACCAGACGGCGCGCGGGATTTCCACCACGCGCGGGTCAGACAGAAACTCTTTGAGATACGTGCGCAGTGCCCTGGCCGTCGGCGCCACGGGTGTGCCGAGGTTGATGAGCAGGACGCCGGTTTTGGCTTGCTGGCCGTGCGTATAGTCCGGTTCTTTTAAATAACGCATCAGTGGTGCGACAGCGCGCTGGAAAGAATTTTGGCCGTGAGGTCGACGATCGGCACCACGCGTTCGTAGGCCATGCGGGTGGGGCCGACTACGCCAAGCGTGCCGACCACCTGGCCGTCGACGGAATAGGGCGCGCTGACCAGGCTGCATTCGTCGAA
>JAUSQI010000052.1 GCA_030652575.1 Stagnimonas sp. | reverse complement strand
GCGAGAAGATGAGCAAGTCGCTCGGCAACGTCACGCTGGTGCATGACCTGGTGAAGCTCTTGCCCGGCGAGGTGATCCGCCTCGTGCTGCTCACCGGCCACTACCGCCAGCCGCTGGACTGGACCGACGACGTGGTGACCGACGCCAAGAAAAAGCTCGACCGTCTTTATGGCGCGTTGCGCGAGCTGGGTGATGTCGCACCGGCAGCGGGCGTCACCGCGCCGCAGGCCTTCGTCGACGCGCTGGAAGACGACCTCAACACCCCGATGGCGCTGGCCCAGCTGTTCGAGCTGGCGCGCGAAGCGAACAAGGCCTCGGACGACGGCGACAAGGCGCGCATCAAGGCACAGCTGCTGGACGGCGGCCTGCTGCTCGGCCTGTTGCAGCAAAGCCCGGAGGCCTGGTTTGCCTACGCGCCACCGCAGGCCGAAGGCGCACTCGACACCGCCGCCATCGAAGCGCTGATCGCCGAGCGCGTGGCGGCTCGTACTGCCAAGAACTGGGCCGAATCCGACCGCATCCGCGACCTGCTCAAAACCAAGGGCGTGACGCTCGAAGACTCGAAAGACGGCATGCGCTGGAGATTTTCCTGAACGGAGGATATCGCTGCCAGAAATCGTTGTTGCAGCTGATAAAGTCGGCCTCCATGCACGCTTGGATTGCCCACGCCTTCGATGAATAAGCCCGCGCACACGGTTCGGGAGCAGCTGGTGTCGCACCAGAATTCCAGCGCGAGTTTCTGGCGCTACCTGCAGTTCTTCTCGCTGGTGGTCGTGGTGTTGATGATGGGCATCGGCACCATCATTTTCGTGCTGAATGCGCAGGTGGCCGATCAGCGCTCGCGCATCGCCAACGACAACCGCCTGCTGGCGGATGTCAACGAGCTGGGGCAGCTCGCGACCGATCTCGAAACCGGGCAGCGCGGCTATTTCCTCACCGGCAAGAAGACCTATCTCGAACCGCAGATCGCGGCGCTGGCGCAGATCAAGACCGTCACGACCCGCATCGCGGGGCAGCTCTCCAGCGATCAGAACAAGCGCCTGTTCGCGCGCATCCAGCAAAGTCTCGACAACAAGCTGATCGAGATGGAGCGCTGCTCGGAAATCGAGCGCACGCAAGGCCGCGAAGCGGCCATCGAGTTCATCCGCACCGATATCGGCAAGGCGATGATGGACGATCTGCGCACCGACATGCAGGCGCTGCGCAACAACATCGGCGTGGGCGCCTACGCGCGCATGGACGAAGTGACCAAGCTCTCGACACAACGCGACGGCATATTGCTGTCGCTGATTTTCATCGCTGGATTGGTGAGTCTCGCCAGCCTGTTCCTGCTGCGTGCGCAGGCCAAGGCGCAGCGAACACTGGATGTCGAACGTGCCCGCGCCGATGCCGCCAACACCGCCAACCGCGAGAAGAGCACCTTCCTCGCCAACATGAGCCACGAGATCCGCACGCCGATGAATGCGATCTTCGGCTTCGCGCAGCTGCTCAAGGACACGGTGAAGAACGACCGTGAAAAGTTCTACGTGCAGGCCATCACCCAGAGCGGCCAGGTGCTGCTGGGGCTCATCAACGACATCCTCGACATGAGCAAGATCGAGGCCGGCAAGCTGGAGCTGCACGAGCAGCCCACCGACCTGCGCGAGGTCTTTCGCAGCTGCGAAACCCTGTTCTCGCACATGGGTGCCGAGAAGGGTCTGCTGATGCAGATGAACCTGCCGGACAACCTGCCGGGCAAGGTCATGGTCGACCCCCTGCGGCTGCGGCAGGTGGTCATCAACCTGATCGGCAACGGCATGAAGTACACCGAGGAGGGCGGCGTCACCACCAACGTCAGCACCCAGCCCGACGGTGCGAATCACTTCACGCTGGTGATCTCCATCACCGATACCGGTGTGGGCATTCCAGAGAGCAAGCAGCAGAAAATCTTCGAGCCGTTCATCCAGCTCAACGCCAGCGGCGTGTCGGCACCCGGTGCGGGTCTGGGCCTCTCCATCGTCAAGCGCATTCTCGAACTCATGAACGGCACCATCCGTGTCGATTCGATCATGGGCAAGGGCTCGACGTTCACGGTGCGCATTCCGCACATACCCATCGACTCCAGCCCCAGCGCGCAGAACCCGCAAAGCGTGCAGTCGTCCTCGGCCCCGCTGCGGCCGCTGAAGATCGTGGTGGTGGACGATGTCGAGTTGAACCGGCGGCTGATCGAAGGCCTGTTCATGGACAGCCAGCACAAGGTGCTGCTGGCCGATGGCGGCATCAACGGCGTCGCTCTCGCCACCAAGGAGCTGCCCGATGTGGTGCTGATGGACATCCGCATGCCCGACATCGACGGCGTCGAGGCGCTGCGTCTCATCCGCATGGTGCCGGCGCTCTCGAACACCCGCGTGATTGCCGCAACCGCCTCCAGCATGCTGGGCGAGGAAGGCCGCCTGCGGAAGCAGTTCGACGGCTACCTGCGCAAGCCCATCACGCGCGAGATGCTCGACACCGAACTGCGCCGGTTTTTCACCGTGGCACCTGAAGACGTGCCGCCCGTTGCCGAGTTGCTGGCTGCCGTTGCCGAGCAGACCCTGAGCACCGACGCCCTCGCCCGCTGGCGCGCAGAGCTGCCAGAGCTTTGCGAGTTCGTCACCCGCGCGGCACGCACGCTCTCCAGCGACGATGTCGGGGCGCTGGTGGTGCACCTGCGCAAACTCGCCGCCGAAGCGGCTTTTGAATCGCTGCAATCCCGTGCCGAACAGATCAGCAATGCGGCGGCGGTATTCGACATCGTGACCCTGGAAGCGCATATCAAGCAGCTGCAACAATTTTGCGACCAGTTGCTGGACCACTAGAAAATAAATATCGCGGTTAACAACAGCCACGGCGTCAGGCTGCAAGGGAAACCACATGGCAATCGCCCCAAGTAACAAGGCAGAACATCCGGCCGATGCAGCGCCCAAATCACTGGTGCTCGTCGTCGATGACCAGGCCACCAACATCCAGGCCGTCGGTGCGCTGCTGGTACAGGGCGGCCACGACGTGATGCCGGCCCTCAGCGGCGAGCAGGCGCTGCAACGCTGCGAGCAGCGCACACCCGACCTGGTGCTGCTCGACATGCGCATGCCGGGCATGGACGGCTTCGAGGTCTGCGCCAAGCTGCGCGAGAACCCGCGCACCGCCGATGTGCCGATCATCTTTCTCACCGCCGCACACGAACGCGAAGTGCTGGTGAAAGCCTTTGAATCGGGCGCGGTGGATTACGTCACCAAGCCCTTTGTCGCCGAAGAGCTGCTGGCGCGCGTCAAGACCCACCTCGAACTCAAGAGCACGCGCGACCGTCTGGCCCAGCTGGCGCAGGAGCGCGCCGAACTGACACAGGTGGTCGCGCACGATCTCAAGAACCCGCTCGCGGGCATCCTGATGGGCACCGAGACGCTCGCCAAGGCCGTGCTCGAAGCGCCGCAGGCGACCGCGCTCAAGGGCATCCGCGACAGCGCCAACCGCTGCCTCTCCTTCATCGACGAGTATCTGGGTCGCTGGGCGCAGAGCGAAAAGCCGCGCACGGTCGAGCTGAGCGCGATGGTGGTCAAGCCGATCCTGCAGGACGCCCTCGCCGCGCTCAGGCCGGTCGCCGAGGCGCAGGGCCTGTCGCTGCATCTTTCGATGAAGGACGACCCCGAGGTGATGGCCAATGCGCGCTCGCTGCGGCACATCATCGACAACCTGGTTTCCAATGCCATCAAGTACGGCGGCACCAGTGGCTCGGGTGGCGGCACCATCGAGCTCGAAGCCAACGTCGGCCGCTCCGGCATGCTGCGCATCACCGTCGGCGACCGCGGGCCGGGCGTGCCGGCGGATCAGCACGGCAACCTGTTCAAGCGCTACGTGCGGCTGCCGGGTGCCGAGGCGGCGCACTCCAGCGGGCTGGGCCTGGCGATCTCGAAGGAAGAAGCCGAGCGCATGGGTGGCCATCTTTGGTACGAAGACCGCGACGGCGGCGGTGCATTGTTTTCGCTGGTGCTGCCGCTAGCCACGGACGACGATCAGCCTGCGTGATCGGGGGTGCCAGGCGCAGCTGGTGAGGTGGTCATTCACCACACCGGTCGCCTGCAAGTACGCATAGATGATGGTGCTGCCGACAAAGGTGAAGTCGCGCTTTTTCAGATCCTTGCTGATCGCATCCGAAAGCGGCGTGGTGGCCGGCACGCCACTGTGCGTCGTCCAGTGATTGAGCAGCGGCTTGCCGTCAACGTAGCGCCATAGATAAGCATCCAGACTGCGCTCGCGCTCGCAGAGCTTGAGATAGGCCAGCGCGTTGCGGCGAAAGCCGAACACCTTCAAGCGGTTGCGGACGATGCGGGCGTCCTTGAGCTTTTCTTCAAGCTCGGCATCGGTGTAGCGCGCCATGCGCTGTGCATCGAAACCGTCGAACAGCAGGCGATAGCCTTCGCGTTTTTCGAGGATGGTGCGCCAGCTCAAACCGGCCTGCGCGCCTTCGAGCAGCAGCATCTCGAACAGGCGCTGCTCGTCATGGCAGGGACGGCCCCACTCCTGATCGTGATAGTCGCGATATTGCGGCGTGCTCAGCGACCAGCCGCAGCGCTGCGGCTCCGAGCTCACTTGAAGATCAGGCGTTCGCCGAGCGGCGTGGGCAGCACCTTGTGGCCGTCGTAGGCCAGCACGCCGTTGACCCAGGTGGCGGCGATGGAAGCCGGGAAGCTCATGCCATCGAACGGCGTCCAGCCGCAGAGCGACAGCACATCGGCGTTGTGCGCGTGGGTGGGCTTGTCGAGATCCACCAGCGTCAGATCGGCGCAGTAGCCTTCGCGCAGAAAGCCGCGATCCACCACGCCGAAGCGCAGCGCCGGGGCATGACAGACTTTCTGCACCACCTGCTCCAACGTCAGCTCGCCGCGTGCCACCAGCGCGAACAGCACCGGCAGCGCGTATTGCACCAGCGGCAGGCCGGCGGGGGCTTTCCAGAAACTCTGCGCCTTCTCCGCACTCGTGTGCGGGGCGTGGTCGGTGGCGATGATGTCGATCACGCCATCGCGCACGGCTTTCACCAGCGCGAGGCGATCGGCCTCGTTCTTCACCGCAGGGTTGCATTTGATCTGCGAGCCGCGCGTGTCGTAATAGCTGTCGTTGAGGAACAGGTGGTGCACGCAGGCTTCCACCGTGATGCGCTTCTGCTCCAGCGGACCGGCGCTGAAGAACTCCAGCTCGCGGGCGGTGGTGAGGTGCAGCACGTGCAGGCGCGCATTGTGTTTTTTGGCGAGGCCCACGGCGAGCTGGGTCGAGAGGTAACAGGCCTCGTGGCTGCGGATTTTCCAGTGCTCGCTCCAGGGCACGTCCTCGCCGTATTTCTCGCGTGCGGCGGCCTCGTTGGCCTTGATGGTGGGCGTGTCTTCGCAGTGGGTGAGAATCGGCAGGCGGCTGTGCTCGAAAATGCCGTTGAGCGTGGCGGGGTCGTCCACCAGCATGTTGCCGGTCGAAGCACCCATGAACACCTTCACCGCCGGTGCCTCGCCCGGCATCAGGCGCTTCACTTCTTCGAGATTGTCGTTGGCACCGCCGAAATAGAAGGCGTAGTTGCCGAAGCACTTGCCCGCCGCCAGCGCGTATTTGTCGGCCAGCACCGCGCGGGTGGTGGTGTTGGGGATGGTGTTGGGCATCTCCATGAAACTGGTGATGCCGCCTGCCACGGCGGCCGCGCTCTCGCTGGCAAGATGGCCCTTGTGGGTGAGTCCGGGTTCGCGGAAGTGCACCTGGTCGTCGATCATGCCGGGCATCAGCAGCTTGCCCTTGGCGTCATAAACAACAACACCTGCTGGCGCGGTAATGGATTTGGCAATTTTCTCGATGCGGCCGTTCTTGATGAGCAGATCGCCTTCCGTGATCTGGCCTTCGTTGATGAGGCGTGCGTTGGTAATCAGCATGGAATCTCTCTCCGGAGTCACGCCGTCATTATCTACGTGTCGGCGCATAAGGGTCGCGGCAAAGCTGGTGCAGCTCGGCAAAGGCGTTCACCAGCGGTGTGAGGTCTTCGCTGTCCATCACCAGCACCCGCGTGCGGGCCACGCGCTGTTCGTCGGTGACGTTGATGTTCTTGATGTTGTAGTCGACGCAGGGTTCGCCAGCGCGGCAATCGAAGACGATCTCGCTGTTCTGCGTGCCCACGACGGTTGCCTTGGCGAGCGGGATGCGCTGCTGGAACAGATCACCCAGCCCGGCCTCGCGCTGCACGGTCAGCTCGCAGCCGGCACGGTCGAAACTGTAGGTCCAGATCATGAACTGGCCGGTGCGCTCCCAGGCGTCCCCCTCCTGCTTGCGCAGCGTTTCGAGGATGAAGCTCTGCGCATCGCGCCGCGCCTTGGTCGCGCCACCACCGCCCCAGGCACAGAGCAGCGGCAGGGCCAGGATCACCAACAGGGCATTACGGTGACGGCGCATCGGCTTGGGCTTGCAGGGCTTGGAGTTGTTGCAGACGTTGAGCGGCATCGAGTTTGGCGAGGGCCTTGACCGCCGCATGGAAGCGCGGCCAGTCCTGCCCCTGTTGCTGGAACAACACGGCAAACGCAGGCCGCCACTGATGATAAAGACCAAACGGTAGCAGCTTGGCGTTGTTCATCGGAGTGGCAAAGAAGCGCTGGTAGCCCGGCCCGGCCTGCGCTTCGGTGGCGAGACGGTCGATGTCGGCCTTGAGTCGCGCGAACACTTCCGCCTTGCCGCTGCGCTTGAGGTCGTCCGTCACTGGGCGGGCATACAACGCCGCCAGCTCGGTGCGCGCCTGCAACATGCGCTCGATGAACACCGCCTCGAAGGCGAGATCGGGCGGCAGCTCGGCCGGCAGGCCGCGTGCGAGCCGCCACTGCCTGAGGCCCTCCAGCTCGACAAACTTGCCGTAGGACTCGTTGAACGCGGTCTCGTCCGGCACATAGGCCACTTGGTGCGCCAGCTCGTGGAAGAGTGTGGCGGCCAGACGCTCGTCGTCCCACAGCAGCATGCTGGACAGCACCGGGTCGTCGAACCAGCCGAGCGTGGAATAGGCGCTGACACCGCCCACGAAGGTCTCGTTGCCCAGGCCTTCGAGCCGCGCGGCCTCGGCCTTGGCGCGGGCCACGTCGTAGAAGCCCTGATAGGCGACGCAGCCGGCGACCACGAAGCAGTGCGTCACGGGTGTGAGCGACAGCTCCGGTGCGGCGAACACGTTCCACACCACGAAAGGCCGGTGCAGCTCGCTGTATTCGGTGTAGCTGGCATTGTCGGGCAGTGCCAGCGCGGTGACCGCGAAACGGCGGGCAGCCTGCACGCCTTGCAGACGCGTCTTGAGATTGGCGTCGGCGTTGGGGTCGGCGAGGATGTCCGCAATCGGCTCGCGTGCCTGGAGCACTTCCCAGCCGCCGTGCAGTACATGCGAGTAGTACGACACCGTCGAACAACCGCTGAGTAGCAGTGCGAGCAATAACCCGCTAGCCCGCATCGCATCCCACACGGGTGCGCTGCTTCTCGATCTTGGCCAGGTTGCCCTGCGGGTTTTCGCCCGGCGGCGGCGGCAGGCTGCCGCTGATCTGCGCCAGGGCATCGGTTCGCTCGGTGTTGAGCAGGTTGCAGATCACCGTCTTGTTGCGTTGCAGGCCCACTTCGATGGGCGGCGGCTTGCTGGCGGCGCGCGCGGCGGCGTTGTCCTGCCGCGCCGTGGGGGCGATGCGGCGGGTAGCATCCGGCACGTGCGACTTCTGCCGGAAGCCCTTAGCGCAGGGTTTGTCCTGAATGCTCTGGCGGTCGTTGGCACCCACGCACAGCCAGATGTCCGCACTCGCCGCACCGGGCAGCAGGCAGCTCAGGCACAGCAGCGCGACAGGTAATTTCATCTCTATGACAGTCTCTCAACCGAACGAGGGCTCATGATCCGCGCGCATTAAATCAAATAAATACGGAGGAGACCCGTAAATGATCCGCAACAGCCTTGTGCTGCTTGTCGCGTTGGCGCTGTGCGCCTGCGGCGAGAGCAATATGAACCCCACCTCCGGCACGCTGGGCCCCAGCGGCGAGACACTGCCGCCGCCCAAGGTGGCCGTCACCGAGACCCGCGTCGGTGCCGACCAGCATGTGGTGCTGGCCTCGCGCGTCGACGGCGTCGATGTCTCCTTCCAGATGTTCGAGCCGGACAATCTCGTCGCCGGCCAGACCTACCCGCTGGTGCTCGAGGGCCACGGCTACGGCGGCATGCGCACCACCACGCGCGATGGCTTCATCGGGCGGCTGACGGCTGCGGGCTATTACGTGATCTCCATCGACGAACGCGGCTTCGGCGCCTCGGGCGGCACCGTGCGGGTGATGAGCCCGGATCAGGAAGGCCAGGATCTGATCCAGATTCTCGACTGGGCCGAAGACCTGCCGGGCCTGCGCCGCCGCAGCAACAACGAGATGTATGTGGGCAGCTTCGGCGGCAGCTACGGCGGCATGTACCAGCTGCTGCTGGCGGGTGCGGACCCCAAGCAGCGCCTGCGCGTGCTGGCACCCGACATCACGCCGCACGATCTCGTCTACGCGCTCAACCCCCACAACGTCATCAAGTCCGGCTGGGTGTTGGCGCTGGTGGCGGCGGGTGAGGCGAGCGGTGTTACCAGCCTGGCCGAAGGTGTGTTCCCGATGGGCACCAACCAGGACCCGGCCATTGTCGAGACGCTGGTGCAGGGCGCATTGACCAACAACATCCCGACGGCGGGCATCAATTACTTCACCTATCACAGCGTCAAGTATTTCTGCGACGGCCAACCGGCCGCGCCGCAGGACTTCATGCTGGCCACACCCGACCCGCTACTGGTACCGCCACGCCCCTACCCGGCTCTGGATGTGCTGGTGACGCAGGGCACGCGCGACGGCCTGTTCAACTTCAACGACGGCTTCAACAACTACAACTGCCTGAAGCAACGCGGCGGCGACGTGCGCTTCCTCACCCACGAAACCGGCCACATCCTGCCGGTGAGCATCACCAACGTGCCGGGTGCTGAAGAAGCACTCGACCCCTTCTACGCCGCCATCACCGTGCCCAATTTCGAGGATGCCGCTGGCGCACGTGACTGTGGCTCGCTGGTGCTCGACGACGTGCAGTTCGCCTGGTTCCAGGAAAAGCTGCAATTCAAGAAAGGTGCGATCGATGCCGCGCTGCCCATCGGCAAGTCGCCCTGCCTCAGTCTGGGTGCGGGCGATGCCGTCAGCGTGCCGGCGGTGAAGGTCGGCGGCACGCCCTTCCCCTTCGACCTCGCCACACCGCAGTTCAGCGGCGCGCTGGGCATTCTCGGCTCGGTGCTGGGCAATGGCGCGCGTGAGCAGCTGTTGTCGAACGTGCCCTTGATGACCGTGGGCGAAGCCGGCGGCGTGCTGGCCGGCGTGCCGACGCTCGACATCGAGCTCACCGGCCTGACGGGCCTTGAGATGCTCACCTGCCCGACGCCACTTTCCATCGGTGCCTGCGACCCGATCCTGTTTCTGGCCATCGGTCATCGCAAGGCGGGCACCGAGCGTTGGGACGTGGTCGACGACCAGATCACCCCGGTGCGCGGCTTCGGTGCCCACAGCCTGCGCATGAACGGCATCGGCGAGCGCCTGGCGGCCGGTGACGAGCTGGCGCTCTTGATCTACGGCTTTCACGCGCAGTTCCCCATCACCTGGTCGCGTGATGTGTTCGTGCCGGCGGTGAACGTGAAGGGCAGCGTGGCACTGCCGCTGCTGGGCGCGGGTGACATCGTCAAGAACGGCGTGTAGCGCACGACACGCTGCATGAAAAAGCCCGCGTCAAAAGACGCGGGCTTTTCTTGTTGCGGCAGCAGCTACTTCATACCGTGGTCCTTGAAACTGAGTGACCGCAGCGGCTTTGGTTCAGTCCTGCGTCCAGCGGAAGCCGATCGCACCCAGCACCGTGAACACCACCGAACAGGCGACGAGCACCGCGAGCGGTGTCGCGACCGCGCTGCTCGCGAGCCCTGCGCCGTCGAGCATGATCGCGCGGGCGGCGTTGAGCAGATGCGTCAGCGGGAACAGCTGCGAGGCCCAGAGCACGGCCTTGGGCGCGCCGTCGAGCGAGAAGAACACGCCGCTCAGCACCATCATCGGCCAGCTCAACAGATTGAGCAGACCGCCGGCCAGTTCCTCGGAGGTCACGCGCGCGCTGATGACCAGCCCCATCGCGATCATCGAGTAGCTGCCCACCGCCGTCACCAGCGCCAGCAGCCAGTAGCTGCCCTCCATGCGGAAGTGCAGGAACAGATTGCAGCCGACAAATACCACCGTGGTCACCGTGAAGGTGAGCACCAGGCGCGACAGCAGCTGCGCGACGATGAACTCGGCGGCGGTGAGCGGCGTGGCGTTGAGGCGCTTCAGGTAGCCGCTCTTGCGGTAGCGCACGATGACGTAGCCGATGCCGAACAGACACGAAAACATGAGATTCATGCCGAGCACGCCGGGTGCGGCCCAGTCGACGTAGCGGATGCCCTCGCCTGCCTGCTCGATTCGGGTGGCCGCTGGTGCCGTGCCGTTGGCGAGCGTGCCGGTGCCTTTCAGCAAGGCCTCCACCGCCGCACCTTTCTGCGAGGCGGGATTGATGAAATAGCGTGCCGACGTCTGCGTGAGATCAACGGCGAGATCGATGCGATGGCGCTCGACCTTCTTGCGGGCCGTGGCCTCGTCGCTCTCCTCGTAGAACTGCACGCCGGGCGCGGCGGCGACAGGATGGCTGGCGGTCTGGAGCGTCATGCCCTGCGGCATGAGCACGGCGACCTTGAAGATCGGTTGTGCGGGGCCGGAGAAAATCCAGGCGAAGCCGGCGACCATCAGCAGCGGAAAGGCAAAGTTCCAGCCGAGAGCGGAACGGTCGCGCAGAAACTCCAGGCTGCGGGCCCAAGTCATCGCGCCAAGGCGTTTGATGTTCATGCGCGCAGATCCTTGCCCGTCAACTTGAGGAACAGATCTTCCAGCGTCGGCGGCCGGATGCGCAGCTGCGCCAGCGGCACACCCGCAAGGCGCAGCGCATCGATGCTGGCGGCGATGTCGGCGGTGGAAAACTCCGAGAGTTCACCGCGATCGACGAAGGGCATGCGGTCGCCCAGAGCTGCGGTGAGGGTGGTCGGCAACTCGATCACCGACTCCTGGAAATACTGCGCCAGCAGGCTTTGCGGCGAGCCCTGCGCGATGATCCTGCCGTGGTCCATGATCGCGATCTCGTCGCAGAGTTCGTAGGCTTCTTCCATGTAGTGCGTGGTTAAAAGCACGGTCTTGCCCTCGGCCTTGATGCCGCGCACCAGCGCCCAGAAATTGCGCCGCGCCTGCGGGTCGAGGCCCGTCGTCGGCTCGTCGAGGAACACCACTTCCGGGTCGTTGACCAGCGCGATCGCCAGCAGCACGCGCTGACGCTGGCCGCCCGAGAGCTTCTTGGTGTCGCGGTCGAGAAAATCCTCCAGACGGCAGACGCGGATCAGTTCTTCTTCACTGCGGGTCTTGGGATACAGCGCGGCAAAGAAGCGCAGGTTCTCGCGCACCGTCAGGAACTCCTGCAGGGCCGTGCTCTGGAACTGGATGCCGACCTTGTCGCGATACTGCTTGGCGGAAGCGCCGACATGGATCGTCTCGCCCTTGAACAGCACCTCGCCCGCCGTGGGCTGCGCCACGCCTTCGAGCATTTCGACGGTGGTGGATTTGCCCGCACCGTTCGGCCCGAGCAGACCGAAACAAGTGCCGGCCTGCACCTTGAAGCTGACGCCATCCACCGCCTGCACCTTGGCCTTGGGGTAGCTCTTGACCAGACCACGCGCCTCGATGATTGCCATGCCCTGTGTGCCGAGTGAAAACGGCGCGCATCATGCCATGCGCGCCGTGCCCGACCGCCGGGGTTCAAGCCCGCCGGGGCGCAGCACCGTGGTCCGCAGAGGCTGTTTTACCCGAGCTTCTTCACCCGGCCCGGCTTGGGCGTGATGGCCGTTGCAGGTGCCGCGCCCGGTGCGCGGATCAGCTCCACCAGTTCTTCGCGGCGGAAGATGCCGAGCTTGCGATAGATGCGGGTGGCGTGGTTGGCGACGGTGGAGATCGAAATCTCGCACTGCTTGGCCACACTCTTGAAGGTCTTGCCGGCACCCAGCGCGCGGGCGATCTGCTGCTCGCGTGGCGAGAGGATGTCGAACGGCAGCGGCTGGCGCAGATGCACCAGGAACAGGCCATCCATGCGCTCGATGCGCACGTGCAGACCTTCGTAGACCAGCGCGGCATGGCTGTCGTTGCCGAGGTCGGGCAGCGTGAACGGCAACTGGTTGGTCTGGAAACGACGTGCTTCGAGAATCTTGCGAAAACGATCGGTGCCGGCATGGGCAGTACCGGCCGAATCCACCAGCGCCGCGGCACCCCGGTTGGAGCGGCCCATGTGCAGCAGCCACTCGTCACGCTGCACGAACAGCTTCTGCGCCAGCGCCGAGGACTCGGCCAGATGCGCCACCGCGCTGGTGAGAATCGCCGCTTCGGGCACGGGTACCGCATCGCTCCAGCGCAAGGCCACGACGCTGACCAGATGACGGCTGGAATGGTTGTAGCGGATCACGTGAACCACACCGCCCGGCACCGCGACCACCTGCACCGGCTGGGCGGTGGTGAACTTGAAGCTGCTGAGCTGCGTCTTGGTGAAGCCGCTGTGCACCGACTCGGTGAACGGCCCCGCCCCACCCTCGCTGGTGGTGATCCACGCTGCCGACTGCGCGTGCGAATGGATGCGCAACAGCTCCAGCGCCCGCTCGCGCGCCGCACGCCAGTCAGATTCGGCAGTCATGCCATAGAGCCCGTGAATCAAGGTATCGAGAGCGGTCATTCGAGAGGTTGCTTGTGTGGATTAGACGGAGCATAACCACTCAAGCCGCCGATCTGTGCCGCAGGGCGGCTTCTACCAGAGCGGCCCGCTGCGACACACTCGGTGACATGCCCGACACACCAACCGCGCTGGCCCCACTGCTGACCCGCATCCGCGACTGCACGCTCTGCGCTGCCCACCTGCCGCTCGGCCCCCGACCGGTGATCCGGGTCGATACCCGCCTGCGGGTGCTGCTCACCGGCCAGGCCCCCGGCACCCGCGTGCATGCCAGCGGCCTGCCTTGGGACGACCCCAGCGGCGTGCGCCTGCGGCAGTGGATGGCGCTCGACAGCGAAGCCTTCTACGACCAGAGCCGCTACGGCGTGATGGCGATGGGTTTCTGCTACCCCGGCAAGGGCAAGGGCGGCGACCTGCCACCGCGCCCGGAATGCGCACCGCTCTGGCATGGCCAGGTGCGGCCGCTGCTGCCGAATCTCAGGCTGACGCTGCTGATCGGCCGCTACGCGCATCTCTATTACCTCGATGCCAAGCGCGAGACGCTGGAGCAGACCGTGCGGCGCTGGCGGGAGCATCTGGCAAACGGGTTCTTCCCGCTGCCGCATCCCAGTCCGCGCAATACCCGCTGGCTTCAGCAGCGGCCGTGGTTCGAACAGGAGATCGTGCCGGCGCTGCGCGAGGCGATTGCACTCGCCGTCATGGACTGATCGAACTTGCGTCAGCCTTCGCTGGCCACGACGGACGGATCTACGCTCGGGTCAAGCAGGTTGTTCACCCGCTGGCGCATGGCATCCAGATTGGGGATCAGCGCCTCGCTATTGCCCACCCGCACACGGGCCAGCACCACGGCGGGGTCGTCGCCCGGACGCAGCGGCAGCGGTGCGATGGCATCGCGGGTGACGGTGATGAGGTGCGGATAGCTCTGTGCCACCAGCGCCAGCGGCGAGGCGGTGGTTTCGGCATCGAGTGCCTGCAGCACCACCAGTCGCGCACGGCGCGTCAGCGGCGCGTGGGCGGCACCGTTCAAGGTCTCGTAACGGATGACGGTGAGCGCGCGGCGGTTCCACTGCAATTCACCCGCAACCCAGAGCGGTTCACTCTCGTTGACGGTCAGCGCCTCCTGCCCCACGGTTTCGGCGATGGCGGCGTTGGGCAGCAGCAGGGTGTCGTCCACCAGCGCGATCAGCACGCAGTAGATCTCTTTGGCAATCGGTTCGAGGCTCATGCGGCTTCAGCCTCCCTGGCTTGCAGGAGCGCGCGCAGCTCATACAGCAACTGCTCTTCCTGATACGGCTTGATGAGGTAGCGATTGACGCCCAGCGTGGCTGCGCGGGTGCGGTGCTTATCGCCCGAGCGGGAGGTGATCATGATGATGGGCGTCTCCGAGATACGCTCGTTGTTGCGCACGAAACCGGCCACTTCAAAACCGTCCGCACGCGGCATTTCGATGTCGAGCAGGATCGCTGCCGGAGCCTCGTTCTGCAGCAGTGCGATGGCGTCGAGCCCGTCCTTGGCGGTGAGCACGCGATAGCCGTTGCGCTGCAACAGGCGCTCGGCAACGCGGCGCATGGTGACCGAGTCGTCCACCACCATGATGAGCCGACCGCTTTGCGTGGCCTCACGTTCCAGCGTCGCGCGGTTGGCGGCGGCTTCGGCAATCAGACGGCGGCGCGCACGGTCGATGACCAGCGCTGCCGGGTCGAGAATCAACACCACTTCACCGCTCGGCAAAATCGTCGCGCCCGACACGCCGGAGATCGACGACAGCTGCGGGCCGACGGCCTTCGACACCACTTCGCGATTGCCGAGCAGCTGATCGACGATGAGGGCCGCACGGCGTTCGCCGCCGGCAATGCCCTCGCCCATGCGCACCAACACGGCCGGCACGCTGCGGGCGTCGTCCGGCAGGGCATGCGGCAGGTCGATGAGTTCAGCCAGTGGCCGCACGCGGTAGTCATGGCCGCCATAGTTGAAGCTGGACTCGCCACCACCGACGGCGACGACGGCGACGTCGCGCGGCACGCGGCCAATGCCTTCGATGGCGACCAGCGGCAGGGCGTAGACCTCGCCCCCCACCTTCACCATCAATGCCTGCGACAGCGCCAGCGACAGCGGCAGGCGAATGGAGAAGCGCGTGCCGCGTCCGGCTTCGGAACGCAGTTCCAGCGAGCCGCCCAGCTGCTTGACCTCGGAGGCCACCACGTCCATGCCCACACCACGGCCGGCGCTCTGGGTGAGCGTTTCGGCGGTGGAGAATCCGGCTTCGAAAATGAAGCGTGCGATTTCGTCGTCGCCCAGGGCCGCGTCCGGCGGCAGCAGCCCGCGCTCGATGGCCTTGCTGCGGATGGCGCCGAAGTTGAGGCCGTAGCCGTCGTCGGCGACTTCCATCAGCAGCTGGGTGCCTTCGCGTTTCAGGCTGACGGTGACGCTGCCGGTCGGCGATTTGCCGGCGCTGCTGCGACCCTCGGGGTTTTCGAGCCCGTGCACGACGGCGTTGCGCAGTAAGTGCTCCAGCGGCGCGGTCATGCGCTCCAGCACGTTGCGGTCGAGTTCGGACTCCACGCCCTCGAAGCTCACGTCGGCGAACTTGCCTTCTTCCTGCGCGCTCTGGCGCACCACGCGCTGCAGGCGCGCCACCTGCCGCGAGAACGGCACCATCAGCGTGCCCATCAAGCCCTGCTGCACGGCGGTGTTGATGCGGCCCTGCTGCAACAGCAGCGCCTGGGCTTCGTTCACACCTTGGTCCATCGTCAGATGCAGCGAGCTCAAGTCACCGACGGCTTCGGTCAGTGCCCGGCTCAGCTCCTGCATGCGCGAGTAGCGATCCATTTCGAGCGGATCGAAGTCCTGCTCGTAGCGGTCGGCCTCACCGCCCACGCCCTGGGCGTTGAGGCCACGGGCAGCGATCTGCGCATCGGTTTCGATATCCATCAGGCGCAGCTGCTCGCGCAGGCGCACGACGGTCTGGCGCATTTCGGTGAGCTGGGTCATCAGCACCGCATTTTGCTGTTCCAGACGCGAGCGGTAGATGGAGATTTCGCCCGCCTCGTTGAGCATGGCGTCGAGGCTTTCCACCGGCACGCGCGCCAGCTCGCGGCGGGTGGCGGCTGTGGCGTCTTCCTCGGGTTTCCAGAACAGCGTCGGTTCCCAGCCTTCGGCAACCGGGCCGGATGCTGTCGGTGCCACGGCCGGGCGCAGGGGGGCGGAGGTGTCTTCGGCGCTGACTGCGGGCGCTTGCGCCTTTGGCAGCACGGGCTCTGCGATGCGGGCGATTTCGGCGTAGTGGCCGCGCGACAGGGCGTCGTGCATGTGCTCCAGCACGGCGAGATCGGCCTTGAGGACGGCATGATCCTCGGCCACCGGTGCGATGCCGCTCGCGAGCAGCGCGGAGAGCCGTGATTCCATGTGATGGGTGACGTCGCCCATCGGCATGAAGCCGGTCATGCGGGCGCCGCCCTTCAGCGTGTGCAGGGCACGCAGCAGCTCGCCGATGGCAGTGGCATCACCGGCATCGCGCTGCCAATCGGCGAGTGCGGTCTCGATGGTTTCCAGATTTTCGCCCGCTTCGGCGATGAAGATGCTGGCCAGCTCGGGGTCGATCGCTTCGCGGAGCGGCTCGGCGCTGGCGACCAGGGCGTTGCTGGATTCCACCGGTGGCACGCTGGCGAGTTTTTCGCTTGCTGAAAGAGTGTCTTCCGGCTTGGGCCAGAACTGCTCCATGCCATCCATCAGGCTCGGCAAGGGGTGCAGGATGGGCTGCGGTGCCGAGGGCATCTCAGTGGCGGGTGCCGAGCGCTGGTCGACGAGGCCGTCGTTCAGCAGCCAGGCTGCAGCGTCGTCCGTCTGCGCCTGCACGTAGGGATCAGTGAAAACGGGCGGCGGTGTCTCCAGCGGCACCACGGGCAGCACCGGGATGTTGCTGGAGAAGGTCCAGTCGTTGCTGGTTTCTTCAAAGGCCGGAGGCACTGCATCGCTGGTCTCGGCGAATAGCGACACCGTCTCCGCAGCGGGCGGGATCATCAGCGCGAAGGCATCCACCGCTTCGTCGAACACCGGCAGCGTCGCCAGCAGTTCGGCCCGCAGCAGCGCGGCCGTCTCTGCGGCGAGATCGAGCCCGTTGAAGCGCAGCTCGAAGCCCTGCGCCACGTCGCCCAACGCGGCATAGCCCGCCATGCGCGCGCTGCCGGTGAGGGTGTGCAGGGCATGCATGATCGATGTCGCCGGCGCTTGCGGCGGCTGCCAGGCGGGCACGTCGGCATGCAGCACGGCCAGCAGTTCGCGGGCTTCTTCCACGAACACTTCGGCCAGCTCGGTGTCGACCATTTCCGGCGGCCCCGGTACTCCGTGCGGGATGACGTGCAATTCCAGCGGCAACGGTTGTTCGGCGGCAGCCCAGTCGGTGGTCGGCATGAAGCCGTCGCCGGAGGCGTCTGCCGTGAACGGTACCGGCTCTTCTGAAAACGTGAAATCGACGCTTTGGTCAGTACTCTCCTGCATCACCGCATCGGACTGCCACGGCGCGGTTGCGGATGGCGGCGGTTCGCTGCGCAGCGGCAGACGACGCAGCAGCTCGGCCAGCTCACGGCCGCTGTCGCGGATGCCACCTTCGCGGTAGCCATCCAGGAATTGATACAGATGCTCCAGCGCGTTGGTGAGTGCGATGAAGAATGTGGAATCGGGTGTTCCCGCCAACAGGTCATCGGCGCGCAGACGCTCGCTCAATGCCTCGGCACCGCGCGTCAGCGGTGCGCACTCCTGCGAGACGATGGCGAGTGCCTCGGCGGCATCGCCCATCAAGCGGCCCAGTGCGAAATCGGCGGGCGCAACCGTCCAGGCCACCAGCCGCTGTTCGACCATTTGCAAGCGGTCGAAGGCCAGATTGACCAGCGATTCGCGACGGCCGTAGCTGAGGGTTTCGCCTGTGGGCGGCAGGAAAGGCTTGAGTGCTGCCACCCGCGCCAGCCACTCGGCGTCGTCCTGCACCGAGGCGGCCGAGCCGGCCTTCAGCATCCAGTCGCGCATCACGGGCAGCACTTCGGCCAGCACGGCGCGCACTTCCGGCGACACCGGCACGTCGGCGAGCACGAATTGCTTCAGTACGGCTTCGAGCGCGCCCGAAAGCTCGCTCAGCGCCTCGGCGTTGACGACCGCCGCGGAGCCCTTGATGGTGTGCAGGGCACGCACGGTATCGGCATCGATGAAGCTCTCGGCCTCGTTGGCCAGCCAGCGTTCGATATCGCCGAGGCGGTCGAAGGCATCGGTGCGGAACACGCCGAGCACTTCCGGCTCGACCATCTCCGGCGCACGGCCGCTGGCGAGAAAATGCGCGCGCGCGATCAGCGTCTGCGCATCGTCAGCCGTTTGCTCGGGCGCATCCTCGCGGAACTGGCTCAGCAGCATCGGCAGGGCTCTGATCGCCTCGCCAACCAACATGACGACGGCGTGGTTGACGGGCAATGCGCCTTCGATGCAGCGGTTGAGCAAGTGCTCCACCGACCAGCCGAACTCGCCGATGCGGTCTGCGCCCACCATGCGGCCACTGCCCTTGAGCGTGTGGAACGCGCGGCGGATGTCACCGAGCACGGCGAGGTCGGTGGGGTCGCGATGGAAGAGCGGCAGCTGACGCTTGAGACTGTCGAGCACCTCCTGCACTTCTTCGATGAAGATGGCGCGAATCTCGGGGTCGTCGTCACCCGCCGCCAGGGCCGTGGACGGCTCCGCGTCGGTCACGAACGGCGCCTGCATCGCGGCAGCCGACTCGTAGGCGGCTTCGCTGGCAGGATCGGAACCGGCATCCTGCCGCGGTGTGTCGGTGAAAAAGACCTGTGCTTCCGGGGCCGCTTCCAGATTCTCGACGGCGTATTCGGACGACAGGCCAGCCTGGTCGCTCGCACTGTCTGCATTGGCGACGGCGCGGGCCATCTCGGCCGTCAGCGCATCGAGCGAGATGGCGTCTTCGTCCGGGCCTGCCGGTGCCAGTGCGGCCAGCGCCACCGACAGGGTTTCGAGCATGCGCTCCGGCTGCGGCAGCGCATCGCGCAGGGCTTCCAGATACAGCTCCAGCGCGGCGACGGATTCGGCAAAGCGCACGGCCAGAGCGGGGTCGTCGCGCAACTCCTGCGGGCCTGCCGCACGCAACCAGTCGCGCAGCTCTGCGGTGAGATTGGCGGCGGGCAGACAGTCGAGGATGACCAGTCCCGAGCTGACTTCACTGAGCAGCAGCAGCGGCTCGGCGGCATCCCGCAATTCACCGCCCTTGAGGTAGGCATCGAGCTGCGCCTTGAGCTTGGCGAGATCGACCAGCATCTCGCGCAGGAGGGCGGCAATGCTTTCGAGCAGGTCCTGCGAATGCGGGACGGCCTCGATGATTTCGGTGGTCAGCGGCTCGACACGGATCTGCCGTAGCGGGCGGAACAGCGCCCTCTCCAGGCTGTGCTCCACCCGCAGCAGGGCGGTGGCGATGCGCATCCACTGACCCTGGTTTTCAGCCGCGCCGGAGCCTAAGCTGGCGAGTTCGCCGGTCTGGTTGCGCAGCACCTGTTCGAGTTGCGGCAAGCCCAGCAATACCAGCGTGTTGGCGATGCGCCCCAGCCGCTCGCCGAGCGAGCCCTGCAAATCGGGTGAAAGGCCGCCGGAGCGCAGTGCCAGGTCGAGGCCATCCTTGACCAGCGCCAGGTCGGCGCGCACTTCGTCCGCCACTTTTTCGAGCAGCCGGGTGTTCGGGCCACGCAACTGCTGGCGTGCAGCCGACAAGGCCGGCTCGATCGGCAGGGTGGCGTCGAGCAGCAGATGGTGGCGCAGCAGCAGCCAGCGATTGCCGCCGTGGTGGATGGGTGCTGCGTAGGCCAGCAAACGCCAGGCAATCTCCAGCGATTGGGGGTCGGCTGCGTCTTCACCACGCTCGGCCAGGATCTTGATCTGCTGGCCGAGGCGGCCGACCCAGCGCTTGAGCTCCAGCGACTCGCTGCCGGGGACGCTCACCAGAGAGTCGATGGCCGCCGCGAATGCACTCCACAACAACAGGATGTCGGGGCGCGTGGCGTGCGAGGCAATGTGATCGCCCACCTTGCGCAGCTTGAGCAGGGTGTTGGGCACGTCGATGCCCTTGAGCCATTGCAGCAGCAGGATCTGGAACGCCGACAGCAGCTTGCCCGCCACCACCGACGCGGAAGCGGCGACATCCATGTGCTGCTGCACCGGCATCTGCGGATGGATGCGGAGCATCTGCTTCACGAACAGATCCGCTTCCGTCGCCGCGGTGCTGCCGCAGGCCAGGCGCAGCTCGCTGATGGCCGGTTGCAGCACGGCCGCGCGATCGGGGGCGGCGTGGCGCAGGGCGTCGAGATAATCCGAGAGTTGCAGCGTCGCACCGCTGACGGCGGCCAGCGCCTCGGCCGATTGCGACAGCTGGCCTCGTGAGACCACCTCGATGGCCGCACACAGTTCTTCAGCCAGCAGCGCGCCGCCGTGGCAGCTGGCCATGCGCAAGGCGCCGAGTACCAGCTTGAGTTCGGCTTGCACGGCATCGGCATCCAGCTCGCCGTCGTCGGCTTCCTGATGCTGGTCGATGAGCGCGCGCGCGCGTTGTAGCGAGGCGTCGATTTCGGGGGCCAGCCACTTCAGGCTGTTGGCCAGCACCAGACGCTGTCCCAGTGCGGCGTTCGGCGAGGGGCGCGGCGTCATGGCAGTGCCCTCGTCAGTAGCCAGCATGGGCAAACTCCAGGCTCTCCGACAGCTTGTGCAGGCTGAAGGCGAACCACGGCTGATCTTCGCGCTCGAAGGCGCCGAGCAGATAAGGCGCCAGCGGGCCGGCTTCGGCCATGCGCGGATGGCGCTGGTCGCTCATGCTGAACTGGCGGTAGCCCGCCACTTCGTCCACCAGAATGCCGACCGGCATCTTGCTGGAATTGAAGATCAGCACGCGGGTGGTGGATTGCGGCGCCTTGCGCGGCAGGCCGAGGAACTGCGCCAGATCGGCCACGGCCAGAATGCCGCCACGGACGTTGGCGACACCCATCAGCCAGGGCTTGGCACCGGGCGCGCGCGTCATCGACGGCAAGGGGATGATTTCGCGCACGTCCTCGCGGGGTGCGACGCACCAGTGCCCGCGCACCCTGAAGCCCAGCCCCAGCCAGACATCGCTGCGACGGCGCACCACGTCCGGCCGCGTGATCTGCACACGCGATTCCAGATGGGCCAACAGCTCGAAAGGACTACCGGCAAGGCTCTGCGAGGCATCGGTCATGCGCGCCTCTAAGCCGTCTTGAGGTAGGTGCGAACCGCGCCGATCAGTTCGTCCTTGGTGAACGGCTTGGTGAGGTATTCATCCGAGCCGACGATGCGACCGCGGGCGCGGTCGAACAGGCCGTCCTTGGACGACAGCATGATGACCGGGGTCTTGGCGTAGCGGGCGTTGCTCTTGATGAGCGCGCAAGCCTGATAACCATCCAGACGCGGCATCATGATGTCGATGAAGATCAGATCGGGGTTCTGGTCGGCGATCTTGGCCAGGGCTTCGAAGCCGTCGGCGGCGGTGATGACCGAGTAGCCCTCTTTCATCAACAGGGTTTCGGCGGTGCGGCGGATGGTTTGCGAATCGTCGATGACCATCACTTTGGCGCCCTTGGGCGCGCTCGGATGGGTGGCTTCGGTGGACACGGACCATCTCCCTGGTTTGTCGGTTGCTGTGTGGCTTTTACCGCCATTGTCACAGTGCTCGCAGTGCGCAGACTTTGTAACACACAAAACCGGGCGCTCGCACTCCGGCAATGGCACTCGCGCTGCTCTTGTAAAGGTCATCTGCGCCATCATTTGGGGGTAATGTCCGCCGCACCCGGCGGCGATCCGTCTTGCCCGACAAAGGAACACCCATGTTCGACAGCCAGCTGCCGACCGTCCCCAACCTCACCACCGCCCACACCGGCCCGCTGCTGCGCTTCGAGCAGACGCTGCTGGACCGCAGTGCCGAGATCGAAGCCTGGTTTCGCAAGCAGTTCCACCGCACGCCCGCGCCGTTCTACTGCTCGGTGGACTTGCGCAACGCCGGTTACAAGCTGGCACCGGTCGATACCAACCTGTTCCCGGCCGGTTTCAACAATCTCAATCCGGCATTCGAGCCGCTGTCGGTGCATGCGCTGCAATCGGCTTTCGAGCGCTTGATGCCCTCGGCCTGCAACGTGGTGCTGGTGCCCGAGAACCACACCCGCAACCTGTATTACCTCGAAGCCGTGGCGACGCTGCGCGACCTCATCCTCAAGGCCGGCTACAAGGTGCGCATCGGCTCGATCATCCCCGGCATGGTGGAATCCCAGACCTTTGAATTGCCCAGTGGCAAGAAACTGCTGCTGGAGCCTTTGAAGCGCGAAGACGACTGCGTGTTTCTGGAAGGCTTCAAACCCTGCCTGGTGCTGCTGCACAACGATCTCTCCGGCGGCCGCCCCGACATTCTCGAAGGTCTGAAACAGCCCGTCGTGCCGCACCCGAAGCTGGGCTGGAGCGACCGCCTCAAGACCCAGCACTTCGCACTTTATAAAGAGGTGGCCGAGGACTTCACCGAACACTTCGGCATCGACCCCTGGCTGGTCAACCCGCTGTTCCGCAACTGCGGCGAGATCAACTTTGCCAAGCGCGAAGGCGAGGAATGCCTGGCCAGCAATGTCGAGCTGCTGCTGGAAGACATCAAGAAAAAGTATGCGGAATACGGCGTCACCGACGAGCCCTTCGTCATCATCAAGGCCGATGCCGGCACTTACGGCATGGGCATCATGTCGGTGAAAAGTGTCGACGAAGTGCGCAACATGAATCGTGACACCCGCAAGAAGATGTCTTCGATGAAAGAAGGCAAGGAAAACACCGGGGTGATTCTGCAGGAAGGCGTCTACACCTTCGAGCACTGGCGCGATGCCGCGCCCGGCTCGGCGGACATGACCGCCGAGCCGGTGGTCTACATGATCGACCACTATGTGGTGGGCGGTTTCTACCGGGTGCACGGCGGTCGCTCCAACACCGAAAACCTCAACGCGCCGGGCGCGCAGTTCCGCCAGCTGGCCTTCAACAACGCCTGCAACTGCCCCGAGCCTGCGGCGGCACCGGATGCCGAGCCCAACAAGTTCTACGCCTATGGCGTGGTGGCACGGCTGGCCCTGCTTGCTGCGGCGCGCGAGACCGTGGCGGTGCTGTCGAGCGACGCGCAATGAGTCGCGTCGTCGGCTTCGTCTGCGACCCGGTCGAGGATTTCAAACCTTACAAGGACACCACCTTCGCACTCATGCTCGCCGCCCAGGCACGCGGCTGGGACTTGGTGGTGTTTGGTGTGGCCGACCTCTGGGTAAAAGACGGCCTGGCACAAGGCCGGGGCCGCCGGCTGAAAGTCACCGACGACAAGAAGCACTGGTTCGACTGGCTGGGCGATGCCGAAGTGCTGACGTTGGGCACGCTCGACGTGCTGCTGATGCGCGCCGACCCGCCAGTGAATGCGGCCTACATCGCTGCCACCTGGGTGCTGGAGCTGGCTGAAAAGCAGGGCGCGCTGGTGCTCAACCGCCCTGCTGCTCTGCGCGACTACAACGAGAAACTGGCCACGGCGTGGTTCCCGGATTTCTCGCCGCCGACGCTGTTCGCGGCCGACATGGCGGCCCTGCGCGCCTTCCACGCCGAGCATGGCGACGTCATCTACAAGCCCATCGACGGCATGGGCGGACGTGGCATTTTTCGGGTCAGGCCAGACGGACTCAACCTGGGCAGCGTCATCGAGCAGCTCAGCGATTACGGCAAGCAGATGATCACCGCGCAGAAGTATCTGCCGGCGATCAGCGATGGCGACACCCGCGTGCTGATCGTGCATGGCGAGCCCATCGACTACGGTCTGGCGCGCATCCCGCAGGCGGGCGAGACGCGCGGCAATCTGGCCGCCGGCGGCCGGGGCGAGCCGCGGCCGCTCACCGCCGCACAGCGCCGCATCGCCGAGGCGCTGGGGCCGAAGCTGCTGGAAAAGGGACTGTGGTTCGTCGGCCTCGACGTGATCGGCGAGCACCTGACCGAAATCAACATCACCTCGCCCACCTGCGCGCGCGAAATCGACGCCGCGTTTGGCACCGACATTGCGGGCAAGCTGATGAAGGCCATCGACTCCCGATTGACGCACTGAAAACACCGCCATGACCAAGACCCTGCTCGCCGCCCTGTTCATCACCCTGCTGAGCGGCGCGGCCGGGGCCCACGATGAGCCCGCCCCGGCGGTGAGCGGCAGCGCGATGACCGCAACGCTGGTGCGCATCCGCGATGCCGCGGTGGTCTCCGACTACGCCTATCGTCAGACCGCGATGCTCTCGGATGAAGTGGGTCCTCGCCTCACCGGCTCCAAGGGTGCGGCCGAAGCCGTGAAGCGCGTCGCCGCCGAGCTGCGGGCGCTGGGGCTGGAGGTGAAACTGGAGCCGGTGAAAGTGCCGCACTGGGTGCGCGGCGAAGAGACCGCCGCGCTCGTCGACTGGAACAACCGTGCGGAGGGCCTCAGCCACAAGCTCGCCATCACCGCACTCGGCGGCAGTGTCGCCACACCGAAGAAGGGCATCAGGGCCGAAGTGGTGCCGGTGCGCGACTTTGCCGAGCTGACGGCGCTGGGTCGTGAAAACATCAGCGGCAAGATCGTGCTGTTCACTGCCGCTTTCGACGAGCAGATGGCAGCGGCCGGGCGTGCCGGGGACGCCTATGGCGGCGCGGTCGCTTATCGCGGTCTGGGTGCGTCCAAGGCGGCCGCACTGGGCGCGGTGGCCGCCATCAACCGCTCGGCAGGCCCCATCGGCAACCACCAGCCGCATACCGGCGCGCTGCGCTACGCCGACGGCGTGGCCAAGGTTCCGGCCGCCGCCATCGCCGCCGAAGACTCGCTGCTGATCGAGCGCCTCGCGGCCAAGGGCAAGGTGACGATGCAGCTCTTACTCACACCGCAAACCCTGCCGGACACCGACAGCTTCAATGTGGTGGCTGATCTCAAGGGCCGCGAGCTGCCGGACGAGATCGTGCTGGTGAGCGGCCATCTCGACAGCTGGGACCTGGGCACGGGTGCGCAGGACGATGCCACGGGTGTGGCAGCCGCGATGCACGTTGCCGCCACGCTCAAGACACTCGGCCTCACGCCGCGCCGCACCATCCGCGTGGTGGCCTGGATGAACGAGGAAAACGGCCTCAAGGGCGGCACCAGTTATGCCGAACTGCACACAGGCGACATCGCCAAGCACATCGCCGCCCTGGAGATGGATTACGGCAGCGGCCACCCGACCGGCTTCGCCGCCAACGTCACGCCCGCCACCCTGCCCCTGCTCAAGCCCATCGGCGAAGTGCTGAGCGGCATCGGCGCAGGCATCGTCGATTTTCGCCTCACGGGCGTGGGTGCGGACATAGGCCCACTCAACAAGCTGGGCGTGCCAGGCTTCGCACCCCTCACCGACGGCCGCGACTACTTCACCATTCACCACACTGCCGCCGATACGCTGGACAAGGTCAACCCGCGCTTTCTCGCCGAGAACGCCGCCGTGCTCAGCGTGCTGGCCTATGCCCTGGCCGAAGGCGAGCCACTGCCGCGCTTGCCCGTCACGCCGTAGGCGCTCGGTATACTGCGCACATGTCCGAAGACAACTACCTCGCCAACCAGTTTCTGGTGGCCATGCCCGCGCTCGACGACGAGAACTTCAACCATTCCGTCACCCTGCTCTGCGAGCACAACGACCGCGGTGCACTGGGCCTCATCATCAACCGCCCGATGACGCTGAAAGTGCGCGACATGCTGGGCCAGATGCAGCTGCCGGACACCGACCTCGCCGGCGACCCCACCGTCTACTGGGGCGGGCCGGTATCGCCCGAACGCGGCTTTGTCATTCACGACGGGCCGGATGACTGGGACTCGACCATGAACATCGGCGGCGGCCTGTTCATCACCACCTCCAAGGACATCCTCAAGGCGATCGGTGAAGGCAAGGGGCCGGGGCATTACTTCGTGGCCCTCGGCTATGCGAGCTGGGCCGAGGGGCAGCTGGAAAGCGAGATCATGCAGAACAGCTGGCTCAACACACCGGTCGACCAGCGCATCCTGTTCAAGTCACCGCCGTCCGACCGCTGGAAGCTCGCCACCCGCCTGCTGGGCGTGGATGTGACGCAGCTCGGCGGCGACGCCGGGCACGCTTAAGTTGCCCACCTACCTCGCTTTCGACTTTGGCGAGAAGCGCATCGGCACCGCAGTTGGCGACACCATCACTGGAACGGCACGACCGTTGGCGACGCTGACCGGCGGCTTCGAGGCCGTCATGAAGCTCGTTGCCGAATGGCGGCCGGCGGCACTCGTGGTGGGCCTGCCGCTGATGGAAGACGGCACCGACCAGCGCATCACCACGCTCACCCGCAAGTTCGCGAAAGAGCTGGAGGCACGCAGCCAATTGCCGGTGCACTTCTCGGATGAGCGCTACTCCTCGCGCGCTGCCGACGACCTGCTGCGCGATGCGCGTTCGAGCGGGGCGATGACGCGCCGCGTGAAAAAAGGCGACCGCGATGGCATCGCGGCTAAAATCCTGCTCGAACAATTCCTGCAAGAACTTTCGTGACGCCCTCGCTCCAGCTCGATGATCAAGGCCGCCTGCGCCACCTGCTCACCACCGAGGGCCTGCCGCGCCTGGTGCTGGAGCGTCTGCTGGATCGCGCCGAACCCTACGCTCGTGCAGCTGAAATCGGCTTCAAGAAAGACCCGCTGCTGACCGGCAAGACGGTGGTCAATCTCTTCTTCGAGAACAGTACCCGCACCCGCACCACCTTTGAACTCGCCGCCACCCGTCTCAGCGCCGACGTGGTGAACCTGCATGTGCAGGCCAGTTCCACCGCCAAGGGCGAGACGCTGCTCGACACGCTGAAGACCATCGAGGCGATGCAGGTGGACCTGTTCGTGATCCGCCACGAGGCCTCCGGTGCGGCGCACTTCTTTGCCGAACGCGCCGAGCCGGGCGTGGCGATCCTGAACGCCGGCGACGGCCGCCACGCGCATCCCACGCAGGCGCTGCTCGATGCCTTCACCATCAGGCGTCACGCGCCACCGCGCGAGGGCAGGCGCCAGATGCGGTTTGACGATCTCTCGGTCGCCATCGTTGGCGACATCGTCCACTCGCGCGTGGCGCGCTCCAACATCCACGCGCTCACCACGCTGGGCGTGAAGGACCTGCGCCTGGTCGGCCCGACCACGCTGATGCCCGCTGGCATCGCACAGCTGGCACCCGGCGTGACCATCGAGCACGACCTGATGCGCGGGCTTGATGGCGTGGACGTGGTGATCCTGCTGCGCTTGCAAAAAGAACGCATGGTCGGCGCATTTCTGCCCTCGCTCGGCGAATTCCACCGCGACTACGGGCTGACGCAGGAGCGCCTCGCGCGACTCAAACCCGACGTGCTGCTGATGCACCCCGGCCCGATCAATCGCGGGGTCGAGATCGCCGGCGACGTGGCCTATGGCGAACGCTCGGTGATTCTCGATCAGGTGAAGAACGGCGTGGCGGTGCGGATGGCGGTGATGGCGGAAATCTTGGCAGGCGCGCAATGACTTCCATCCTGATTCAGAACGTCCGCATGCTCTGCCCGGCCAGCGGCACCGACAAGGTGACGACGGTGCGGCTCGAAGCCGGCCAGATCACGCACATCGGCACGGCGCCTGACGCCGATGAAACCATCAACGCCCAAGGCCTCTGGCTGATGCCGGGCATCATCGACCTCGCTGCACGCCTGCGCGAGCCGGGTGCGACGGCCAAGGCGACCATCGCCTCGGAGGCCAAAGCCGCACTCGCTGCCGGCATCACGACCCTGGTGATGCCGCCAGACACCAAGCCGGTCGCCGATACACCCGCTGCCGTGGATCGCATCCACGCCAAGGCAGCACAAGCCGGCGGTGCGGCGGTGCGGGTGCTGGGCGCACTCACCGTGGGCTTGCAGGGCGAGGCGCTGGGCGAACTTTCGGCGCTCAAGGCGGCCGGCGTGGTCGGCGTGACCAATGGTCTGGCACCGCTCGCCAATCTGCTGGTCACCCGCCGCGCGCTCGAATACGCAAATGGTCTGGGGCTGACCGTGCATGTGGTCGCACTCGATGCCGCACTGGCCAACGGTGGCTGCGCGCACGAGGGTGCAATGGCCACCAAGCTGGGGCTGGCGGCGATCCCGGTCGCAGCCGAGGTCGCCGCCGTGCGCCAATGGATTTCGCTGGTGGAAGACACCGGTGCTGCCGTGCATTTCGGGCGTCTGTCGTCCGCACGCGGGGCGGAGCTGGTCGAAAGCGCGCAGGCCCGCAAGCTGCCGGTGACGGCGGACGTGGCCGCGCACCAGCTGTTTCTCACCGATGCGTCGCTGGAAGGCTTCAATGCGATGGCGCATGTGATACCGCCGCTGCGCTCGGCGGATGATCGCGACGCGCTGCGCGGGGCGGTGGCCAAGGGCGTCATCGCTGCGATCTGCTCGGATCACCAGCCGCACGAACCGGATGCCAAGGTCAACCCCTTCCCGCTCACCGAGCCGGGTATTTCGGGACTTGAAACACTGCTGCCGCTGGCCTTGCGCCTGGTTGAGGATGGCGTGCTCTCACCCCTGCAATGCGCCGCGCGCCTGAGCACCGGGCCTGCCGCCGTGCTGGGCATGGCGCTGCCGCGTATCGCCGTTGGCGCCTCCCTGGCGCTGACACTCATCGACCCCGCACTGCACTGGACACTCGACCCAAACGCGATGCTCAGCCGGGGCCGCAACACCCCATTTGCCGGACAGACTTTCATCGGCCGGGCCGTGCGCAGCTTCGTTTGAACAAAGCCCTGCCGCCTGCGCGCGGAATCGTGTAACGTCACCGAATCACACCAACCGAAGTGTTGAGGGAACAATCCGATGGCCCGTGTCATGATCGTGGACGATTCGCCCACGGACGTTCAAAACATCCGCTCCATCCTGGTCAAGGCGGGGCATCAGGCCATCGAGGCCACCACCGGTCAGGATGCACTCGATCGCATCAAGACCGAGAAACCAGACTGCGTCATCATGGATGTCGTCATGCCGGGCGTGAATGGCTTCCAGGCCACGCGCCAGCTGGCGCGCGACCCCGCAACCTCGAAGATCCCGATCCTGGTCGTCAGCAGCAAAAACCAGGAATCCGACCGCATGTGGGCCCTGCGCCAGGGTGCCAAGGATTACCTGGTCAAACCCGTGAAAGAAACCGAGCTGCTCACCAAACTCAAAGCGTTACTTGGCGGCTGAACGCTGCTGCGCGTTGCGGTTCAACCAGCCTGACTAAGGAACACAATGGCCAACTCTACCGGCGCTGCAGCCGCTGAAAAAAACTACCTCCTGCTGCTGGCCGCGGCCGGTGTCCTGCTGTTCATCTCGATTGCGGGCTTTTTCACTTATCAATCGTCGGTCGCACGCGACCAGTCACTGCTGAACTCGGCCCGGCTCATGGTCGATACGCTCAGAAGTCTCTCCAAGACCGGCACCGACGTGGTCAATGGCGTACCGCCCAACTTCGAGCTGGTGCAGAGCTTGGCGCAGGGCTTTGACCAGACGCTGACGGCCTACCGCGGGGGCGACAGCACGCTCGGCATCAGCGCGATGACGATCCAGAACAGGGCCGAGCTCGATGCGCTCGATGCCGCCTGGGCACCGATGAAGGCCCAGCTCCAGATCATTCAGGACAACGCCGTGCCCTATCAGCGCGTTGCCACCAACATCAAGGCGATCAACGA
This sequence comes from Stagnimonas sp., assembly GCA_030652575.1. Classification (GTDB taxonomy): domain Bacteria; phylum Pseudomonadota; class Gammaproteobacteria; order Nevskiales; family Nevskiaceae; genus Stagnimonas. Next base: position 14,553 of record JAUSQI010000052.1, on the reverse strand, counting down.
GATCGTGCCGGGCGCGATCGCCAGCTATTCGGCTGTGCTGGAGCGGACGACGGGCGAGAACTTCCTGTTGAACCTCCAGCTGAAGCACCTCTACCGCATCCTGCAGCTGTCCCGCCAGGCGCTGGCGGATGGCCGCGATTCCGATGCGGCCGTGCGTTCGCTGGCCCAGGAGATCGAGCAGTTCCAGCGCGACCACAAGACCGTGACCAGCTCCAACTTCATCGACCGCGCCAGCGCCGAGGATGTGAGGGATACCTTTGCGACGGTCGAGACCGCTGTGCAGGCGATCCAGCAGGACATCAAGCCAGTCGCCACGCTGCAGCTGGCCGCGGAATCCCTGCCCGGCCTGGAGAAGAACACCCAGACCGCCACGGAAGCGTTGCGCGAGAAGATCCAGGGGTCGCTCGGCATCTCCAATTCCCTCGCGCTCATCAGTGCGCTCGCCACATTCGTGGCGCTGCTGCTGATCGGCCTGTATGTCTTTCTCACCGTCAATCAGGCCCGCCGTCGCGAGGATGTTTCCAAAGCCAGCGAGGCCGAACAGCAGCAGTCGATCCTCTCGCTGCTGGATGAAATCACCAACATCGCCAACGGCGACCTGACCGGTGAGCTGACGGTGACCGCCGACTTCACCGGCAACATCGCCGACTCGCTCAACTTCACCGTGCAGACCCTGCGCGGCCTGGTGGGCACCATCAACGACACCTCGGTGGAGATCGCCGCAGCGGCATCCAGCACCACCGAACGCGTGCAGCAGATGAGCACGTCGTCCGAAGGCCAGGCCCGCGAAATCGTGCGCGCCACGCAGGCCATCAGCTACGGCAGCCGCTCGCTCGAAGAAGTGGCCACCCGCGCCGAGAAGCTGGCCGAGCAGGCCAAGACGTCTGTGGATACCGCCCACAACGGTGCCGCCACGGTGGGTCGCACCATCGCCGGCATGGCCACCCTGCGCGAGCAGATCCAGGACACCGCCAAACGCATCAAGCGCCTCGGTGAAAGCTCGCAGGAAATCGGCAACATCATCGAGTTCATCAACGACATCGCCGAGCAGACCAATACCCTCGCCTTGAACGCCTCGATCCAGGCGGCGATGGCCGGCGAGTCCGGCCGCGGCTTCGCTGTGGTGGCCGACGAAGTGCAGCGCCTGGCCGAACGCGCTGCCTCGGCGACCAAGCAGATCGAAAGCCTGGTGAAGACCATTCAGGCCGATACGCAGGAAGCCATCACCTCGATGGAACGCTCCACCACCAACGTGGTGGGCGGTGCGAAGAGTGCGGAAGAAGCCGGCCTGGCGCTCACCCGCATCGAAGCCAGCTCGCAGGAACTTGCGAAGGTGATTCAGGACATTGCTGCGGCCTCGCGCACGCAGTCGGTGGAGACCACCAAACTGGCCACCACCATGCAGGGCATTCGCGAGGTCTCGGTGCAGACCTCGGCCACTGCGCACCAGACCGCCGAGTCTGTGGGCGAACTCAACGTGCTTTCGGCCAAGCTGCGCGAGTCGGTCTCCGGCTTCAAGTTGCCGATGGACGTCTCGACGTTTTGACCTTAGCCGGTTTTCTCTGCAGCCCGCTTTTTGGCGGGCTGTTTTTTGGGCGCTGACTCGGGCTCGACTGCATCAGTGGGAGCCGGCAGCGTGATGTAAGGCGCGCCGTCGGTTTTCTTGCCGCCCGACACCCTGCCCAAGGGTCTGGCGCCGGGCGGTGGTTCGCGCACCATTGACTTGTCGAAGTCGCCGATCGCCGGGTTGCCGAAATAGCCGTTGGCCGGGTCGCCCCAATGTCCGGTCTGACGATCCCCGAACTGGTTGGCGGAGTTGTTTGCAGGCTGCGCCACGACGGCTGAAACAGCCCCCAAAGCCACCACCAGGGCGGCTGTCCAGCGCATGTAAGACTTTGAAACAAAGGGCGGTTTGTTCATTGAGGCACTCCGGCGACGCGATGATTGGCAAATCTTATCAGTGTCATCCAATCGCTCGTCCGGCTTCTGGCTTGCTGGCAGCGCCCACGGGGCACTATCCTGCGCGCCTTCATCGGGGCTCGCCTCGCACAATTTCTCTCCACACAAGGGTTTGCAATGTCCTTTCAGGCTGATCTCGAAAAGCTCCTCGGGCTTAAAACTGTTTCCTATAAATACAATCTGTCGAAGACCGAGCTGTTTCACGAGGCCATCGCCAACGACAAGGGCCGCGTCACCAAGGGCGGCCCGGACAACGCACAGAAAGCATTCCCCACCGTGTTGGGCGACAAGGGTCCTCTGGTGTATTACACCGACCCGGATTGCACCGGCCGCCGCACCAAGGACACCTTCGCTGTCGCCTGGCCGGAAGTCGAGAACGAGATCTGGTTCAAGGCCGACCTGGGCAAGTACGACCCGGTCAAGTACGAAGGCCTCATCAAGCGCCTCGCACAGCACCTGAACGACAAGAACGCCACGCTGTATGTGAAAGACGTGTTCATGGGCAGCGACCCGGATTTCGCCGTCCCCTATCGCTTTGTCGGCGAATACGCCACGCACGCTTCGTTCGTGGACAACATGTTCCCGAAGGACCTCGTCGGCGTCAGCGATGTCGAAGCCCGCCGCTGGACCATGCTCAACGTGCCCAGCTATGTCTGCGAGCCCGAGCGTGATGGCTCGCGCAGCGAAGTCGCCGTGATCATCGACGTGCGCAACAAGCTGTGCATCGTCGCCGGCCGCGCCGACTACTGCGGTGTGAACAAGAAAACCATCTTCACCGTCGGCAACTACCTGCTGCCCAAGCAGGGGCGTCTCTCCATGCACTGCTCGGCCAACGTCGGCGAGAAGGGCGATGGCGCCATCCTGTTCGGCCTCTCCGGCACCGGCAAGACCACGCTGTCCGCCGACGCCAGCCGCAAGCTGATCGGTGACGACGAGACCATCTGGAGCGACAACGGCCTCTGCAACCTCGAAGGTGGCTGCTACGCCAAGCTCATCAATCTCGACAAGGCGGCCGAGCCGGTGATCGCCGAGGCCATGAGCAAGGTCGGCTGCATCATCGAGAACGTGCCGCCGCTGCCTGGCAAGACCATGCCGGAATGCCACCCGGACGAGCTGGATCTCAACGACGATTCCATCGCCGAGAACACCCGCCTGAGCTACCCGCTCAGCGTCGTGCCCAACACCATGCCGAACGGCCGCGGCCCGCACCCCGAAACCATCGTGCTGCTCACCGCCGATGCCTACGGCGTGCTGCCGCCGATCTCGATCCTCGAGCCCAAGGACGTGATGTATCACTTCGTCAGTGGCTTCACGGCGCGCGTCGCCGGCACGGAAGTCGGCGTGACCGAGCCGCAGCCGACCTTCTCGGCCTGTTTTGGTGGCCCTTTCATGGCGCACAAGCCCAACGTCTACGCCGAGCTTCTGGCGAAGAAGATGCAGGAGCGCAAAGCGCGCTGCATCCTGCTCAACACCGGCTGGTCGGGCGGTAAGTACGGCGTCGGCAAGCGCATGTCGCTGAAGGTGACCCGTGCGCTGCTCAAGGCCGCCCTCGACGGCGAGCTGGATGGCGTCGAGACCGAGACCCAGCCCATTCTCAACCTCAAGATGCCCAAGTCCTGCCCCGGCGTGGATTCGGCGATCCTCAACCCGCGCAACACCTGGGCCGACAAGGATGCCTACGACGCGACGGCCACCACGTTGCGCGACGCCTTCCGCAAGAACTTCGAAACCAAGGGCTTCAAGGCCTTCGGCATCGAAGAGCGCATCTAAGCCCCACGGCGATACCGAAACGGCTGCCTCGTGCAGCCGTTTCTTTTTTTGAGGACATGGCATGAACGTCAAACGCATCTTCTGCATCGGCAAGAACTACGCGGACCACGTCGCCGAACTCGCACACCTCGGCCACACACCGGACGGTGAATGTGTGGTGTTCATGAAACCGGCGAGCTGCATCGTGCCGGTCGGCGAACCGATCGTGCTGCCCAGAAATGTCGGCAGCACCCATCACGAAGCGGAGCTGGTGGTGCTGCTCACCGGCGGTGATCGCGATGTGGCGGTGGAAGACGCGCTCGATTGCGTCGCGGGCATTACGCTCGGCCTCGACCTCACCCTGCGCGATCTGCAAACCCAGCTGAAGAACAAGGGCAAACCCTGGGAGCTGGCCAAGGCGTTCGATTGCGCCGCACCCCTCGGTGAGTTTCAGCCGTATCTGCAACAGGACTTGCAGGCGCTCAGCTTCACCTGTCACGTCAACGGCAGCTTGCGGCAGTCCGGCAACACCGCGCACATGCTGTATTCGGTGGCGCGGCAGATCAGCATCCTGAGCCAGACCTGGGCGCTGCAACCGGGCGATGCGATCTACACCGGCACGCCGGCCGGCGTCGGGCCGCTGGTGCCGGGCGACCAAGTGGTGCTCGAAGGCCCTGGCCTCGGCCGCTATGCCTGGACCTGCACCTGAGCACCGCAATGCCATCGGCCGCACTACAAGCCTTTTTCACCGCCGACCCGGCGGAGAAATGTGCGCGCGTGGCGGCACTCACGGTCATCGCGGCAGTGACGGACATGCCGCTGCAACCGGGCCGTCCTGCCACGCCGCTGCTGGTGCGACCACGCGACGTGCCCGGCCGTGGCCTGGGCAGCATCGAGGGCCGCGCCGGGCTTTGCCATGCGGTGGCCCATATCGAGTTCAATGCCATCAACCTCGCACTCGATGCCGCACTGCGCTTTGCCGACATGCCGCCGGACTATTACGCCGACTGGCTGAGCGTGGCGCAGGACGAAGCCCGTCATTTTCTGATGATGCGCCAGCGCCTCAACCAGCTGGGTTTCGACTACGGCGATTTCACCGCCCACAACGGCCTGTGGGAGTCGGCTGAAAAAACCGCCGACGACGTGATGGTGCGCATGGCCTGTGTGCCCCGCGTGCTGGAGGCGCGCGGCCTCGACGTCACCCCCAATCTCATCAGCCGCCTGCGCGAAGTGCGCGACCTCGAGACCGTCGCCGTGCTCGAGGTGATCCTCGCCGAAGAAGTGCGCCATGTGGAGATCGGCACCCGCTGGTTTCGCCATTGCTGCACCGCACGCGGGCTGGAGCCGGTGGACACCTTCCGCAGTCTGTTGGCCGCGCACAACATCATCCTGCGGCCGCCGTTCAACCATGCGGCACGGCAGCAGGCGGGGTTCGTGCCGGAAGAGTTGGCGCTCTAAACCGCCGAACGCGCGCGCTGAAACAGCGGCTCCAACTGGGCGGCCAGAGACAGCAAGCGCCCCTCCTCGCCAAACGGCGCGACAAACTGCACGCCGATCGGCAAGCCTTCGCTGCTGGTCGCCAGCGGGCAACTCATCGACGGCGTGCCGGTGAGGTTGCTCAGCTGGGTGAAGGGCGTGATGCGCAGGTTGTCGCGCACCATCTTGTCGACCTGACCGCTCCTGAGCAGCGCCTTGCCGAGCCCCAGCGCCAAAATCGGTTTCATGGCCGCACGCTGCAAGGCCGGTGTGGCGAGCTGGCCGATTGTCGGCGCCGTATACGCCGTGCTGGGCAGCAGATACAGATCGAAGCGGGTGAAGTACTCGCCCAGACTGCGGGCGTAGTGGTTCCACTTGCGGCGCTCGCTGACGTATTCGCCGGCCGAGAGGGCATCGCCCAGCAAACCCAAAGCGCGGCTATCCAGCTCGAACTGGTTTTCGGTCGCGCCCAGCGCCCGGCAGGCGCGCATGTTGGCGGCGACCTGGCCGAGATACATGGTGAAGAAGCTCTTGGCGAGCGCCAGGCCGTCGATGGCGGGCTCGGCTTCCTCAACGTGATGGCCGAGGGCTTCGAGTTGGGTTGCGGTGCGGCGCACGGCATCGGCCACTTCCGCATGAACCGGGGTGCCGATCGGCGAGCGGGTCGAAAAACCGATGCGCAAGCTGCCGGGCGCACGCCGCGCGTGCTCGGCAAACGGCAACACCGGCGGCGCGATGGTGAAGGGATCACCCGGCGACGCACCGGCCAGCACGTCGAGCATGGCGGCGGAGTCGCGCACGCTGCGGGTGAGCACGTGCTCGCTCGATGCGCCCTCCCAGCCCTCCGCGTGATGTGGACCGTACGGCACCCGTCCGCGCGAGGGCCTGAGACCGAACAGCCCGCAGTACGCGGCCGGGATGCGGATGCTGCCGCCGCCATCGCTCGCCCCGGCCATCGGCACCACGCTGGCCGCCACAACGGCGGCCGCCCCGCCGGAGGAGCCGCCCGGCGTGTGCTGGGGGTTGATCGGGTTGCGCGTCGGGCCGAAGGCTTCCGGCTCGGTGATGCCCTTCAGCGCGAACTCGGGGCTGGCGGTGCGGCCGAAGATCACCAGACCCGCCGCCTTGCAGCGCGCGGTGTAGGTGCTGTCGCCACGCGCGATGTTGTTCTTGAGCGCTGCCGAGCCGCAGATGTTGGGCGCGCCATCCAGCTCCTGCCCGTAGTCCTTGAGCAGGAACGGCACGCCGGCAAACGGCCCGCTCAAGGGGCTTGCCGCGGCACTGCGGCCGAAGGCATCCAGCCGCTGCACGATGGCGTTGAGCGTCGGCTCCACCACATTGGCGCGGGCAATGGCGGCATCGAGCAGCTCGCTGCTGCTGACCTGCTTGCCGCGCACCAGCTCGGCAAGGCCGGTGGCGTCGTACTGCGCGTAATCCTTCATGCCGCTCCTGGGAAAGCTGAATAGTTGTCGGGATGGGCTTAGATTACGGCGCAGCGGCACCAGACCGTGAGGAAAATCGGCATGACTATCAGCAACACGACAGCGGCGCTCAACAGAAGCCAAACAATCCCCACCAACGCCCCTGCGTGGGCTGTGGCCTTGCGGCGCTACAACAACTGGCTGATGTACGACCTGGGCGGCGGCGTGCGGCCGTGGAAGTTCGCCTGGATCATCAACTTCCAGAAAGGCGGCACCTTCTTTTTTCTGGGCTTGCTGATGTGGCTCTATGCACCACACACGCCTGCGGCCACCGCACCCGCCGCGTGGATTTACCTGGCGCTGCATGGCTCCTACGGTTTGGTCTGGCTGCTGAAGGATTTCTGCTTCCCCGACCCCGGCTGGCAGCACCGCATCACCATCGGCGGCGGCCTGTTCGCCCTGTTTGGGCTCGGCGTTTACTGGAGCTTCGGCTGGCTGCTGATCTCCGGAACCAGCCTGCCGAACTACCCGCTGCCCGATGCCGCCTGGTTCGCGCTGTGCACCAGTCTGGTCGTCACCGGCAGCGCCATCATGATTGCCGCCGATGCGCAGAAGTTCTACACCCTGCGGGTCAAGCGTGGCCTCATCAGCGATGGCGTGCACCGCTTCATCCGCCACCCGAATTATCTTGGCGAGATGATGATCTACTTAGGATTTGCCCTGCTGGTATGGCACTGGTTGCCGCTGCTGTGGCTGGCCTACATCTGGCTGAGTCTCTTTGCGCCCAACATGGCGATGAAGGAAGCCAGCATGAGCCGCTACCCCGAATGGGCCGCCTACAAAAAACGCAGCTGGTGGCTCATCCCCTGTGTATTTTGAGAGGCCGGGCATGCGTACTATGCTGTTTGCGGCACTGCTGCTGATCGCAAGCACCGCGCCCGCCCAATCCACAGCCGAGAAACCCATGACACAGAAACACGCCACTGGCCTCTTCGAGGTGAAGATGCCCACGCTTGCCCTGGCAGACGAACACGCCCCGCCCTACTTCGGTCGCCGCGCGCTGGACAAGCAGTACCACGGCCCCCTCAAAGCCACCGGCAAGGGCGAAATGCTGGCGGCGATGACGGCCGTGGAAGGTTCGGCCGCCTATGTCGCCATCGAACAGGTCAGCGGCACGCTGGACGGCAAGAAAGGCAGCTTCGCGCTGCAGCACAGCGGCCTGATGACGCGCGGCGCACCACAGCTCTCAGTGGTCGTCGTGCCGGATTCCGGCAGCGATGAATTGACCGGGCTGACAGGGAAAATGGCGATCCGCATCGAGGGCGGCAAGCACTACTACGACTTCGACTACACCCTGCCCTGAGCTGGAAACTCACGCACTGCGGAAGATGAAATACACCGCGCCGCACATGCAGAGGCCAGCCCAGAGAAAATCCAGTCGCATCGGCTGCTTCATGTAGAACACTGCAAACGGCACGAACACCGCGAGGGTGATGACCTCTTGCAGGATCTTCAATTGCCCCAGCGACAACGCGCCGGCAAAGCCGATGCGATTGGCCGGCACCATGATCGCGTATTCAAAAAACGCGATGCCCCAGGACGCGAAAATCGCAATCCACAAGGGCTTCTGGGTGGCGTCCTTGAGATGCGCGTACCAGGCAAAGGTCATGAACACATTGCTGATGAGCAGCAGGCCGGCGGTTTGGGCGAGAACAGGCAAGTTCATGTGGCAGTTCGATCTGGGGTTCCGGGAGAGGGGTTGGGGAGAGGGGCTTCTTTCACGGCAGAGCCGCCATCGAGCTCGATAACGAGCTTGGCTTCAAGGCGGGCAAAGTCAACGATGAATTGGCCGAGACGAACCTGCCTCTTGAACTTGAACCCACCGAGTCGATGGGCTCGAAGGTAGTACCAAAGCCTAAGTTCTGCATCGGTCTGCCCGACCCGTAAGGCTTTGGCATTGGTTAGTTTGGCTTGACGCTCTCGCATGTTTCGAGCCTAGCAAAAGCTCCCTCTCCCCTAGCCCCCCTCCCGCAGGCGGGGGAACAAGGTCAGGGTTTCTCCTAGCCGACCCGGTGCACCCAGCTGACGCGATCCTGATACGGCATGGTCACGCAGTCGGTACCGGGCAAGGTATCGGCAAAGTTTTTCGCCTTGTTCCATTCGCGAATGCCCTCGATGGTTTCGATCTCGCGAAGCCATATCGCACCGGCGAGCCCTCGAGTCACCGCAGACTGCGAGCAGGGCGGCGAAGACAACGGAAGCGCAAAATGGCGCGCGCAGATGGCCAAATGACATGGGGCTTGCTGTCTGCGCCGCATCACAGGGATGATCCTCCCTGTCTACTCTTGCCACATCGGCATCGCCCTTCTCATCGGAGTCATCCCGTGTCCAAACCCAGTGCCGTGCTCAAACTCTGGAACACCCTCAAGAGCAAGCCCGGCGGCAAGTGGCTGTTCTCCCAGGCGATCAGCCGCAAGGCGCCCTACTTCGCCACCGTGCGGCCGCGATTCGAGGCCGTGGAGTCTGGCCGCGCCGAACTCACCGCCGAAAAGCGCCGCGCCGTGCACAACCACATTGGCACCTTTCATGCCATCGCGATCTGCAACATGGCCGAAGCGGCGATGGGCATCGTGGCCGAGGCGACGCTACCGGCGACCCACCGCTGGCTGCCCAAGAGCATGAGCGTGCGGTATCTCAAGAAAGCGGAGACAGACTTGCGCGCCGTGGCGACGATCGACCCCAAGACGGTCTACGGCCCGGCTGGATTCGATTTGCCGGTGAAGGTCGATGTGCTCGATACCCGCGGCGAGATCGTCTTCGACGCGATCATCAACATCTGGGTGACGGCGAAGAAAAAAACTTAGGGCCGTTTCGCCAGATCGCCGTCGAAGCCGCCCACCGAGGCCCCGGTTTCGTCCAGCGCCAGCACGGCGCTGCCGTAGAAACCCTCGACGCGGTAGAAGCGAATCGTCTCCGGCTTGAGATCGGCGTGCCGGCCCAGCCAGGCCGCCGCCCTGGCCGCGATGGCCGGCTGGCTCGCCTGCAACTCGGTGAGCGGCCAGCCCTGCTGGCGCGCTGCGGGCCAGGCTGCGGCGAGTGGTTGATACAGAAACTGCAGCTGATACGGCTCCAGCCCGGCGGTGAAGCCGAAGGCCGTCACCCCCATCGCCTCATCGCCATCTAGCGGGGCTCGCACGTTCACGAGATGGGGCGCACGCGGGCCGAGTGCCTGCCAGCTATCAGGCTCGATGGTCTGATCCTGATACTCCTTGGCGGTGACCGCGTGGAACACGCCCTCGTGCAGCGCCACCGCCTGCACACGCACGGTGTAGATCGACCACAGCCCGGCGCCGTAGGCCGACAGCTGCAGCATCGCAATCACCGCGAGATCGAGCACCATCAGCCGCCGTGCCTTCAGTGGATTGAAGACCACGAAAGTCAGCAAGGGGCCCAGCACCAGATCGACCAGCAGCAGCAGCTTGAGACCGACGCCGCCGCCATCGGTGGTGAACAAGGGGGTGGGGAACCAGCGGAACAGAATCAGCCAGACGGCGATGCCGACCAGCACGACGCTGATGCCGAGGTGCGCACCCAAGGCCTTGATCTTGGTCAGCAGCAGCTTGCGGTTCCAGCTCATGTGGATCAATGGTTGCGAGACGGGCAGGACGTCAAATTTAATGGCGTGGCAACTGCCGTCAAGTGCCCGCTTCGAACTCGCTCAGCAACTGGCCGATGCGCTGGTCTTTCTCCGCCCAGAGCGCGGCGACGTAGTCCTGCACCGTCTTGCGGAACAGCGGGTCGCCCTCGTAATCGCCCTTGGCGAACGCGGCCGGGATTTCACGCTGCTTCACCTCGACGATCACGTTCTTGACCTGCCCGGCCAGAAACTGGCCGAAAGTCTTGGCGCCCTCCGGGTAGACGATGGTCACGTCGAGTAGCGAGTGCAGCCGCCCGCCCATCGCAGAGAGCGTGAAGGCAAAACCGCCTGCCTTGGGCTTGAGCAGATGCTGGTAGGGCGAACCCTGCTGATCGTGCTTGGCGCGGGTGAAGCGCGTGCCTTCGAGAAAATTGAAGATCGCCACCGGCACGCCTTCGTACTTCTCGCAGGTCTTGCGCGTGGTCTCGATGTCCTTGCCGCGCAGCGCCGGGTTTTTCGCGATCTGCGCGGCGGTGGAGCGGCGCATGAAGGGGAAGTCCAGCCCCCACCAGGCCAGGCCCAGCACCGGCACCCAGATCAGTTCCTGTTTCAGGAAAAACTTGAAGAACGGCGCCTTGCCATAAAAGGTCTTCTGCAGCACATGGATGTCGTTCCAGGTCTGGTGATTGCTGCAGATGAAGTACTGCGCTTTCGTATCCAGCGTCTCGACGCCGCGGACATCGAAGCGTGTGGGCAGCAGCACGTCCGAGAACAGCTTGTTGCAGCCCACCCAGGTTTGCGCGCAGCCATCGGCCATGCGGGCCAGCACGCGTTGCAAGCCACGCCCCGGCAGCAGCCGTTTGATGACGGAAAGAATGATGATGGGGATGAACCAGAACACCGTGTTGAGAGCAAACAACACGGCCACCACGGTGCCACGCAGCAATCCGAACATGGTCGATATCTTCTGGGTCAATTCTTGAAACCGGGCGCAGACCAGCTCGTGCGCACGTTGTTGGACTGATCGAGCAACACGACGCGGTTGTAGCTGCGCGTGGGCACGCGCACCAGGGAACAAGGGCTGGTGAGCACCTGGATAACCATCGAGGAATTGCCCGGCACCAGGAAGCTGCCCTTGAGATACAGCACATCGTCCCGGATCGCCGCCTGCCGACTCACCGCCAGGCTGTAGCCGCCGGTGCCGCGCTCACCCATTTCGACAACGGCATAGATGCCCGGCGGCGGCTCGGCGCCCGATGGCGTAAAGGCCACGCCGCGTGTCTGCTGCCAGCTTTTGACCGCGGCTGCATCGGCAAACATCTCCAGCGAGGGCTCGCGGCCGGTGGAGTTGCAATTGGGCAAGCGGCCCACTTCAACGACTTCCACGGACAGCTCCTCGCGGGCGAACAGCGTTTCGAAGAACCCATAGGTGCCTTCCACCGCCGCGCGTGGCAGCTGTGCGGCGGTTTCAGCGCCAGTGGTCAGTTGCGCGCAGGCGCTCAACGTCATTACCGCCAAGGTCATCCCTACCCGCTCTGCACACTTCCGCATCGCTGCTCCCTATCGGTGGTCGGCGAGAATCATCTCCGCGCCTTTCTCCGCAATCATAGTGGTCGGCGCATTGGTGTTGCCGCCGATCAGCGTTGGCATGATCGAGGCATCCACCACCCTGAGGCCGGTCACGCCCCGCACGTTCAAGCGCAAATCGACGACGGCCGCGTCGTCGGTGCCCATCTTACAAGTGCCGACCGGATGGTAGATCGTCTCGGCCTTCTGGCGGATCCACTCGCGCAGCTCGTCGTCGCTACGCAGCTCCGAACCCGGCAGCAGCTCTTCGCCGCGATGCGCCTTGAACGCCGGCTGCGCGAGAATCTCACGACCTTTCATGATTGCCGTCAGCAGGCGCTGCATCTCGCTTTCGTGCTGCAAATATCGCGCCTCAATCCGGGGATGGATCATCGGATCGGTGCTGGCGAGGGTGATCGCGCCGCGACTCTTGGGGCGCAGATCACAGGCCATCAGCGTGTAGCCCCAGTATTTGAGAATCGGCCCCAGGTCGGTGCCGTGATTGGAGTAGACGAACGGCACAAAGTGCAGCTGGATGTCCGGGATCGGCTCTTTCGGATTGCTCTTGATGAAGCCGCCCGCCTGCGCGAAGTTGCTGGTCATCTCGCCTTCTTTCTTGGTGACGTACTGCCAGACGCTCTTGATCGAGCGCGGCAGTCCCAAGGGGTTGAGCGATACCGCATGGCGCGTGCGTTCCTTCACCGATACCGTCACATCCAGATGGTCTTGCAGGTTCTCGCCCACCGCGGCGTTGTCGTGCACCAGCGGGATGCCCATCTCCTGCAAATGCTTGGCCGGGCCAACGCCGCTGAGCATCAGCAACTGCGGTGAGCCAATGGCACCGGCGCTCAGGATCACTTCACGCCGCGCCGTGATCTCGCCCGGCGCGCTCTTGAGCGTGACACCCACGGCGCGAGTGCCATCGAAGCGCACGCCAGCGACATGGGCATCGGTGAGGATGGTGAGGTTCTCGCGCGCCTTCACCTTGTCGTCGAGATAGGCCTTGGCATTGCTGCAACGCTGGCCGCCCTTCTGCATCACGTTGAAGTAGCCCACGCCCTCCTGCTGCGCCCCGTTGAAGTCGGGGTTGTAGGCATGACCCGCCTCCTGAGCCGCTGTGATGAACGCCTTCATCAGCGGATTGATGTAGCGGTGCGCGGCCACATTCAGCGGCCCGCCGACGCCGTGGAAGGCATCTGGCCGCCCCTCGCAGGGCTCGAAGTTTTCCATGCGCCGGAACACCGGCAGCACATCCTCGTAGCCCCAGCCCCTGCAACCCAGCTCGGCCCAATGGTTGTAGTCCCAGGCGTGGCCGCGCAGGTAGCACATGGCATTGATCGAACTGCTGCCGCCCAGTGTGCGGCCGCGCGGCCAGAACATCGGCCGGTTGCCCATCTCGGGCTCGGGTGCGGTCCAGTACTTCCAGTTGTAGGTGTCGCTGCGGATCACCGGGATGATGCCCGCCGGCATATGGATGAACGCACTCTTGTCCGGCGGGCCGGCTTCGATCAGCACTACGGTGTACTTGCCGTCGGCGCTCAGGCGATTGGCCAGCACGCAACCTGCCGAGCCGCCACCTACGATCACGAAATCTGCTTCCATCGGGTCTCCTCCGTACGAGCGATTTGCTTTGTCGCCAGAGCTTATCCGGCTGCGCGTTGTGGTGCTAAGGTTTGAGCCATGAACGCACCTGTCTCGCCCCAACCCGCACTCACCCTGCGCTATGTGCTCAATGCCCTCAAGGCCGATGGCCTGCTGACGCAAGACCAGATCGCCGCCCTGCAAATGCGCGTGCGCGCCGACACGGCTGTGCATCCGCTGGTCGCGGTGGCGGAGATGGACTTCCCCGATGCGCGCGACCCCAAGCGCAAGCTCGGCATCGACACCCTCACCACCTGGCTCGGTGCCAAGGCGGGATTGCCGTTTTTGCGCATCGACCCGCTCAGCATCGACGTCGGCCGCGTCACCGGACTCATTCCGTACGCCTATGCCGCGCGGCTGAAGATATTGCCGGTGAAGGTCACTGCGGGTGAGGCCGTCATTGCGGTCAGCGATCCCTTCGCGCTGGAGTGGGAAAAAGAACTGGCCCCGCGCATCAAGCAGCAGCTCAAGCTCGTCGTCGCCAACCCCAAGGACATCGAGCGCTATTCGGTCGAGTTCTACGCCCTCGCCCGCTCCGTGAAGGCCAGCCAGAACGCCCAGGGCCGCTCGCCCAGTGCACTTCAAAACTTCGAGCAGCTCACCCAGCTCGGCAAAGCCGGCAACCTCAGCGCCGACGATTCGCATGTGATCGGCATCGTCGACTGGCTACTGCAATTCGCCTTCGACCAGCGCGCCAGCGACATCCACATCGAGCCGCGCCGCGAGCAGGGCACGGTGCGCTTCCGCATCGACGGCACGCTGCACGAGGTCTACCAGCTGCCGGTGTCGCTGATCCCGCCGGTCACCAGCCGCCTGAAGATGCTGGCGCGCATGGACCTGGCCGAAAAGCGCAAACCGCAGGATGGCCGCGTGAAAACCCGCAGCCCCGAAGGCCGCGAGGTGGAGCTGCGTGTGTCGAGCCTGCCCACGGCGTTCGGTGAGAAGCTGGTCCTGCGCATCTTCGACCCCGAAGTGCTGGTCAAGGACTTCGCCGCACTCGGCTTCAACCCAGAAGACGAGGCCCGCTGGCGTGCGCTCATCGAGCAGCCGCACGGCATCATCCTCGTCACCGGCCCCACCGGCAGCGGCAAGACCACCACCCTC